>CAYTOO010000089.1:0-6642 GCA_964439545.1 uncultured Oscillospiraceae bacterium | reverse complement strand
CTGGAGGTCGAGGGTTCGAGCCCCTTCTTGGTCGCCAAATGCTGATATAGCTCAGTCGGTAGAGCGCATCCTTGGTAAGGATGAGGTCACCAGTTCGAATCTGGTTATCAGCTCCAAAAGAAAGCGCTGCCACGCAGCGCTTTCTTTTTTTATCTATTTCTTTAGAAACGAGGGATGCTCCATGCCTATGGGAAAGAAGCGCCTTCCCAGCCTCTTGGCGGCACTGTGCGCCGCAATTATCTTCGGTCTAAGTTTCATGTTCTCCCGCCTTGCGCTGGATGTAGCACCGCCTACGGTGTTGCTGGCCTTCCGCTTCACCACTGCTTTTGTCGCCATGACCCTGGTGCTCGTTGCCAACGCCTTGGTGGGCAAATTCCGCGGCAAACCCCTCTTCGTCTTCTCTTTGAAGGGTAAGAACATTCTGCCGTTACTGGCGCTGGGCATTGTTCAGCCCGTGCTGTACTTCATCTTTGAAAACTACGGTATCCTCTATACCTCCTCCGCTGTGGCAGGTACCATTATCGCCGTTGTTCCCATCGCCTGCATTGTGATGGATGTGCTGGTGCTCCATGAGTCTGTCCGCCGTCGTCAGGTGATCTGCGCATTGCTGTGCATTGGCGGCGTTGCCCTTATCTACATGGGCGGCGAAACTGCCGTATCTCCTTTGGGTTTGCTGTTCCTGCTGCTGACAGTTGCCGCCGATGCAGGCTACTACACCCTCAGCCACAAGGCTGCCACCCGCTTCACCCCCTTCGAGGTGACCTATGTCATGTTCACCGTTGGCATGGTGGTGTTCATCCCCGCCTCTCTGGTGCAGGGCGCAGGTCATATGGCGGAGACCTTCCTTCCCGCTTTGCAGAGCAGCGGCTTCTGGGCTGCCGTGCTGTATCTGGGCATCGTCTCCTCCGTGGTGGCTTACTTCCTTCTCAACTTCGCCAACGCCCATCTGAGCGTGTCTGAGACCTCGCTCTTCAGCAATGTGACCACCGTGGTCAGCGTGCTGGCAGGTGTTCTGCTGCTCCATGAGCCCTTTGGCCTGTTCCAGTTCCTCGGCGTTGCCATCATCTTGGTCTGCGTCTACCTCGCCAACGTGAGTCCCCAAAAAGAATAAAAAGTAAGACCGTGTATCGTGGGATACACGGTCTTTTATCATAGGAATCAGAGAATCTCCCTTAACTTATCGAGGAAAGCTTCTTCACCCCAGGTGTTAATTTTGAAGAAGACTGCCTGTGAGCCGCCGGAGGTGATGGCAGAGAGATGTATCTCCCCATCTGCGCCTTGAAACAGTATCACATTGAGGCTGACGCGGTTTCCGCCGGCATAGCTGTAGCGCTCAAATACCCGCACGCTGCACCTTGCCCCGTTGGAACTGAAATCGCTGCAAGCTTCTAAGGTGGCGGAAACGCTGCCCTCTCCAATGCCTTTCTCAATTTTTCTAAGGAGCTGGTCAAAATCCCCCGTGAGCGTCATTTCAAGCTTTGCCATAGATATATCCTCCCTCAAAATTGTGAAAGTCTCTCCAACAACAGTATGTCTATTGAAGCGGCAGCGTCACCGTAAACACTGTAGAGCACTCATCGCTGCGGGCAGCAATCGTTCCCCGATGTCCCCGCACGATTTCCTGGGCAATGGCCAAGCCGAGTCCGAAGCCCTTTGCCTCACCGCGGGATTCGTCTGCCCGATAAAAACGGTCAAAGATATGCTGCAATTTCTCAGGGGGAATGGGTTCTCCCTCATTCTCTACCGCCAAGACCGCCTGCTTTCCCACCTTATCCAGCGTCAGTTTTACCGCCGTATTAGGCGCGGCGTATTTCACAGCGTTGTCCAGCAGGATATTCACCAACCGCCGCAAAGTTTCCTCTTGACCCATCAAGCTCAGCTCGTTCTCAATGTCATAGTGCAGCGCATGCCCTGCCTCAAAAGCCACCGGCTCAAACCGCAGCACCGCTTCCGTCACCACTTCTGAAAGGGAAGTGGAAACAAGTGTAGGCTTTGTCTCCTCTGTGCGCCACAGTGTCAGCATATCCTCCACCAGCGATCTCATCCGCTGGGATTCTGCGCGGATATTTTCCACATAGGGCTGCTGCTCATCATCTGCCGTCTCTTCCAGCAGTGCAGAAGACGACAAAATCACCGTCAGCGGTGTTTTCAGCTCATGGCTCGCATCGGCAAGGAACTGTCGTTCCCGCTTCCACGCCCTCTCTACAGGCCGCGTGATATACCCCGCCAGCAACCAGCCGAGAGCCGCCACCACAGCCAGTGCTGCAGCGAACAGGAGCGCGCCTGCAAGGGTCAACGAGCGCAAGGTGTCCTGTTCAAAAGAACTGTCCATAAAGGCGATACGCACCGTTAAAAGCCCGTCCTGACGGCAAAACCGCAGTCCCTGCTGACGCAATACCCCCTGCCGCAAACCGCTGCTCATAGCGGCTTCTACGGCCTCAGAAAGGGCCTCGTGGTCATTTAGGTTATAGTAGTTGCTGCCTGATACACGTACCGTGCCGCTGGGCAGCACCTCTGCAATAAAACAAGGGGTTTCCGCCCGTTCCACGCCGAACTGCAGCGCCGCTTGCAATTGCTGCGTGCTGCGCTGGGTAATGGTCCCTCGCGCCGAGAAAAAGAGGGACAGAAGTACCGCAGACAGCAAAACAGCCACAAACAGTACCGTCAGTCCCATCACTTTTTTTCGCAGTTTTTTGATCATTCCCCTACCTCCAAACAGTAGCCCACCAGACGCAGTGTCTTGATACGCACGCGAGAGTGAAGATGGGAGAGTTTACGGCGCAGGAAGGAGATATAGACCTCCACGCTGTTTTCCTCGGCTTCAGAGTCGTAGCCCCACACCTTCAGCAGGATCTGCTCCTTCGATACCACCTGCTGCCCGTTTTGCAGCAGCAGTGCCATCAGATCATATTCCTTGCGGCTCAAACGTACGCTCCGTCCGCCGCACAACAGCTGAAATGTCCCCTGCTCCAGGGAGATATCCTCCCATTGCAGCGCCTCGGTAGCAGCAGTGCCTTCACCTCTGCGCAGCAGGGAGCGGATGCAGGCCAGCAGCTCCTCCGGCTCAAAGGGCTTGGTGAGATAATAATCTGCGCCGCTGTCGAGACCCGTCACGCGATCCTGCAGTTCGCTCTTTGCCGTCAGCAGCAGCACAGGTACAGTGCTGCCCTGTCCCCGCAGTGCCCGCAGCAGCGTGAGACCATCCATCTTTGGCAGCATCACATCCAGGATCATCAGGTCATAAATACCGCTCAATGCGTTATCCAGGCCCTCCGCCCCATCGTGACATACGTCGGCGGTATAGCCCTCGCGGTGCAGCAGGCGGCGCAGCGTGTCCGCCAAGCGCACCTCATCTTCAACGATCAAAATTCGCATATTACTTTGCGTAAATCAGCAGCACCAGCAGGGAAGAGACCTGCGTAGAGGGGATGAGATAAATGGTGCTGTCATCGTTGATGGTAACGTAATACCCCTCCTCTGCACTGCGCAGAGCGCCCAGTGTCAGAGCAAAGGAAGACTCCACATTCACAGAGTTGAGATATTCCACCGTAATGGTGGCCGTCGGAGAGGAAAAGCCCGTGAGATTCAGCGCCTGCTTCGAGGGAAGAAAATCGAAACATTTGCTCAAACTCATGGAAGAGAGGGTTTTGACTACCTCTTCGGCACGGGATACTACCTGTTCGCTTGTGCTGTTCCACTGTCCCTCCGCCTGATGCATATAGACGCGCCCCTCGCCGCTCTCCACCGTTACACTGAGAAGATTCTCCGCGGTAAAGGTGGGCAGCACAGGGAGGACTACCATATCGTAGACGCTGCGGCTGAGGAGTTGTACGAAAGCATCGGGAAGAACAAACACCGAGTCATATCCCTCAATGGAGGCGTACCAAGAGCCGTCCTCCGCCTGATCGCCGATATACATCACGCCATCCACTGTCTCGCCCTTCAGCATCAGATACTTCTGAGGATCACTGAGTCCATATACCTCCAGATCTTCGGCAGCAGGTGCATTCTGCAGCTGCCCCAATTCCTTCAATGCCGTGATGATCTCATCGACTTTGGTACCGTCCAGCGGGAAAGTGGGCTCATCTACCCACACCCATTTTTCTCCGCCCTCTTCCAGAGAAAAGCGCAGGGTAATGGCACCGTCGCAATACTGCAAAAGGGAGAGAGTATCTTCCGTAGGTACCATGTTGTTCTCCGCCAGCACATTGTCCACAACGGCCTCATCGGCCACCGCGTCCTCAACCGGCGCCTTATCTCCTCGACCGCAGCCCGACAGGCAGGCTGCCATAGCGACCAGGATAAGCATAAGGGTCATATATTTTCTCATAGGGATTCTCCTTCGTAGATAGAAAAACATTACACTATAATATACCATCTTTCCCGAAAAAAGAAAAGGAAAAAGTGTAAACAATCACCTGAAAACGGCAAAAAATCATCCTTTAGCAGAGCCAAAGGATGATTTTTATGCAATCTCACAAGTTTTACAGGCTCAGCGCCACAGTCACGGCGCAGCCATTCATCTCCGTATAGCGCAATGCCACATTCTGGGGCAGCGCCAAGCGGCTCAAGGAGAGCAGCGGGCCCTTACCCGTCACCTTGAACAGCGCCTCTTTTGCCGTCCAGCACTCCCAGAAGCGATGATAGCAGCCCTCACGGCCGAAGTTGATATAGGACATCTCCGCCTCAGAGCAAGCTCGTGCCATGAACTTCTGATCCGCACCGCGAATCACTTCCACATCCACGCCCAAAGGTTTCTCGCCCAGCGCGCACAGCACCCACGGGCCGCTGTGGCTGACACTGACATACACGCCCTCAGCCCCGGCTGCGGGCTTGCCGCTGTCCTCCCAGATGAGAGGTGCAGCCTCGGCGCTCACGCCCAAATGCTCGCCCAGTGCACGGCGCAGCAGCAGTTCTCCTGCGGCGCTGCGCTTACGGTCATCCTCAGCGGGGAAATCGCTGATGCGGCGGCGGCGCTCCGCGCCCATCATGGCCATCGCAGCATCGTATTCCTCCGTCGTCATTTCCTTGATGTTGTACCAAAACAGCTTCATCTCTCTACCTCCAAAAGGGGATTTTCACATCGCTGCCATTATATCATATTTTGCCGCCGCTTTCCACTCTTTTTCTCTCGCAGTTGCTTTTTCTTTCCAATTACGCTAAAATGACAAGGAAGAATCAAGCCGCCGAAGGGAGCATGTCCTATGGAGCAAAACTATAAATTCACCATTGCCTATGATGGCACTCGTTTTTACGGCTGGGAGCGCCAGCCCGACCGCGAGACCATCCAGGGCAAGCTGGAGTCCGTCCTCTCCCGTCTACAAGGAAGGGCTGTGGAGATCATCGGCGCAGGCCGCACCGATGCTGGTGTCCACGCCCGCGCCATGGTGGCCAACGCCGTGCTGGATGTGAAGGAGAGTCCCGAGGATATCCGCGACTATATGAACCGCTACCTCCCCGATGCCATCGCCGTACGTGAGGTGAAGCCCTGTGCTCCCCGCTTCCACGCCCGCTATAAAGCCATCGGGAAGACCTACCGCTACACCGTCCATGTGGGCGAGGTAAAGCCTGTCTTTGACCGAAAATATGTCACCATTCTCCCCTATGTCCCCGATGTGGAGGCCATGCGCCGCGCCGCCGCGGATCTGGAGGGCGAGCACGACTTCGCCGCCTTTTGCGGCAACCCTCGCATGAAAAAATCTACCGTCCGCACTGTGGACAGCATCGTGATCGAACAGCGAAAGGACCGCATCACCTTCACCTTCCACGGCAACGGCTTTTTGCAGAACATGGTGCGTATCTTGGTTGGCACGCTGCTGGAGATCGGCCGCGGCTACTGGCCCAGCGAGAAAGCCGCCGAGATCTTAGCCTCCCGTGACCGTAAGCAGGCAGGCCCTACTGCGCCGCCCGAGGGCTTGTGCCTCATGAAAGTGGACTATTAAGCAAAAAAAGAAAGCCCGTAAGGTGGTGCCGGATAAGAAAGCATAGACAACCAACGAGAACAGCGTGTACTGCAAGGCTTGCGGCACACGCTGTTTTTATGTTCGTTTTGAAGCTTCTTTCAACGTAGGTCGGCTTTTTGAGGAGCAGAGCATAAAATATTCACTACCCACAGTTTCAAGCCCATACAGGGCGCGGAAATAGTGAATTTCCACCCCATAATACACAGAGGGTCAAGCGATATATCTGCTTGCTCCCTCCTGCCTATCATGCAGCAAAGACAAGGGAAACTGTCAAGAGCGCGGAGACGTTCATCTTTACCCTTGACTGTTTTGGCGGCTTTGATATATGGCATGCTCTGCGACTTGATCCACCTTACTTTGCTAAACTGGAAACAGCTTTTTTGGATTTGCGGTAGATCACGAACAGATATGCCATATGGATCACGGTGAACACCACAACGGGAATATAGCTCTGCTTGATGCCCAGACCGAAGCCGACAATAATGTCATACAGATGCAGGACCGCAGGAATCGCAAAAATCACAATGCCGTCCTTCTTCAGATTCACAGGAGACATCTTCTTCCAGTACTTTGCCATCAACACGATGGCGCAGGCAAAGTTGAAGATCAGGGCGATCAGCTCATACCAGAACTTGAAGGTGCTGCTGTCGGAGTAGATGGGCTTGACCAGCAGCAGCGC
>CAYTOO010000088.1:0-6729 GCA_964439545.1 uncultured Oscillospiraceae bacterium | reverse complement strand
GAATCAAGTTCTTTCTGAAAATACCTATGTAGCAAGGATTCCACAGTATGGTGAGTATGCGTTGTTGCCAGCTTAATCGTGGAGTAAAATATGAAAAAGGCACATAAAATTGGCACTTTCTTTGTGATTATTCCCATTATTCTTGCCCTTCTTCTAGTGCTGAATGTTGATATCATCGTCTATCCCCCATGGCGGCTATCCAACACCTTTGAGGACACTGGCGCAATTATTGCCCGCGCTATGATGGTGATATTCATCTTCGCAACATGCGAAGCGATTGGATTCTATTTCTTGAAGAAAGCAGACAAAGAAAACAAGCCCGAATGAACTAATACAAAACTCCACCCTCACGGGTGGAGTTTTGCTATGTATTGACCTACGCCTTTACTTTCTTCTTCTCGAAGGGGTTGGGGATCTGCGCCAAAATGACGGCGACCATCATGAGGACGCAGCCGAGGTACTCACGGCCCGTCATTTGCTGATGCAGGATAATAGCGCCTGCGATGACGGCGAATACGCTCTCGAGGCTCAGAAGAATGGTGACCACAGTGGGGTTAGAGCCCTTCTGTGCCAAGATCTGCAGCGTGTAAGCAACGCCGGAGGAGAAAATACCCACATAGAGGATGGGAAGGGCACAGGCGAGGATGCCGGACCAATCGGGCATGGCGAAGATGGAGGTGACAACGGAGGTGTCGCCGATGCCATTAGCGCCGAGGATGGCGCAGACGACCTTGGCAATCGTTGCCCACACGGCGGCTACAAAGAACTGCACGCAGCTGAGCTTGATGCCCTCCACCGTGGCGGTAAAGTGGTCGATGACAAGAATGTGGATAGCAAAGCACACGGCGCACACCAGCACCAGCAGATCGCCCATAGCGAGGGAGAACTCACCCTTAATGCAGAGGAGGTAGAGAGAGGCAACGCTCAGCACCACAGCGATCCACACAGGGAGGGAGACTTTCCGCTTAAAGAACAGACCGAACAGGGGCACCAGCACCACATAGAGGGCGGTCAAAAAGCCTGCCTTGCCTGCCTCCGTACCTGCGGCAATGCCTGCCTGCTGGAAGTTGGAGGCCACAGCCAGCGCTGTACCGCAGCAGAAACCGCCGATGAGCAGGTTTTTGCGATTGATCTTCTTCTGCGCCTCCGTCACGATGGGCTTGTCCTTCTTGACTTTATCGAAGATAAAGATGATGATCAGCAGCACCACAACGGCGATGTAGGAGCGCAATGCGTTGAAGGTAAAGGTGTCGATCACATCGGCGGACATATCCTGCGCTACAAACGCAGTACCCCAAATCAGCGCGGCAAGGATGGGGAAGAGCACTTGCCGTACGTTATTGTGTTTCATTCGTTATCTCCTTTCTCTTTCGGAGGGCCTTTGTGCCACTGGAACTTGTTCTCTGTTCCTTTTATGAGACGGACGATATTGCCGCGGTGACACCAGATGACGAGCGCCGCCAAAATAAGGCACAAAATGGTATAGAGGGGGTCGTGGTCAAAGACGAAAAAGGTGGTGATAGGTGCGCTGGCAGTAGCTGCCACCGAGCCGAGGGAAACGTAGCGGGTGGTAAGCCACAAAAGGGCAAAGAGAATCCACGCCACGAGACCTACGCGCCAGTCGATGAACCACAGCAGCGTACCGCCGCAGAGGATGCCCTTACCGCCGCGAAAGCCGAAGAAAACAGGGAAGATGTGACCTAAGGAGCAACCGAGACCTGCCAACAGTACACCCAACACTCTGGCACCTGTGAAATACTGGAAGAGAAAGCCGCCCAACAGACAAGCGACTGCCGTCTTGCCCATGTCCAGCGCGATCACGCCTAATGCGTACCGTGCGCCGTAGGTGCGGTAAAAGTTGGTAAGGCCCGCGTTGCCGCTGCCGTGGCTGCGCACATCATCCCGCACCACAAAGTGGGAAATCAGCACCGAGCCGTTGAGACAGCCCAGAAAATAACCCAGAAGCATGACGATCAATCCCATCAGCAGCAGTGCGCCAATCAGTCTCATTTATCGTCCTCTCCCTTCTGGCGCACCGTCATGATGACAGGTGTACCCTCCAGACCGAACACGGAACGGATCTGATTCTCCAAATAGCGGCGGTAGGAGAAATGGAAGAGCTTCTTTTCATTGCAGAACACCACGAAGTGGGGCGGCTTCACGCCCACCTGGGTCATGTAGTAGATCTTCAGGCGCTTGCCCTTATCAGAGGGGGGCTGCACGCGGGTCTGGGCATCGGTCAGCACGTTATTGAGCATACCCGTGGTGATGCGCATGGCGGCCTGATCGTTGACGTAGTTAATAAGCTCGAAGAGGCGGGGGACGCGCTGACCCGTCAGCGCAGAGATGAACAAAATGGGAGCGTAGGGCATGAAGCTCAAATCGCGGCGGATCTCCTCACGCATGCGATCCATGGTCTTATCGTCCTTCTCAATGGAGTCCCACTTATTCACCACGATGATGGAGGCTTTGCCCGCCTCGTGGGCGAGACCTGCCACCTTGGTATCCTGCTCCGTCACGCCCTCGTTGGCATCGATCATAATAAGGCACACATCGCTGCGATCAATGGCCATGGTGGCGCGGAGGACACTGTACTTCTCAATGTTGTCGTCCACCTTGGACTTCTTACGCATACCAGCAGTATCGATGAAGTTATACTTGCCGTGCTCATTTTCGAAATAGCTGTCGATGGCATCGCGGGTGGTGCCTGCCACGTTGCTGACGATGACGCGCTCTTCACCGAGGATGCGGTTGGTGAGGGAGGACTTACCCACGTTGGGCTTACCGATGATGGCCACCTGAATGACATCATCATCCTCATCCTCTTCCACCTCATCGGGGAAGTACTTAAAGCACTCGTCCAGCAGGTCGCCAGTACCGTGACCGTGGACAGCGGATACTGCCACAGGATCGCCGAGACCGAGGTTATAGAACTCGTAGAAGTCGGGGTTAATGTGACCTGTGGCATCCATCTTGTTCACTGCCAGCACAATGGGCTTCTTGGAGCGCTGCAGCATGCCTGCCACCTCCTGATCGGAGGCGGTCATACCCGTCTTAATGTCGGTGACGAACACGATCACATCGGCGTTGTCGATGGCGATCTGTGCCTGCTCGCGCATGAAGGCGAGAATTTGGTTATCGGTGCTGGGCTCGATACCGCCCGTGTCCACCAAGCGGAACTTGCGGCCCAGCCACTCGCCCTCACCGTAAATGCGGTCGCGGGTGACACCGGGGGTGTCCTCCACGATGGACAGACGCTGACCGATCAGCTTATTAAACAGCATGGATTTACCCACATTGGGGCGACCCACGATAGCAATCAAAGGCTTTGCCATAGCTCATTCACTCCATTTCTAACATCAGATCCAGTAATTCGCCGCCGTCAGCGCCGCTTACCTGTACGGGGACACCTAGCTCTGCGCTGAGGCGCTCCACGGTGTAGTCATCGAGGAACACCGTCTCGCCGTGGCGCAGCATGTGGATGGGGATCAGCACGCGCTTGCCCGTCATCTTATCTTTTAACTGTGCGGCAATATCTTGTCCCGTTACAAGGCCGGCGACATCGATGGTGTGACCGAAGAAGTCGTTCTTCACCGCGATGACCTCGCCCTGCAGCTGGGGGAATTTCTCTTTTGCCTTCTCCAGCAGCTCTGCGAGGAAGGGGGCTGCCGCCACGCCTGTGGCGATGGTGAAGGGGGTGGGATTTTTTTCAAGCTCGGCGTACTTCAGCGCCGACATAAATTCCTCTTCCAGGGAACGCAGGAGACCCACGCCGTTTTCCAAATGGCGATAGCCCTCATAGTACTCCCCATCGGGGAGGGGGCGCTCAGCCTTCAAGAACAGCTCATCGGCGCAGAAAAACATCCGCGTACCACGCTCGGCAAGGGCTTTCGCGCCGAACTCCTCGGCAATGTCGATGATGGCACCTGCCGATTCCTTCGTCACGGGGGCGAGCTTTGCAAGACCCTTGCGATACTTGGTGATGCCCACAGGTACGAGGCAGCAGGCGGCGAAGTTCATCTCCATGAGGTCGCTCAACGTCTGCCGCAGAGCATCGCCATCGTTCCAGCCGGGGCATACCACGATCTGACCGTTCATCACAATGCCCGCCTTACCAAAAGCACGCATATACTCAAGAGAGCGGCTTGCCTGCTTGTTGCCCAGCATCTTGCAGTGGAGGGCATCGTCCGTTGCATGGACGGAGACGTTGATGGGGCTGATGTGCAGGTCGATAATGCGCTGCGCCTCACGCTCAGAGAGATTGGTAAGGGTGGTATAGTTGCCCAAGAGGAAGCTCATGCGCTCGTCATCGTCCTTGATGTAGAGGGAAGGGCGCATGTTGGGGGGCATCTGATCCACGAAACAGAACACGCAGTGGTTGGCGCAGGTGTGCATCTCGTCCATGAGATATGTTTCGAAGTTGAGACCTAAATCGCGGCCTTCTTCCTTGCGGATGGTCACCGTGCGCTCCACGCCGTCACTTTCCAGTGTCAGCGTGGTAAGGCTATCATAGCCATAGAAACGATAATCCAGAACATCGACCACCGTGTGTCCGTTGATGGCGCGGAGGGTCTCACCCACGCGCACACCCGCCAGTTCCGCAGGGGAACGGGGATCGATGGAAGTAATTACAGTGCTCATAATCAAAGCTCCTCAGACAATAGGGCATAATACCTCATAATAATTAAACTATTCTACCATATAAAAAAAGAATTCGCAACAAAAAAGTAAGGAGGGAAGATCGAAATCTTCCCTCCTACAAAGGACACAATGCAATTACTTGTCGGCGACTGCGGACTTGATCTCCTTGACCTGACGGCCGTTGTAAGTACCGCACTCGGGGCACATTCTGTGAGGCATATGCAGAGCACCGCACTTGGTGCAAGCCACCAGAGCGGGAGCGCTCAGCTTCCAAACGGAGCTACGGCGCTTATTGCGTCTTTGCTTAGAAACTTTACCCTTAGGGACTGCCATGGTTACACCTCCTTGGTCTAAAACGGCTTTGCCGTATATTTATGATAGTAAATCGTGCTAGGGGTCTTATTTGTTCTCCAGTAGCTGCGCCAGCTTAGCAAGACGGGGATCTACCGCCTTCTTGCAACGACAATCCTCATGGTTGAGGTTTGCGCCGCAGCCGGGGCAAAGACCCATGCAGTCGGGAGAGCATAGAGTTTTCGTATCCATCTCGAGGATAAACGCGGTGCGAGCCACTTCGCCCAAATCCACGGTATCATTCTCCAGCAGCACGATCTCGTCATCGTCCTCGGTCTGTCGTTCCTGCGCCAAAACGCAGTAGTGATCGACAACTTTCTCGGCGGTGAAGAGCTCCATGCAGCGGTCGCAGACACAATGGAGCGTCGTACTAATCTGAAGAGAACAATGCAGGACGCCTGCCTTGTTCCTGATCCGGCCTTCCACAGTGACCGGCTGGGACACGGGGTAGTTGCCACCAAACTCCAACTCATGCAAGTCCATCTCGAAACGGACATCCTGAGAAGAATCCGGCGTATGCAACAGCTTGTTCACGTTCAATAACATAGTACACCTCGCAATGACACGCATAGTATTATAGCGTGAGAAAAATGGAATGTCAAACATTTTTATTAAAAAATTTGACTTTTTTTCGCAGTAACAGTACAATGAGGAAAAAGCGCAAGAAAAAGGACGAGGAGGCGGGAGAAAATGCGGGAATTTACCATCGGAAAAAACGATGCAGGGCAGCGTCTTGACCGCTTTGTGTCCAAATCTGTGCCCTTGCTGCCCTCGGCACTGCTGCAGAAGTACATCCGCTTAAAGCGCATCAAGTGCAACGGCGCCCGCGCCCAGCGTGACCAGCGCTTGCAGGAGGGGGATGTGCTGCAGCTCTACATCAACGACGAGTTTTTCGACCAGCCCCGTGAGGACAATCTATTCCTCACCCTCTTCAAGCCCTCGCTGAACATCGTCTACGAGGACGAAAACCTCATGCTGCTGGATAAGCGCCCCGGTTTGGTTGTCCACGCTGACGAGACGGAGAAGGTCAACACCCTCATTAACCACATCCAAGCCTACCTCTACCAAAAGCGGGAGTGGAATCCCAAGTGGGAGAACGCCTTTACCCCCGCTCTTTGTAACCGCATTGACCGTAACACAGGCGGCATCGTCATCGCCGCCAAGAACGCCGAGACACTGCGCATCATCAACGAGAAGATCCGTGACCGCGAGATCGACAAGCGCTATCTCTGCATCACCCTCGGTGGGCCGAAGCCCGCGAAGGGCTCTATCCGCTGCTTTATGGTGAAGGATGAAAAGCGCAAGGAGATGAAGGTCTATGACCGCCCCGTCCCCGAGGGAAAGACCGCCATCACCCACTATGAAACGCTGCAGGTGAAGGGGGAGCTTGCACTGGTGGAGGTGGGGCTTGAAACAGGCCGCACCCATCAGATCCGCGCCAGTTTTGCACACATTGGACACCCCCTCTTGGGTGACGGAAAATACGGTAGGGGAGAGGTGAACCGCCGCTATAACGAGACGCGGCAAGCCTTGTATTCCTACAAGCTGACCTTCGATTTCCCCACCGACGCGGGGATACTCAACTACTTGAAAGGCCGCAGCTTTGAGGCGGAGAATGTGCCCTTTGTGGGACGGTATTTTAAGGGTGAAAAGTGAGGAAAACGATATGAAAGTGAAGAGAATTTTCAGCTTTTGCCTTGCTGTAATGCTGTTGGCGGGATTGCTGGCAGGGTGCGG
>CAYTOO010000087.1:0-6974 GCA_964439545.1 uncultured Oscillospiraceae bacterium | reverse complement strand
AGAACGCACCACCCATGAGGGTGGTGCGTTCCTTTGTTCTATAGCCTTTTAAATCACATCCAGCAGTTGACGAATGCTGTCCATGTTATAGTCTCCTGCCTGCTCCTTGGCGGCATCGCCCACACAGGCCACGGCAAAGCCACCTGCATGGCCTGCCTCAGCACCTGCCACGGCATCCTCCACCACCAAGCACTTCTCGGGTGCAAGGCCGAGGAACTCCGCCGCCATGGTGAACACCTGCGGGTCGGGCTTGGAACGGGTGATGTTATTGCCGTCGGACACGGCATCAAAATAGCCGTCCAAACCAATACGCTCAAGAATAAAGGGCGCGTTTTTGCTGGAAGAGCCGATGGCCAGCTTGAAACCTGCGGCGCGGAGAGCGTCCAGTGTCTCCTTCACCTCTACAGGCAGGTCGGCAGGAGTCATGCGACCCAGCAGTTCGCGGTAGATGTTGTTCTTCTTCTCTGCCAGCGCCTTCTTCTCCTCATCGGACAGGGCGGGGCCATTATAGCGCTCCAAGATGATTTCGAGGCTCGCCATACGGGACACACCGCGAAGGCGGTTGTTGATCTCGCGGTCAAAATAGACGCCCATATCGTCGGCCATCTCTTTCCACGCCAAGTAGTGATACTCGTCAGTAAAGCAGATGACACCGTCCAAGTCAAAAATCACACCGTTAAATTTCATAAGGTACTTCTCCTTACATGAATTTGGCGCCCCATGCATCGCACCAGGGGTCAACGGGGCTGATGCCCTCAAAGGCACTCTTGCCCATCAGCTTCTCCACCGCCGCCTCCACGCAGAAGGTGCTGGAGGAGTAGCAGTTGACAAAGGTGCTGATAAAAGGTACATCGATCATATGGTAGGGGTTGCAGAAGCTCATAAACATGGTGGGGATATCCTTCATGTACCACGGCTCATTGGCGGCCATGAGGGAGATCCAATCAATGCGGCGGGTGGTGTAGTTAGAGCCCGTGGCCACATTGGCAACCACTAAGGAGAGGTCGAACTTCTCCTTCATCTGAGCAACACCCGAGGTGAAAATCTCGCCACGCTCCATGGTGGCGTAGTCGTAGAGTGTCACCGTAAAGCCCGCATTCTCCAGCGCCGCCTTCAAAGGCTCCGTCACATTGCCGCTCTCGCCAAAGCCGCCGCCTTGACCTTCGCCCACCACCGTCAAGCGGATGCGGGGCGTTTTCTCAGGGGAGAGAGGCAGAAGATTCTGGTTGTCCTTCACCAAGGTAATGGCCTTCTCCGCGCACTCCTTCGCCCAAGTGGCATGTTCGGCACAACCCAGCGCCGCCAACGCACCCTTCTCGGGCAGGGCGCGGCGATGGAGACCGAGAGAAGCCTTCAGCGCCAGCTGACGGCACACCGCCTCGTCCAATCGTACCATGGTGACCGCGCCGCAGTCAAGACCATCGCGGACGGCGGCGAAGTCCTCTTCAATGCTCTTGCAGAACACCAGCATATCCGCGCCCGCCATCAGCGCACTGCGGATAGCATCGGCGCGGCTCTCCATTGCGGAAAAGCCCACCATGGGGGTGGCATCGGTGGTAATAAGGCCGTTGAAGCCGAACTTCTCACGGAGAATGCCCGTCATCAAACCATAGCTGTGGGAGGCGGGGCGCATATCCTCGTCACGGATATCGGGATTCACCATCCGCTCCAATGCAGGCTGGAGGATGTGACCGCACATAACGGTCTGTGCGCCCTTGTCAATGAGAGTCTTGTAGACCATGCCGAAGCTGTCCATCCACTCCTCGGCGCTAAGGTTGTTGACCGTAGGCATCAAGTGATGGTCGCGCTCGTCCACGCCATCACCGGGGAAGTGCTTGATGCACACCGCCATAGGTGTCTCCACTTTGGCAACGCCGTCCATGAAGCCCTCAGCCATCGCCAGCACGCGCTTGGGGTCAGAGCCAAAGGTGCGGACATTGGTGATGGGATTGCGCCAGTTGAAATCAATGTCCACAATGGGGGCATACGCCCAGTTGCAGCCCACAGCCGTACCCTCGCGGGCGCAGACATAGCCCAAGCGGCGCGCCTGCTCGGTGTCATCGGTAGCCGCCACCTGCAGGGGACGGCCGAAGAACGTACCATCGGGAGAGATGCCATTGCCGCCGCTCTCTAAGTTGCAGGGGAACAGCATGGGGATCTTGGAGGCCTCGTTCATGGCGTGATAGGCACGTTGGATCTCCCCGCCATCACCGGCGCGGTACATGAATCCGCCGGGCTTATATTTCCCGATAAGCACTTTCAGTTCCTCTGTGTCGGTAATCATATCGGTGAGGCAGAACAACTGCCCAATCTTCTCCTCCACCGTCATGGCGGCAAGGGTGGATTCCACCCATGCAATATCTTCATCGGAGAGGTAGAAAGGCTTTGCTTTGTAATCGATCATAGGGAGTTCCCCCTTTTTGTTAGTTTACGTTGAGCGTTGCGTTGCACTTATCATTGCTGACGGTGACAACTCCCTCGCCGCGGACGATTGCCATCGCACGGCCGCGGAAGGTGCGGGTAACATTGCCAATATAGTTATAAGTAGGCTTGGGATCACCGCTGCCGAAGCCCAGTAGCTCCGCGCCGCTGACCTCTGCGGTCAGTTCTGTGTCGCAATCGGTGACCACATTGCCCGCGGCATCGCAGAGGGTGATGTTCACATACTCCAGTTCGCCTACGCAATCTGCCTCCATGGCAATGCCTGCCACTTCGCCGGAGGAGAGGAGTTCCATGCGGCCCAGTTCCACATCGCCATCATAGGCCACTGCCGTCAGCGAGCCTGCCTCATAGGTGGTCTCAAAGAGAGTGATATAGCCGCTCGCCTCGCCGCAAGCCTTGCGACCGAGGCTAATGCCATCCAGCAGCAGCTCCACCTCTGTACCTGCGGCGTAGACCTCCACTACGATGTTCTTACCCTCAAAACCCTTCCAGGACCAGGAGGATTGGCTGTCAGAGAGAACCCACGGGGTCTTGATGAGATGCTCGCCATAGTGGGCGGGGTCTTGCACGGTGATATAAGGGGCTTTCCGCAGGCCAAAGACGATCTCACGGAAGTAAGAGGCAGGACGGCGGAAACCGGTAATATCAATATCGCCACAGAAGGCCAGCTGACAGGGGAACTGTGCGCCGAAACCGCCCTCGCCGAAGCGGTAGGCGGGGATGCCCACGCCTGCCTCGCCGATATAGTCCCAGCCTGTCCATGTAAAGTCGCCGATAACGGAAGGCAATTTCTGCACCAGCGCCCAGTTGCGGGGGATGTGAGGAGGATAGGTCTCGCTGCCCACCACCACGCGGTGGGGATAGGTAACGGCATCGCCCTCATAGCGGGATGCCATGTAGTTATAGCCCACCAAGTCCATGCCCGCAGAGGCAGCATCAATGCGGCCCGACACCAAGGGGTGACGGACAATGTCATCCATGTGGGTATCCATAGCAGTCATAAAGTCGTTAACGTTGCCCACATCCTCGCCGCGGGCTGCGGCGGCGGAGATGACATCAGACATGATTTGCGGCACATGGTCTCCAGAGGCAAACACGCCGTTGATGGACACCATAGCAAAGCGCTTGGGGTCAAGCTTTTTCACCAATCGTGCCATATCACGACCGAGGGCAGAGCCCTGCGCCGTGCCCACCTCGGGAATCTCGTTGCCGAGGGAGTAGAAGATAACGGAGGGGTGGTTGAAGTCGTTGTCCACCAAGGCGCTTACATCCTCTGCCCACCACTTGTCCATAAAGAGGGAATAATCGTTATCCTTCTTGGGGCGAGACCACATGTCGAAAGCCTCGTCCATCACATACATACCCAGCGTATCGCAGGCGCGCAGCAGGGCAGAGGAGGCAGGATTGTGTGCCATACGGATGGCGTTGAAGCCCGCTTCTTTCAAAATGCGGACGCGGCGCAGTTCTGCTGCATCGCAGCTGACAGAGCCCAAAAGGCCGTTATCATGGTGGATACAAGCACCGCGGAGCTTCACCGTCTCGCCGTTCACCTGCAGGCCGCGCTTACTGTCAAGGCGCAGGGTGCGGACACCAAAGGTGGTCTCTGCGCTGTCCACCGCCACCTCAGTCTCCTGCAGGGCCACGCGGCAGCCATAGAGATTGGGGGTCTCAGCGCTCCACAGCTTGGGGGTGGGCAGCATGATGGTCTCGCTCACCGTCTCCTCGGTGTTGCCCAACATAGTCAGCGGGAAGGAGGTCGTTGCACACACTGCACCTGCCTCATCGCAGATTTCCGCCACCACCGACACACTGCGGGGACGGAAATCGCGGTTTTTCACTGTAGTGGACACCGTCAGTGCGGCATAGTCCTCCTCGATATACGCGGTGGACACCTTCACGCCGTTATCCACGATATGAAAGGGGTCTGCCGTCAACAGCCACACATCGCGGTAAATGCCGCTGCCGGAATACCAGCGGGAGTTGGGCATGCCGTTATTCTTCACCAGCACACGCAGTTCATTGTCGCCGCCGTAGTTTAAGTAATCATTGAGATGTACGATGAAGGGGGAATAGCCGTAAGGGCGCTTACCCACCAGCTGGCCATTGAGGTACACCAGCGCGTTCATATACACGCCCTCGAACTTCACGGACACGATTTTGTCGCGGTATTCCTCGGGTGCGTGGAACTGCTTAATGTAGACATAGTTGCCGCCGTCACGATAGGCGGTGTCGCCGCCATTGGGGCTCTCACCGCGAGGGGTGCGCTCCAGCATGGCATCGTGGGGCAGGGTGATGTCCCGCGCCTTCTCCGGCACGTTCCACACCAATGCGAAGGCATCTACATCCTCCCAAAATTTCCATCCGCTGTTCCAAAGCTGCTTATTCATAGGGATCATCCTCCCGAAACGTTAAAATTTACAGGGCATTGCTGCCGTAGAGAGCCATCAAGTCCTCCTTCACCACGAAGAAGGATGCGCCGCCCCAACGGACACGGCAAAGCTTGTGCTCGGGGTCGCCTGCCTCGGCGTACTTGTGGTTGAGCTTATCCTCAATGGTGGCATCGCCCAGATAGATATGCTCCACAAGGCCGATGAAGTCGTCCAAATAGGAATGGGCAATGGGCGCGCCGTTATGTGCAGGGAGAATGGTGTTCCATTCTCCCTGCAAGCTCTTGAGGCGCAGCATATTCTTGTGATGGGCGCGGAGCTTGGTGTCCAGCACAAAGTCGTAGCCGGGGATAGCCTCCGTCTCGTACATCAGCACCTGTGTACTTTCCAGTTCATCGCCCACGAAAAGATAGCCGTTCTTGCGGTCGAGGAGGGCCAAAGAGCCATTGGAATGGGAAGAGATGTCGATCAGTTCGATGACACGGCCGCCCAAGTCGATGGTGTCTCCGTCCTTTACCAGCACGCATTCATAGTTGGGGTAGGGGAGCTTGGACACGTCGAAAGGCAGGCGGTGGCAGGTGAACATGTCATCCTTGGCACCTTGCAGCATCATGACTTTCTCCCACTCGCCATTGCCGCCGGAGTGGTCGAGGTGACCGTGGGTCAAAATGACCTCTACAGGTTTGTCCGTCAGCTTCTCCACTAACTCGCGGAGATTGCCTGCACCCCAGCCGGTGTCGATGAGCAGGGCTTTTTCCTCGCCTGTCAGCAAATACATATTCTGGCTGCCCCCCATAAAATTGAGGACATAGGTATCTTCATTGATCTTCCAAGGCATATAAGAGCCGAAAATTTCAACAGGATTGGGTCCCATAATTGGTTCTCCTTTTCTTCGTGTCGTTATGAGTATACTACAGTATGATAAAGTTGCATAGTAAAATATAGCCCCCGCAGCCGCGCCGCGGAGGTTATATTTCAGCGTACAATGCAGCCGATTACAGCAACTTTATTATCGAGGTCTTTTGACCTCATTTTCCCGTGTATTTCTGCTTGTTTTGGCCGTATTCTTTCCGTGCAGAAACCCTTACACATTAAATATAACAAATATACCCCCACCCGTACACATACGATTTTTGTTAAAATGCGACTTTTTTTGCCCCGTGTGTTGACATCACACCGCTTGTGTGAGTATACTCAACTTAGATTCTGTTTGGAGGTGGTCCGCCGTGAACGAAGTCAAAAAATATGCAACCATCGGGATGGTCTACGATTTTCTTGTAGAAATGCACCAAAAAACCGGGCGGGACTATTCTTTCCCCGAGGCCATCGCCGCTTTGGATAACGAGGGGCAGCTGCTGCATTCTCTGCCGTCAATTCCGCCTTTTCATTCCGGGATGGACTTGGAGGAATACGTTTCTTTCATTCGGGGGCTGCCCATCTACGCAGACCCCATCCTGCCGCAGGTGCACACCTTTATGTTCGCCCCCACCGTGGAAGAGGTGGTGCTCTTCCCCGACAATAAGGATGTATTTTGCATTCTCAACATGCCCCATATGGTGATGCTGCCCCACACCCACAACTTTTTCGAGATCACCTATGTGCTGAAAGGTAGCTGCACCTTCCTGTTCGAAGGCGAGTCCGTCACGCTGTCGGCAGGCGACCTATGTATTGTTTCCCCCGGCTCGCGGCACAGCCTACCTCTTGAGCCGGGCTGCATCGCACCTTCCGTCATGGTACGCCGCAGCACCTTCGACTCCATGTTCGGCAATCTGTTGACTCAGAAAGATCTTCTCAGTCTCTTTTTCCGCAACAATCTCTATGGAACAAAGCGTGCCAACTATCTCCTGCTGAAAACGGACAACGATCCTTTGGCATTCCACACCATGCAGCAGCTCCACTATGAGAGCAACTCTCCCGACCCCTACGCCAACGATTGCGCCGTCAGTCTGCTGAACCTACTGCTGGCGCGGACGCTGCGGGCTGCCAGTGCCGCCATTACACTGCATCATTATGACGGTTTTTCCGAGCAGGACTTCGACTTTGCGTTGGTGTTGCAATATATCCAGCAGAACTACCGCACCGTCACCCTCTCCTCCTTGGCAAAAACCTTCCATTTCAGCGAGGCGTATCTTAGCAAGCTGATCC
>CAYTOO010000086.1:0-7048 GCA_964439545.1 uncultured Oscillospiraceae bacterium | reverse complement strand
TCACCGATACGGGCAAGGTCTACCGCAAGAAGGGCTATCAGATCCCCGAGAGCGGTCGCGCCGCCCGTGGTATCGCGCTGGTCAACATCCTGCAGATCGAAACGGACGAGCGGGTACAGGCCATGCTCCATTTCCGTCAGAGCGACACCAACGAGGATGACCTCGACACCATGCGACTCACCATGGTGACCCGCAATGGTACGGTGAAGCGCGTGGCAGTGTCTGCTTTCCGCAACATCCGTCAGAACGGTCTGCGTGCATTGCGCCTCGATGAGGGCGACAGCCTTGTCACCGTTATTGAGACCAATGGTCAGCAGAACATCCTCATCGCCACCCATGATGGTATGGCGGTGTGCTTCGATGAGAATGATGTCCGCACCATGGGCCGTGATGCTGTGGGTGTTCGCGGTATTCGTCTCCGCGAGGGTGACTATGTCATCGGCGCAGCCAAGGCTCCCGAGGGCAAGTTTGTCCTCTCCGTTACCGAGCTTGGCTTTGGTAAGCAGACGGCGGTGGAAGAGTACAGCGTTCATAACCGCGGCGGTATCGGTATCAAGAACTACATGGTCACCGAAAAGACGGGCGGCGTCATCGGCATGCAGATCGTGGACGGCAGCGAGGATATGCTGCTGGTCACCGAGAGCGGTGTCATGATCCGTACGGCGGTGGACAGTGTCCGCACCACGGGCCGCGCTACGCAGGGTGTCATCGTTATGCGCTTTAAGGAAGAGGGCGACCGTGTCATCGCTATGGCACTCACCGAGAAGGAAGAAGCCGAGAGCGAGGACGAGAGCAAAGGAGAATAAAAAATGGCAAAATCAAAGCGTGAGGCGCAGATTCCTCTGACGCGCTGGAGATATTTTACGAAGAATCTCTATAACAATACCGCCACCAAATCCCGCTTTTCCTACGAAAAAGTGGTGTATATTAAGTCCGAAGAACTGATGGACATCGAGGCCCGCAGCAATAAGATCAATGTCCTTTTGCTGCTGGCGCTGGTGGTGATGTTCCTGGTGACCTCCAAGGTGCAGAATATCTTGATCGTGCTGGCCTATATGGTGCTGGTGGTGGCGGGACAGATTGTCCGTCTTTGCATGCTGCCCAAGGACATCGGCGCACATCTGACGGATTCGGGCTACCGTGACAGATAACATGGATAAGATTTCGCTCCATATTATCGCCCGCATTTCCACCCCTTTTGGTGAGAAGTTCGGTGTCCCGCGGCAGAGCGGCTTGATAGACACGGCGGCGAAGATCGTCTTTGAACCCCAGTTCCGCAGTGCTGAGGCGGTGCGGGGCTTGGAGGGATTTTCCCACCTGTGGCTTTTGTGGCAGTTTGACCGTAACGGGGAAAAATGGTCGCCTACGGTGCGCCCACCCCGTTTGGGGGGCAATCGCCGCCTTGGTGTGTTCGCCACCCGCTCCCCCTTCCGTCCCAACCCCATCGGCTTAAGCTGTGTGGAGCTGGAAAAGGTGGATTTTGATGCCCCCGATGGCCCTGTGATCCATGTCCGCGGCGCTGATTTGGTGGACGGGACACCCATCTTCGACATTAAGCCCTATGTCCCCTACTGTGACGCCCGTCCCGAGGCGAGGGGCGGCTTCACCGATGGCTTAGCCTCGGCGGAGTTGGGGCTGGACTTCCCCCCTGCCCTTCTTGAAAAAGTGCCGCAGGACAAACGGGACGGCTTGTGCGCCACCCTCCGCGCCGATCCCCGCCCGCGGTATCAGGACGATGCTGAGCGGGTGTATGGATTGGTGTTCGGCGGGCAGAATGTGCGCTTCCGCGTGGTAGAGGGCGTAGTAACGGTGGTTGAGGTGGAAAAGGCATGAAAACAGTAACCATTTATACTGATGGCGCATGTTCGGGCAATCCCGGCCCCGGTGGTTGGGGTGCTATCTTGGAGTGGAACGGCGTGGAGAAGGAACTCTCCGGCGGCGAAAACCCCACCACCAATAACCGCATGGAGCTGCTGGCGGTGATCTCGGCTCTCGAAAAGCTGAATCAAAGCTGCATCGTGGAGCTCTACAGCGACTCTAAATATGTGATCGACTCTTTGACCAAGGGCTGGCTGGATTCGTGGATCAAAAACGGCTGGCGCAAGGCCGATAAAAAGCCTGTGCTGAACGTGGATCTATGGGAACGGCTGCTGCCGCTGCTGAATAAGCACGAGATGCATTATCACTGGGTCAAGGGTCACGCAGAGAACGAGAAAAACAACAGATGCGATCAAATGGCCGTGGCGGAGAGCAAAAAATTCTGAACGTTTACAAAATGTTCATTTCCAATTCAAGATTCCGAAAAAATTCCGCGGTAATATAAGAGCATCCAAAGGATATCCATTCCTTATGTGATTTCTCTCTCTCCTAACAACACACACAAGAAAAAACACCCGCTTACAAAAGCGGGTGTTTTTTCTTGCACATTATTCCTTATTTTCAAGGGATGCGGTGACTTCCTTATCCAGCTTCACCGCACCATAGAGATTTTTGGCACTGCAGCCTGCACGGCCACCGCCTGCACAAGCGCAGGCACAGGCGCACGCACAGGAACTGGCACAGGCACAACGGCTGCCGCCGCTGAAACCGCCGCCGCCAAATCCACCGCCGCGGCTGCCGCCACCAAAGCCGCCACCGCCACCACGGGTGGGGGGCTTGGGCTTATGCTTCGTGCCCACAGACCCCGGGCGCGGCCTGCCGTCACGTCCCATGGGATACCACAAACCGTGATAGAGAACATACCGCGTGCCGAATCCTGCAGCGTAACCGTCGCCGCGAATGGCAGCTTTAATGACGATGATAACAATGATGATGAAAATCACCATGAAGATGGTAGCGAAGTCCTCAACATCGGAATCATCCTCGTAGTAATAATCATCTTCCCAGTAGAAATCGTCCTCCCACTGGTCGGTGGGCATGTTCTCAACACTGTTCTCCCAATAAAGCTCCGTGGGCCAAGAGGAATACTGCGCCGTAATGGTCATGGTTGCGCCATGGGAGAGATTTTCTCCCGTCATGCGGAAACCGCCATCGGCGAGAGGCTCAGTGACCAATTCGCCCTCGCCGCCGCTGTAGAAGGGGTAAAATTCGCCCTCTGTCCCTGCAGCGCCGTTCCAAGTAACAGTCATAAGGCCGATTTCCGCCTCGTCAAACCAACCGGGAGTATAGTCGTAGCTGACCATTGTGCCGTCCACAAGGCGATACATATACTCCTGCACCCATGAATAGGCGAACTCGAAGGTCTCGCCGTCATAGTAGCCTTCATTAAAATAAACATACATGAAGGAGTTATCGTAGGCAAGAGAGCCGATATTGTCCGTCAGCGCCGTTTTCTCGCGGATAGAGCCGTTGGGGATGCCGATTTGCAGCCATTCTACAGGGCCTTCTTCCAGCACCGTCCAGCGAAAACGCGCCTCAATATGCAGGCTGCCGTCTTCAACGTTGGGGGTAACGGTCACATGATACTCATCAATATAGTCTAAATCCCCTGCAAAGACGGTGGTGACAGACACGCCTACCAACAACAGGCAAAGGCACAGTAAGGTAAGAAGCTTTTTCATGCGCCCACCTCCTTGTTGCCGTTGCGCAGCTGACAAAGCTGCTCCATCTTGGCGCTCTTTTCGCGGATAGCGGTACATTGTTCGCTGTTCCAAATGCTGTCCCACTCGTCCGTCAAGAGATTACCCAGCGTTACGCCGCCCAGCCAGCTTTGGCAGGGCACGACAGTGCCATCGGGCGTCAGCGCCATGTTGGAAAGGCACGCACCGCAGCTGGGCACGAGATGGAGACCCATGTTGTGAAGAGCATCCTCACTGAGCCACCCCGGAGAGGTGAAATCCATCTCCATGCCAAGTCCATGCGCCACAGCGGAAGCTTCGGCGAGGAGTTTTTCCAATTCTTCGGAGGTAAGCGCCGTGGCACGGCTCTCCTCCCCCACCGCTGCGCCCGAGGGAATGAGACCCGAGCAGGTCACATAGCGCACGCCTAAAGAGTGGACAAAACGCAGCGTCTCGGCATAGTCGGCATTCACAGAGCAAAGAGGTGTGTTCACCGACACGATGAGTCCCGATTCCACGGCGTTGCGGATGCCGCGGACAGTATCTTCAAAACCGTTCGTGCCCACAAGGGCGTTATGAACAGCGGGGTCGGCGCTATAAAGTGTCACCTGTACGCTGTCGAGGCTGGCCTCGTAGAGGTCGCGGCACAATTCGGGGGTCAGCAGCCGCCCGTTGGTGTTCAAGCGGGTGACGAACCACGCCGCCGATTCCACCAACTCCACCAAATCCTCACGCATGGTGGGCTCGCCGCCTGTGAAGGTCACTTGGGGGATATTGGCCTCACGGAGTTTTGTAAGGAGGGTTTTCCACTCCTCTGTGGAAAGTTCTGCCGTCTCGCCCATGGGCTGACCTGCGGCGTAGCAGTGGAGACACTTTTGATTGCAGTGCCAGCAGCCGTCCTTGGTCATGGCGGAAACCATGATGTCCATGCGGTGTGGCGCGGTCATTTCAGAAGCATATTCACCCAAAGAGAGAGGCTCAACCTCTGCCTCGCTCTCTTCGCCGCGTGCAATGGCGGCGAGGGAACGGAGCATCAGATGCAGATCCGCAGCCAGCACAGAGCGGCGGGTGCGGGGATAGACCTTGTGGGTATCCTCGGCGGCAGCAGCCAAAATCTGCGCCCAAACCTCCGTGCCGATCTCCTGTCCGTCGTATTTTTCCAAACGGTACATGAGATTGCTCAGCATGATGGCCCAACTTAAATTGAGAGGCACCAAATGCGCGCCGTTGAGGAGCAGCAAAAAGGGCGCAGTGGGCGCATCTTCACGGGGCGGCAGCATATGAATACGCACCACGCCCGGCCCGCGGGGATCGAGGGTGATGTGCCGAACATTCATGAGGTGCGCCTTACGATAGCGTGCTTCACGAGCGGTCATAGCTTTCATAGAAAACTCCTTTCCCTAGTGGTGGTTTGCTTGGGGAAATACTATCATAATACACAGAAAAACACAAGAAAAAAACCCTGCCTCCCATAAGGAGACAGGGCAAAATTTACTATTCGTTTACATCGTAGAAAATGCGCTCGCCCTCTTCGGCAAGACCCAGCAATTCACGAGCCAAGGCCTTGATGAAGTTGGTGTCGTTCTTCTTTTCCAAGTCGGCTTTCAAGGCATCGTTTTCCGACTGCTGCTCGGTGAGTGCCTCGCTGAGAGCCGCTTCCTGTGCGCGGGCATCGGCAAGGTCTTGGTAGACGTTGAGCACCTGTACCGCCAGCACCACAATGAGTACCGCCAACACCAACAGAAGCAGGGGTGAGGTCTTTCTGCGTTTTTTTGTTTTCGTGGTTTTTGCTGCCATGGCCTCTCCTTTCTCCGCAGGGGGTGTACACTTTATTCTACCCCATGCAAGGAGAAAAGAAAAGCCCTTTTTTGTCGCGGTAAGCCCTTTTTGCAGGATTTTCAGCACAAATACCACAGGTTTTGCCAACAAATGGCAAAGCGCCACCAGTGAGGCGCACCACAAGTCCCATACAGGCCGCAGCAGCGGTGAAAAAATGGCAAACCACACCACCGCCCCCAGCGCTGCGCCGCTGAGCATAAACAGGCGCAGCTGTCCCTCCCCCAAGTGCAGCCCCAAAAAGAGAGTCAGCACCGCCAGCGACACAACAAACAGCCCATCTAAGAGATGGGTCAGCACCTTATCGCGGCGGTCGAGGAGCCGCGCAGCCCGCAAAAGGTCGTAGATAAAAGCTGCCGCCGCACCCAGAGCCACAGAGGAGAGCAAATCACGCAGCTGCGCGGCAACGTAGTTCTCCATTTAGGCAAACAAGCGCGAAAACATGCCGCGGCGGGGCTGGGCAGGCTCTTCATAATTGATGCCCTCAATATGCCCGTCCACATGGAGCTCGCCGCCGTCCAAGCTGAGCTTTCCGATATGGAGATTGCTGCCTGTGACGATCAGCGTCCCCGCGCAGGTGGACATGATGATGCAGCCCTCATCGAACCGCTCTACATCCTCTACCCCTGCCACTGTCAACTTTTCCCGTCCCTCCAGCGTTAAGCGGTGGTACATCGCGCCGTTGGTTACTTCATAAGCCATAGTAAAACGCCCCCTCATACCTTTTCAGTGATTACTGATAGGTATGCGGGGGCGCACTTATTTAGAACTTAGGCGTTTTCTGCCAAGTAGCGGGCAACATACACGCCGCTGGCGCTGGCGTGGCTGAGGGAGTGGGTCACGCCCGAGCCGTCGCCGATGACGAAGAGGTTTTTATGGCGGGTCTCCAGATTCTCATTGAGAGTCACTTCCATATTATAGAACTTCACCTCCACGCCGTAGAGGAGGGTCTCATCGCTGGCAGTACCGGGAGCGATCTTATCGAGGGCATAGATCATCTCAATGATGCTGTCGAGGATGCGCTTGGGCATCACCAGGCTCAGATCGCCGGGGGTGGCGGAGAGGGTGGGGGTCATGAAGCTCTTCTGCAAACGCTTCTCGGTGGAGCGCTGACCGCGGATGAGATCGCCAAAACGCTGGACGATCACGCCGCCGCCCAGCATGTTGCTGAGGCGGGCAATGCTTTCACCGTAGCCGTTACTGTCGCGGAAGGGCTCAGTGAAGTGCTTGGACACCAGCAGAGCAAAGTTGGTGTTATCGGTGTGGAGGGCAGGATCTTCGTAGCTGTGACCGTTGACGGTGACGATGCCGTTGGTGTTCTCGTTGACCACTGCGCCCTTGGGGTTCATGCAGAAGGTGCGCACCTTGTCCTGATACTTCTGGGTCTTATACACGATCTTGCTCTCATACAGCTCATCGGTAATGGGAGCAAAGACCTCGGCAGGCAGCTCCACGCGGACACCAATATCCACACGGTTGGAGAGGGTGGGGATCTGGAGATCGCAGCACACGCGCTCCATCCACTTGCTGCCGCTGCGGCCAACGGAGATGATGCACTTCTCGCAGGTGAACTCGCCCTGTGCCGTCTCGGCTGCATAGCCGTTATCCAGCTTCTTCAGAGAATTCACGGGGGTGTTGAAATAGAAATCCACGCC
>CAYTOO010000085.1:0-7068 GCA_964439545.1 uncultured Oscillospiraceae bacterium | reverse complement strand
CCCAAAGGAGACACATATATGAACCTTGCTAAGAAGATAAATCTCCACTATACCACCATTCAGGGCACCTTTGGCATCGGATTTGGCGCGCTGATGAGCTTCGGTGCGGTGCTGATGCTGTCCCGCGGGCTGAGTAACAGTGCCCTCGGTGTGGTGACGTGCATTGCCCAATTGCTGCCCATGCTGTTGCAGCCTGCGGTGACCTCCTTTGCCGCACGGCGGCAGGGCATGACCACGCGGAAGATGCTGATGCTCCTGACCCTGCCCATCCTCGTGATGGCGGTGGTGATGATGCTCGCCCCCTCGTCTTTGGCGGTCATCATTGCGGGCTATACGCTGATTTTCGTGGTCATTAACCTCATCACCCCCTACCACAACGTACTGATGGTGGACTTCCTCACCCGCGGCGTGGAGGTGAACTACGGTCTCGGTCGCGGCGTGGGCTCGGGTACGTTTGCCCTTGCCACGCTGGTGCTGGGCTTCGTGCTGGAGGGACGGGACAGCGTGCTGATCGTCCCTGTCATCGGCGTTGCCATGCTGTTGCAATTGCTGTGCGTGGCGGCATTTCGCTATCCCCTGCCTGCGGTGGAGGTGGCAGCGGAGGAAGAAGCCCCCGCCGTCAGCCGCATGGCGATTTTAAAAAGCCGCGGCGACTTCGTGCTGCTGCTGTGCGCCGTGGCGCTGCTGCTGGGCGTACATAATGTGACGAATGTGTACATGGTACACGTCATTGACCGCGTGGGCGGGGCGGAGAGCTTGATGGGCATTATCCTCGGCGTGTCCGCCGTGACGGAGCTTATTTCCATGCCCCTGTTCCCCAAGCTGCAGCGTAAGTTCGGCATCAAGGCGCTGCTGCGGTTTGCCGCCGTGTTCTTCGTGGTGCGCCTTGCGCTGCTCCTTGTTGCACCCAGCGGTGCGTTCCTCTACTTGGCAGCGGTGGCGCAGTTCGGCTCTTCGGGCATTTTGCTGCCTGCCATCGTCTACTTTGTGGCACAGACACTCACTCCCGAGCAGCAGACCAACGGTCAGGGCATGATCCATTTGGCGGGCTATTGCCTCGGCCCTGCCCTCATTACGCTGGGCGTGGGCGCAGTGGTGGACATGAGCGGCATTCAGGCGGCTCTCGGCGTGATGATCGCCCTTGCCGCCGTTGGCGCGATGCTGATGGTTGCCGCGACGAGGAAGTAATTAATAATTAACAGTTAATAATTAACAATTAACAGTTAGGCGTTCTGGGGTGGCCTCATGGTATATTGTAGGGGCGGATATTATCCGCCCGTCAACATACGAGAGCACTCCGATAGACGGCGGGCGGATGATACGCCCGCGAAGTGAAACGGAGCAAGCACCCTTGGGGTGTCCGCCCCTACGAAATGACCGCAGGCCTCTGCCGACCCCCTCCGACCTCGCTGGCGCTCGGCCACCTCCCCCAAAGGAGGGAGGTGTTAGTGCGGTGCAACGCAAGAGGTGCGGGGTGTGGGCGGACAGAGTCGTCCGCCCCTACATTTCAGAGCAAGAGCGGCAGCGGAAAGAGAAGCAGAGGCGATGCTACATTTATTTGTAGGGGCGGACGTCGAGCGCCGTGTCCCATCGGGACACAAGTACCCTTGGGGTATCCGCCCGTGCAAGTTTGCGAGGATTTACAATGGGCCGACAGAGGCGTCGGCCCCTACGAGTTCGCTGATGAAAAGAAAGTACGAACATCCTCGTAACGAAAGCCGCTGTCAACCCCCTCAGTCAGCTTCGCTGACACCTCTCCCAAAGGAGGGAGCCAAGGGCGCTATCGCGCCGCGGGCGATTGATAATCGCCCCTACGAATTCTCAAGGGGTGCATCGGTAGACGGCGGCCTGAGGGCAGGCCGCCCTACGAAAGGCCAAGGCGCTTCGCGCAGCATTCAAGGGGTGCATCCCTTATTACCCTCTCCGTCTGCCCTGCGGGCAGACACCTCTCCCAGAGGGAGAGGCTGATCAACTTCGAAAGGAGACCGTGTCTATGTCTACACTGGCGAGGAAAATCGATTGGCATCACGTGGCCATGCAGGGCACGTTCTTCTTCGGCTTCGGTGCCCTCATGAGCTACGGGTCGGTGCTGATGCTGTCCCGCGGCTTATCCAACAGCGCCCTCGGCGTGGTGACCTGTATCGCCCAGCTGATGCCCATGGTGATGCAGCCCATTGCGGCGAATTTGACGGAGAAATATAACCGTCTTACCCCAAGGCGCATGATCCTCATTCTCGGGGCGCTGGTCTTTGCCGCATCCGCAGTGATGATGTGCTTTTCCCGCGCACTGTGGGTCACCATCCTCGGCTACATCTTCGTGGCGGTGGCCATGAACCTCATTTTGCCCTTCTTCAACATCATTATGGTGTCCTATCTCCTGCGGGGCGTGGAGGTGAACTTCGGCCTTGGACGCGGCGCAGGTGCAGGTATGTACGCCCTGTCCACCCTTGTGGTGGGTTTCCTGCTGGAGGGGCGCGACCCCATTATCATCGTGCCCATTGTCAGCGCCTCTATCGCGCTGCAATTTGCCTCCACTCTTACCTTCCGCTATCCGTTGCCTCCCTTGGAGGTGAAGGAAGAGCAGCGGGAGGAAGTGCCTGTGAGCCGCATGGCTCTCATGAAGCAGCGTCCCGACTTTGTGCTGATGATGCTGGCAGCATCCCTTCTTATCGGCGTGCACAACGTCACCAACGTGTACATGGTCCATGTGGTGACGGGCATCGGCGGCACGGAGAAGCTGCTGGGCATCGTGGTGGGCGTGGCCACCTTTATGGAGATGCCCGCCATGCCTTTGATGCCAAAATTTGCCAAGAAAATCGGCGTGGGCGGCGTGCTGCGGCTGAGCGGATTTTTCTTCATTCTCCGCCTTGTACTGATGCTTGTTGCCAAGGATTCGGCGCTGCTGTACGTGGCGGCGCTGGGACAGTTCTTCTCCTCGGGCATGCTGCTGCCTGCCACGGTGTACTACGCCGCGGAGGTCTTGTCCCCCGTGCAGCAGACAAACGGGCAGAGCTTGATCCACCTGTTTAGTAACTGCCTCGGCCCTGCGGTGTTGAGCCTGATTGTGGGCGCTATCGTGGATTGGCGGGGCATCGGTGCAGCCCTTGTGTTCATGATCGGCTGCGCCATTATCGGCACGGGGCTGACATTTATTTCCACAAGAAATCTTAAAAAGGAGGGGAGCAGATGAAAGATATGCTCTTAGCCCTCTCTACCGTATCCCAGCAGGTGTTGACCCTCTTTCTGCTGCTGGCACTGGGCTTTATTTTAGGTAAGACGAAGATCATCACCAAAGAGGGCAGCCATGGCTTGACCAATCTCGTCATGTACATCGTGACTCCCGCCATGAACATCTACGCCTTCCAGCGGGAGTATGTGGCGGCGGATATGCGCAACTTCATCATTGTGGGCGTTGCCGCGGTGTTGTCCATCGTGGTGCTGGCGGTGATCGGGCGGCTGTGCATCCACGATCAAGATCCCGATCGCTGCCGCGCGCTGCGGTTTGCATTGCAGTTCACCAACTGCGGCTATATGGGGTATCCCTTGCTCAACGCCATCATCGGCCCGCAGGCCGTGTTTTTCGGCAGCGCCTATGTGGCGGTGTTCAATATCCTCAGCTGGAGCTGGGGCGTGTACGCCATTACGGGTGATCGGAAGATGCTCAAGCCCCGCAAGATGATCTTAAACCCCGGTGTCATCGGCGTGGTCATCGGTTTGGCGCTGTATTTGCTGCAGATCCGCCTGCCCGATGTGATCGGTACGCCGCTGAAATACATGGCGGATATGAATACCCCCCTGCCCATGGTCATCGTGGGCTATCAGCTGTCCCACGCCAACTTTAAGCGTGCTCTCTCGGGTGCGTGGACGTGGGTGACGCTGGGGCTGTGCCTTATTGTGTCGCCTTTGCTGACCCTCGGCGCTGTGATTGTGCTGGGGCTCGATCCCCTCATCTCCATGGTGCTGGTCATCATCCTCGCCACCCCTCCTGCGGCGGTGCTGAGCCTGTTCAGCCAGCTGTTTGGCAAGGACACGGAGCTGTCCTCCTCGGTGGTGTCGGCCTATACCCTTATCTCCGTGGTGACCATGCCGCTGATGATCGGCCTGGCGCAATATCTTCTGTATTGAAAAAGAGCCGAAAGGCTCTTTTTCTTTTTGATGAATGGTGAATAATGAATGATGAATAATGAATAATTTTTGTTCTTGGGGAGGTCTCAATAGAATTTGTAGGGGCGGACGCCGAGCGCCGTGTCCCATCGGGACACAAGTACCCTTGGGGTATCCGCCCGTGCAAGTTTGTGAGTGTTCTGATGCGGGCCGACAGGGTCGTCGGCCCCTACAGGGTCTAGGGGAGGTTGCCTGTGATATTGTAGGGGCGACCTGTGGTCGCCCGTCAACGTAAAGGGTGCGGTGACGCGGCGGGGCACATAGGCCCCGCCCTACAGGGGCTAGAGATGGTCACCTGTGGTGTTGTAGGGGCGGTTAATAACCGCCCGTTATGACAAGGGGTGCGGTAATGCGGGCGGATACGCCCGCGGAGCGTAGCGTAGCAAGTCCCCTTTACACAAGGGGGCCTTGGGCGTTAGCACCTCAAGGGGTGCGTTCCTCATTACCCTCTCCGTCACGGCTTGCGCCGTGCCACCTCTCCCGAGGGGAGAGGCTGATAAAAAATTTCAAAAACTTTTCCTTCTGTTGCCCATTCTGGGGCAACAGATGGTTTTTTTATGCCCCTTGGTAGAAAGACCCCATTGAAATTTCATAAGGAGGTACGCAAATGGAAATGAGATCTGATGTGCGGGGCGAGGAGCTGCAGCTTGCCACGCCTAAAATCGGCGCGGAGGAAGTGCGCCGCGCTATGGACATCCTCAAAAAGTACAAGCAGGGGAAAAAGCACTTGGAGCAGCGCATCATCGACAACGAGCAGTTTTGGAAAATGCGCCACTGGGAGCAGATGGAGAAGGCAGGGGAGGGCGGCAACAGTTTTGACCCCCGTCCCCGCAGCGGCTGGCTGGTGAACTGCATCCTCTCCAAGCACGCCGATGCCATGGATGCCTATCCCCAGCCCACGGTGCTGCCCCGTGAGGCAGACGACACCGAGGAGGCCCGCCGCCTCAGCCGCATTTTGCCCGTCATTTTGAAAAACGACCGCTTTCGCCGCACCTATTCCGACGGCTGGTGGCGCAAGCTGAAGTCGGGCTGCGCTGTGTACGGCGTGTTTTGGGACGGGGAGAAGCTGGGGGGCATGGGGGACATCTCCGTGCGCTCCATGGACCTTCTCAACCTATTTTGGGAGCCGGGCATCACCGATGTGCAGAAGAGCGCACACTTCTTCTCCACGGAGCTGGTGGACAACCAAAAGCTCTGCGCCGCCTATCCCCGGCTGAAGGGGAAGCTCACTCGCAGCGGCATGACACTGAGCCGCTATCTCTACGATGATGCGGTGGACACTTCCGACAAGTCCGTGGTGGTGGATTGGTATTACCATATGGGCGACACGGTGCAGTTCTGCAAGTTCGTGGGGGAGGAGGTGCTGTACGCCACGGAGAATGACCCCGCACTCTCCGCTCGCGGCTGGTACGACCACGGCAAGTATCCCTTCGTGTTCGACAATCTCTTCCCCGAGGAGGGCACGCCCTGCGGCTACGGCTACATCGATTTGTGCAAGAGTTCCCAAAAGCAGATCGACCTCATGAACCAAGCCCTCCTCAAGAACACGCTGGCGGCGGCGACCCCCCGCTTCTTCATCCGCGATGACGGCGCGGTGAATGAGAACGAGTATGCAGATTGGACGCGGCCTTTCGTCCACACCAACGGCAATCTCGGCGCGGATTCCATTGCCCCCATCAGAACCACCAGCCTTGACCCTGTGTATGTGGCCTTTTTGAGCCACAAGATCTCCGAGATGAAGGAGACGGCGGGCAACCGCGATGTGTCCAACGGCGGCACGGCCTCGGGTGTGACGGCGGCTACCGCCATTGCGGCGTTGCAGGAGAGCGGCGGTAAGCTGAGCCGCAACATGATCGACGACAGCTATGAGGCCTTCTCCGATGTGGTGGAGCTGTGCATCCATCTCATTCGTCAGTTCTACCGGCTGCCCCGCAGTTTCCGCCTTGCGGACGGACAGGGGATGGAGTTCATCACCTATGACGGTGCGGGCTTGCAGAAGCGGGCACTCCACGATGGGGCGACGGTGCGGTATCGTCTGCCTGCCTTCGATTTGGAGATCGGGGCAGAGCAGGAGAGCCCCTACAAGACCATGGAGTACAATCAGCTGGCGCTGCAGCTGTACCAAATGGGCTTTTTCCGCGAGGATATGGCGGCCCAGGCGCGGAAGTGTTTGGAGCTGATGGAGTTTAAGAATAAGGATACCCTTTTGGCCGCCATCGCCCAGCCCGACCCGAAAATGGAGGTGGAGCGATTGCGTGAGCAGCTGCTGGCGCTGAGTACGGCGGTGGATGCCGAGAAGGGCACGGCGCTGGCGGCGAGCCTGCGCAGCGAGTGGGCGGCGCGGGATGCCCAAAAGGAGAGCGGCGCAGTAGGCGAGCAGGTGGATGTGTCGCCCTTGAGCAGCCGTTTTGGCGGCGAGAAGGTCAGCGCCGTGGAGCGGAGCAGACGTGCGGCGAGACAGACGGCGAGACCGAGATGATAGGTAACAGGGAACAAGTAACAGGTAACAGGTAATAGTTGAAAGGAAGTTCTACATTTTCGTTGCAGTAAGCGGCTGAGCGAGTTAGGCGCAGAGACGATGCTACATTTATTTGTAGGGGCGGACGTCTCTGTCCGCCCGATAGAATCTACAGGGCCGACAGGGTCGTCGGCCCCTACAGGTTCTAGTGAAAGTCGCCTGAGAATTTGTAGGGGCGGATAGTATCCGCCCGCGGGCGATTGATAATCGCCCCTACAGGGTCTAGGGGAGGCTGCTTGAGATGTTGTAGGGCGCGATGCCCACATCGCGCCGCCGTTTATCGGAGTGCTGTCGTATGTTGCACGGCGGCCTGTGGGCAGGCCGCCCTACGAAAATACCGAGGGCGGTTTGAAAGGAGTAAATTATGGAAGAAAATACCAATTTAG
>CAYTOO010000084.1:0-7249 GCA_964439545.1 uncultured Oscillospiraceae bacterium | reverse complement strand
CGTGAGGCTGTGGTAGAAATGCTGCTGCCCATCTTCGCCCCCTTCAACCTCGTCAAGGGTGCGCTGAACATGGCTGCCACCCTCATTATCTACAAGCCCGTGGTCACGGGCCTCCGCAAGGCAAACCTTGTGCCTCCCTCCCACGATGTCCACGCCGCACCCAAGAAGCTCAACGGCGGCTTCTGGCTGTTCACCATCGCACTGCTGGCAACGGCAATCGTCACCGCACTGGTGCTGATGGGCAAGATCTAACACCTGCATACGATAAAAGACCGCGTATCTTTCGATACGCGGTCTTGCTTTTTTAGTAGGGGGCGCAAGCAACCGTTGTAGGGGCGACCCCGTGTGGTCGCCTGCGGCGGGGTGAGGGCACCCCGCCCTACAAATTTCTTAGAACAACTTGAAAATTTGATTCAGTTTGCGCACCATGCGGTAGAGAGGGCCTTCCAGTTCGGCGGAGGCCTCTTTTAGCTTCTCGCGGATGGGGATGCTCTGAGGGCAGTGCTGCTCGCACTTGCCGCAGCCAACGCAGTTGGAAGCAGAGGTGGGCTCGCGGCGAAGGGCGGTACACATGGCGTACTCAATAAGGCCGCGGAGCTTTCCGTCACTGCAGCTATGGTTATAGGCGGCGAATGTGCCGGGGATGTCCACCTTCTTGGGGCAGGGCATACAGTAGCCGCAGCCGGTGCAGCCCACCTTCATGCCTGCGTTGATGGCCTGCACCACCTCTTGCAGCATGGCTTGGTCATCATCGGTCAGTGCGCCCACAGCGGCAGCGCAGGCGGTGTCGATGTTGTCCTGCACCTGCGCCATGGCGTTCATGCCGGAGAGGACACAGGTGACCTTTTCCTGATCCCACAGCCAGCGCAGTCCCCACTGGGCGGGGGTGTAGTGGGGCTCGTGGGCATCGAACAGCTTTTCGGCAGCAGCGGGGAGGTTATTGACCAAGCGACCACCGCGAAGGGGCTCCATGATGACCACGGGCAAGCCCTTTGCGTGGGCGTGGTCAAGGCCGCGGCGACCTGCTTGGGAGTGCTCGTCCATGTAGTTATACTGGATTTGGCAGAAGTCCCAATCGTAAGCATCTACAAGGCGGCAGAAGGTATCGGAGTTGCCGTGGTAGGAAAAGCCGATTTGGCGAATGGTGCCCTTGCGCTTTTGCTCCTCAAGCCAATCCACTACACCGAGGGCTTTCAGCTTTTCCCATGCGCCCTCGTCCGTCAGCATGTGCATGAGGTAATAGTCCACATAGTCGGTTTTCAAGCGGCGCAGTTCCTCTTGGAAAGTCTTTTCCGCGCCCTCCACGCTGCGGATAAGGTAATGGGGCAGCTTGGTGGCGATGGAGACCTTCTCGCGGAGGCCGTGCTTATGGAGAATGTCGCCCAAGGCGGCCTCGCTGCCGGGGTAGATGTAGGCGGTGTCGAAATAGTTCACGCCGCTGTCGATGGCGTGGAGCAGCAGTTCCTCCGTGGCAGCCATGTCGATTTTGCCCAGCGTTTGGGGGAAGCGCATACAGCCGAAGCCGAGGATGGAGATGGGATTGCCGTATTTATCGTTGCGGTATCGCATAGAATTGTCCTCATTCATATGGTTTTCTCCATCATACTCCAAATGGTGGAAAAGTACAAGTACGGCTTTACTTTGGGGCGGAATTGGGGTATACTGTTCTCGAACATTTGCACGAGAGGAGGCGTAGAAAGATGAAAGACCGCGTGATTTTGCACTGCGATTTGAACTGTTTTTACGCCTCGGTGGAATTATTGGACTATCCCGCTCTCCAAAATGTGCCTGTGGCAGTGTGCGGCGACCCCAAGTCACGCCACGGCATCATTCTCGCTAAGAATGAGCCTGCAAAGCAGTTGGGAGTCAAGACGGCAGAAACCATTTGGCAGGCAAAGCAGAAAGCGCCTCACCTCATTACCCTGCCGCCTCACCACGACCTGTACGCCAAATATAGCCGCCGCGTCAATGAGATCTACGGGCAGTATACCGATTTGGTTGAGCCTTTCGGCATTGATGAGAGTTGGCTGGACATTACAGGCAGCATGCACCTCTTCGGCGGCGACCCAAAAACGGTGGCGGACATGATCCGCAACCGCATCCGTGAGGAGTTGGGCCTCACCATCTCCGTGGGGGTAAGCTTCAATAAGGTGTTTGCAAAGCTCGGGAGCGATTATAAAAAGCCCGATGCCACCACAGTTATCACCCGCGAGAATTGGCGGGACATCATCCGCCCTCTCCCTGTCAGCGATATGCTTGGCGTGGGCAAGGCGGCGAAAAAGCTGCTGCACCAGTACGGCATCGACACGCTGGGGCAGCTGGCGGATCAAGAGCGGGAACTTCTCGAACTACTGATGGGCAAGCTGGGGGGGCAGCTTCATGATTACGCCAACGGCCTTGATAACAGCCCCGTGCGCCCCCAGCATATCCATGAGCCCGTGAAGTCGGTGGGCAATGGCACGACCTTCCCCAAAAATCTCACCCATAAAGATGAAGTGCGGCAGGGGCTGAGCCTCCTCGCCGACAGTGTGGCAGGGCGACTTCGCAAGCACGGGCTCTACTGCAGCGGCGTGTCGGTCACCATCCGCTATGCCGACTTTAAGCAGTTTTCCCGTCAGATGCGCCTGCCCTCCCCCACTCACTTGATGAAGGATATCCTCGAGGCGGCGTGGCACTTGACGGAGCAGTCGTGGCGCGCACCCGACCCTATCCGCGCCTTGACCATTACGGCCCTCTATCTCACCGACAACGCCGAGAGTTATGAGCAAGTTGACCTCTTCGGCGGCACAGCGGCGAAGAAGAACGAAAAGCAGGAGCGCCTCGAAGGAGCGATGGATGCCATCCGCGGGAAATATGGCAAAAGCGTTATCTCCTACGGCGGCAAGGGCGTGCTGGATAACCACCACGAGGATTAAAAAAGTCGTGTATCGATTCGATACACGACTTTTTCATTTAGAACCATAGATTCTGCTCTTGGGTAGGCTCGGTGGTCTCCTCCACCACTTCCTCCTCGATGACCTCCTCCACAATAGGAGGCGGGGCTTCGGGGCCGTTGAGGGCGAGGCGATAGTAATCGTACTGGATAACGGCGCGGGCGTAGGCGTACTTGGCATCAATGATGGCGGCCACCGTGTCCACATAGCTGTCATCCACCGCAATGCCGGGATGGGGCGTGAAGGTGCGGGTGGCGGCCTCATAAGTGCCGGCGGGAGTGATCCAGCTGTTACCCACGGGGGTGGGCAGGATCACCAAGGGCATAGAGGATGTGGGGTAGGTGGGGCTATAGTTCATGGAGAACACATCACGGCCCGACAGCAGACGGGAATCGTACTCCAAGCCGAAGAGGTTACTCAAGGTGGGGACAATGTCGATGGTGCTGCAGGGGGTATCCACCACCACGGGGGTCTTCATATCGCCGCACCAAAGGAGCAGGGTATTGCGATAGCGGCTGATATAATTCTCCGTGTCGTTGATACCGCTCAGCTCGCAGTAATAGTCCACTTCCTCCGTCACCAAGGCGTAGGGATAGTGGTCGGCGGTCATGCAGATGACGGTATCATCGGCGATACCCGCTTCCTCCAGGCGCTCCACCAAGTAGCGCAGAGCGTACTCCACCTCCAAATTGGCGGCGATGTAGCCCTGCACGGGCTGGGATGCGTTGGGATAAGCCGCCACCGCCTCTTCACGGTGCTTGGCAGACATGGCGTTGCCCCAGCCCCAGTTGGCATGACCGCTGACAGTCATATAATAGGCATGGAAGGGTGTGCCGTCCTCCACATAGGCGTTGATATAATCATCAACGGTGTTCATCACCATCTCTTCATCGGAGTAGGGCCAATCACTGCCACCGGTGACAAGGAGGCCGTTGCCTACGCCGTAGAAATCATAACCCAAGTTGGGATGGGTGAGGTGACGGTTATAGTAGGTGTAGGAGTTGTTGTGATAGGCGAAGGTGTTGTAGCCCAAGGCGCGGAACTGGTTGCCCAGCGCAAGGGGCATATAGTCGCGGTGAGAGACATAGAAGCTGAGGTTATTGTTGACCCACGTGGGAATAAGACCGGTCATGACGGCAAACTCGCCGCCGGTGGTGGATTGACCCCAGCCGGGCTGATAGAACTCGTTGAACACGAAGCCCTCATGGGTGAGACGATAGAGGGTGGGGGTCAGCTCCTCGCTGATAACGTAGGGGGAGAAAGCCTCAGCGGTAATGAGGATAAGGTTCTTCCCCTCGAAGAGGCCTGTATACTCGTTCTTCTGTGTGGCGACCTTGCTGCCGAAGTAGCGATTGAGAGAACTGGTGGTAGAGGATACCCCCTCATTCAAAGCGGCGAAGTCGATGTTCATTTTATTGTACTCGTACTTCTCCAGGGTGGGGTGGTCAACGGCATTGAAGTCGATGCCCTCGGTGATGTCATCCAAAGGTGCTTCAGGGATACCAAAGATGGCATACTGCACCTCAAGGCGCACTGTACCCGCCAAGCCCACCGTGGCCACGGCGCGGTCGGGGGTATAGTTGTAGGTGTAAGTGTCCTTTTGGCGACTATTGAGGCACAGCACAGAGCCAAGCACCTGAGACAGCACCAAAATTACCAGCAGGATAATGCCCGCCTTCTTGCCGAGGCTCTTCTGAGGCAACAGGTGGCGGCGGAAGATGATGAGACAGATAAAGGGAATCAGCGACAGGCCAATAAAGGGCAGGCGGTCAAAGACCACTTCCACGGCAGTGGCGGCAAAGTCGGACATGACTTGCCCTGCCATGTTTGCCATGTAGCCGAGGCCGAAGTAGCTTTTAAAGTAGCTCTTGCAGCAGTACTCCACGCACAGCAGCACCGTCCAGGCAAAGCAGACCACATAGCTTAACACAGCGCGAAGCTTGTCGGGGCGCACCAAATGGAGCAGCAGCGTTACCCCTGCGCCGAGGACGATGGCGAACAGCACCGTGTACAGCAACGAGACACTAAAAAACGGTATGGTATTGTCAAACAGCCGCAGCAACAGCTCATGGTAGAGGAGCGCCACTGTAAAAAAGCAGAGGGACAGCCACTTCTTGGGAGGGCACGACGGCTCCAAATGCGTAGGCTGGACATTGTTCATGGGAGAACTCCTTACTGTGGTGACAATTCTATCGGGGAAACTCTAAAATCTCCGATTTAACCTTGTTATTTTACCACAGTAAGATAACAAATACAATGAAAAACGAAAAATTTACAATTTTCCCCGCAGTGCCTCTTCCAACTTTCCCAAGGCTTTTTTCTCAAGGCGGGAGACATAGCTGCGGGAGATATGGTAGACCTCCGCCACCTGCCGCTGAGTCTGAGGCGGGTGTCCATCGAGGCCATAACGGCGGCGAATGATGTCGGCCTCGCGGTCACTTAGCACCTCCTCCACCAAGCGGCGCACCAAGAGGCGCTCCTCCTGCGCCTGTAAGTCCTCCAACAGGGAGTCGTTCTCCCCCACAACATCGCTTAAATACAAATCACCGCCATCGCTGTCGGTTTCGATGGTGTCGCTCAAGGACACCTCCCCCTGCATTTTGCGGCAAAGGCGGAAATGCATGAGGACTTCATTTTCGATGCACCTTGAGGCATACGTTGCCAAACGAATTCCCTTGTCGGCTTTGAAGGTGTTGACGGCTTTAATGAGGCCGATGGTGCCGATGGAAATTAAATCCTCTTGGTTGTCGGCTTGGGTGTAGTATTTCTTGATGATGTGGGCAACAAGGCGGAGATTATGTTCCACCAGTGTGTTCCGCGCCGCCATATCCCCCGCCGCCCACCGCGCGAGGCAATCGGCTTCCTCCGCCGCTGACAGGGGTTTAGGGAAGGAGGAGGCGGGCAGGGACAGATGGAGGGTCAGAAATAAACTCTGCTGCAACAGCAACAGTGACAACAGCATGGCAATGGTCACTCCCTTCTTTTTTCGTAAGGTATGTGACCATGGCGCGTCCCTATGACAAAAAACCGCCCCACAGGAACTGCTGCTCCCATGAGGCGGTTTCTTATTTAGTCGATTTCTTCGTATTCAGCATCGTTGGGGACGCGGGCGTTCTGAAACTCGAACTCACCGTCGATCTCGCACTCGGGACACTGACCGAAGCTATCACCCAGCGATGCTAACAAGCCAAGTTCAGACTTGAACTTCTTGCCGCAGCGAGGGCAATGATAGTACATGAAGCAAGGGCCCCAAGTCATGTTAGTTCAGACCCAGGATCTCGCGTGCCTCAGCGGGGGTAGCGGGCTCACGGCCGAACTCCTTGATCACGCGGACGGCGCGCTCAACAAACTGAGCGTTGCTGTCGGCCAGCTGACCCTTAGCGTACATGACGTTGTCCTCCATACCGACGCGGACGTGACCGCCCATAGCGACGGCACCGTACAGCATCTCCATAGCGGAGGCGCCGACACCGAAGCAGCTCCAGGTGGAACCGGGGCACAGCTGATCCATGGTATCCTTCATGAACACCAGGTTCTTCATGCTGCCGGGGATACCGTTAGCGCAGCCCATGCAGAACTGGAAGTGCAGGGGAGCCTTCAGGACGCCCTTCTTCAGATAGTAAGCAGCGTTGGCGATCATACCGGGATCGAAAGCCTCGATCTCGGGCTTGACGCCCCACTCCTGCATGTTCATGCCCAGCTCCTCGAGGAACTTGGGATGGTTGATGAAGAGGCCCGTGTGCAGCCAGTTCATGGAACCGCAGTCGTAAGAACCCATCTCGGGCTGCAGCTCCTTCAGGTGGATCTGACGGGTCTCGTCAGTGGCGTTCAGGTCACCGGAGGTGGTCATGTTCAGAACGATGTCGCACTCAGGATAACGCTCGCGGATCAGCTTCTTGGTCTCGCGGAAATTCTCGATGTTCATGGTGCCGTTGCCGTTCTCATCACGCATATGCAGGTGAGCAACAGCAGCGCCGGCCTTCCAGCAGGCGTAGACGTCATCGGCGATCTCAGAGGGAGTCATGGGGACGTTGGGGTTGTTCTCCTTCTTGGGCCAAGCGCCGGTGGTAGCAACAGTGATGATGCACTTATTCTTCAGAGCCTTCATATCAGCCATGGGAATAACTTCCTTTCAAATTTAAGTTTAGTAGGTTTAACGGGGAATGTGTGGGCGCGCAAAACGCGCCCACACATTAACTAGCGTAGGTTCAATTACTTATTGCGATTGAACAGCTTCTGGATGTACTCCAGACCGGAATCACCGTTGCCTTCCTTCTCGCCGTAGCCGGTGCCGCCGTACTTGTAGGTACGAGTGG
>CAYTOO010000083.1:0-7314 GCA_964439545.1 uncultured Oscillospiraceae bacterium | reverse complement strand
AGGACTTGCCCACCTGGCACACGCCGAAGGGCAGCTTGCGGCGGGTGGTGCGCTGGACGTTCTGGAAGTTGACGAAGATACCCTGTGCCGTCTCGGGACGGAGATACACGGTGTTCTTGGCATCCTCGGTAACGCCCTGGAAGGTCTTGAACATCAGGTTGAACTGACGGATGTCGGTCCAGTTATGCTTGCCGCAGGTGGGGCAGGGGATGTTGTGCTCTTCCACGAACTCCTTCATCTCAGCCTGAGACATGGCATCCACAGCCTTGCCCAGCTCGAAGTTGTTCTCATGGCACCAATCCTCGATGACCTTATCGGCGCGGAAGCGCTCCTTGCACTCCTTGCAGTCCATGAGGGGATCGGAGAAGCCGCCCACGTGGCCGGAAGCCACCCAAGTCTGGGGGTTCATGAGGATCGCGGCATCGAGACCCACGTTGTAGGGGTTCTCCTGCACAAACTTCTTCCACCAGGCCTTCTTGACGTTGTTCTTCAGCTCAACGCCGAGGGGGCCGTAGTCCCAAGTGTTGGCGAGGCCGCCGTAGATCTCGGAGCCTGCGAAGATAAAGCCGCGGTTTTTGCACAGCGCGACGATCTTTTCCATCGTCTTTTCAGTGTTCTTCATCATTTTACTATTCTCCTTTTGGTTTTCTGGCTCAGAAAACGAAAAAACGCCCTGAGCCGAGTGTTGGTCGGCTCAGGGCGAACTAAATGTTAGTCCGTGGTTCCACCTGAATTCGTATCTGGCTGATACGCACTCTTCTGCCCGATAACGGCGGCAATACCGACGGGGCATTTCCTCCCCGCTGCTCCACAGATGCCTTCCCACCATGCCGCCTCAGGGCTTGCACCAACCGCCCTGTCTCTGAAAGCGCCGCAAAAGTGGTACTATTTCCGTGTACGCATTTCGTACTTGATTAGGATACCATCTTTTTCACGACCCGTCAAGAGGGGAGTTTTATTCCTCCCCCAGATCCTCCACCAGCGGATAGCCGCACAGATCCTCCGCATCGCGGAGCATGGGTGCTTCCGTGTAGAAACTGTAGCGCACCTCGCCGCCGAAACGCTCATAGCTATCCCATGTGGCGATGATCTCATAGACATAGCCGCCGTAGGTCAGCTCCACAAAATACTGCCGCACATCCTCCGTGCCGCCCTCGGGCTCAAGGATGTAGGTCAGCGCCTCGTAATACCCATCGTCCACAGGCTCGCCCGGCCCATAAAAGGAATCTGCGCTCCAACTGCGGGCGCTCACTGTATCGGGCGCAACAGAAAACTCCAACCGCGCCGCAAGGGGCAACGCCGATTGGATAGAGGGCAGAATGGTCAGCGGCGTCATATACTCCTTGCACTGCAAGGGATGCAGGCTGTCGGCAATGAAACTGGTCTGTGTTCCGTCGCCGTTATCGTACCACCACTCCTGCGTACCCGTCAGTGCCTCGGTGCTGTTCTCGCCGCAATATACCGTCAGCGTAGGCACAGTTTTCAGCGCCGCCACTGCATCCGATTCCACAGTCTTGCTCTCACAGCCCACCAACACCGCAAGGCACAGCACCGTCAACACCATACACAACAGCTTTTTCATCGTTTCGCCCTCCTTTAATGGTCTTTGTCTATAAGACGAAAAGAAGCGGGAATTTGTTCCAAATATTTAAGAGCCAACAGAGGCGTCGACTCCTAAATAGTCGAAAAAGGTTCTTGTTCTGTTGTAGGGCGGCCTGCCCTCAGGCCGCCGCGGCGGGGTGTGGGCACCCCGCCCTACAAAACGACCGACACCTATGTACATTCCTATAGCGGTCAATACCCGCTACAGCTTTATTCTACCCAAAGAGGACAGACCCGCCATGTGGGATAATCCCCCTCTGCCCAGTAGTGGTGTTCGTAGACATAGAGAACGCTGCTGTCAGCAGGGTCTGCGTAGACCTCACGGCCTTGGAGATTCTTGCTATATCCATCGGTGCGGCGGTTGGTCTCCAAATCGTTCACAGGCACGACATTCTCGCCCACATGGGTGAGCGTTCCTACCAATTCGCATTCAGCGGGCAATTCTTCTACCACCTCACTGTCGAGAATGGTAAAGCGATAGGGCGCGCCTTGATAGAGGATGCACTCATTATTCCGCAGGGCATCGCTGATAAAGCGGATATAGTACTCTTCAAACCAATCGGTGGTCATGCAGACATACACCGCCTCAGGAGTCGTCTCGCTGACATACACCGTGCCCGTTGCCTCAAATCCCGCCTGTAATTGGAACTCCTCGGTGGGCGCATCCTCCGTCACGCCGCTGATCTCGCCCGCCTCAGTATAGCCATCGGGCATGAGCCGCGTTGGATTATGCACCGTGCCGAGCAGCACCCGTTGATGTTCAATGGCGATGCCTGTCCAACGATAGTGGGTTCCGTTCACCTGCAGCACAGGGTCAATGCCGCCCGGTAGCCCGTCACCAACTCCGGCGGGCGTTTCGCCGCAGGCGGTAAGAAGCAGACACAGCAGCAAAGCAAGGCAAGCGAGCAGTTTCTTCATGGCAGCGACCTCCTTTACTATGTATGACACTTATTGGACGCGAAACGCAACCAATGTGTTCCACACAAACAAAAAACAGGTATCCATACGGACACCTGTTGGATGTGGTCTATTAACCAATCTTGTTGAGCTTCAGAGTCAGAGCAGACTTCTTGTGAGCTGCGTTGTTCTTGTGCATCAGACCCTTAGCAGCAGCCTTATCAACAGCCTTCACAGCAACCTTGTAAGTAGCCTCGGCCTCGGTGCGATCGCCGTCAGCGGCAGCAGCCTCGAACTTCTTGATAGCAGTCTTCAGTGCGGACTTCTCAGCCTTGTTACGGGCATTGCGAGCCTCTGCCAGCAGAACACGCTTCTTAGCAGACTTGATATTCGGCAAACCAAACACCTCCTCGAATTGACATTATGCGGACAAAACATCCACGCAGGATAGTATTTTAGCATCTTTATTCGGAAAATGCAAGCCTTTTTTTCAGATTTGCGCCATTTTTTTGCATAAAACATTTTCCTTTGGAAATCCTACTGCCAAGCCACAATATTTTGTGTTTTTGAAGGGTCGGTGAGGATATATATGGCAATCACGCGGACGGACTTGGCGCTGGAATCCATGGAAAATTTGAAAAATGAGAAAATTTTTTCTTCTCTCCATGGAGTGGAAATGAAAAAATCGCAGCGACAGGGCTTCACCGTCACCGCCATTCACATCACCGACCCCGTTAGCGGCAAGTCGATCGGCAAGCCACCGGGTCGTTACGCCACCATTGACCTGCGCCCCTACTTCCGCCGCGAGGAGGGCTTTTTCCGCCGCGCCTGCGACTGCATCGCCCATGAAGTCGCCGCACTTCTTCCCTCAGACCTGCGCCGCGGCGTATTGGTGGCAGGCTTGGGCAATCGCTGCCTCACCGCCGATGCCATCGGGCCGCTGGCGCTGGAAAATCTCCTCGTGACCCGCCACATGGTGCAGCGCTTGCCTCATCAATTCCGCGACTTCACCCCCGTTGCGGCGCTCCCCACAGGTGTCCTCGCCGCCACGGGCATGGAAACTATGGAGTTGCTGCAAGGCGCGGTGTCCACCTTGCAGCCCGCTGCCGTCATCGCCATTGATGCCCTCGCCGCCTGCGAGCGGACACGCCTCTGCGCCACGGTGCAGCTGGGGGACACCGGCCTTGTCCCAGGCAGCGGTGTAGGCAACCATCGCCGCGCCGTCAACGAAAAAACGCTGGGTGTACCCGTCATCGCCCTCGGCGTTCCTACGGTCATTGAAGCGGCTCACCTAGGCGCACAAAGAAGGGAAGACGCCCTTTTCCTCACACCCCGCGACATTGACGGCAAGGTGCGGGAGCTGAGCCGCCTCATCGGTTACGGCATCTCCCTCGCACTACAAACAGGGCTGACAGTCGAAGACATCACAGGGTTAATTGGATAGAAAAAAGCGGCGGGATCACCCGCCGCTTTTTCATGCCGTTTTACAGGATCTCGCCTTCCTTGACAGCACCGCCTGCGGCGTTAGCCTCATCGGTATCGATGTGCATAGCCAGAGCGAAGCTGTCGCTGACACGGATGACCACATCATCCAGCACCACCTTGCGACCATTGCTGCCAAAGGCCACGGACACGCGCTGCTTGTCAACAAGACCGGCCTCGGCGGCCTCAGCGGAGTTCATGTGAACGTGAGCCTTTGCCACGATCACGCCCTCGGTCAGCTCCACCTCACCGGCGGGGCCCACCAGCTTGCAGCCGGCGCTGCCGGCAATGTCGCCGCTCTCGCGAACGGGAGCGTCAACGCCGATGGAACGGGCATCGGTCAGGCTCAACTCCACCTGAGAAGCACCGCGGGTGGGGCCCAGAACGGACACGTTCTCCAGGCTGCGCTTGGGGCCAACGATGGTGCAGCGCTCGGAGCAGGCATACTGACCGGGCTGGCTCAGCATCTTGCGGATGGTCAGCTCGTGGCCGGCACCGAACAGTGCCTCCACATGCGCCTGGCTCAGATGGATGTGACGGGCAGACGTTTCAACAGGGATGATCATTGGAATTTCCTTCTTTCTTTTATTTTTTCATCAGTTCCAGATATTCCTCTAAGCAGAGGTCGTTTTCCATAATATACTTGGCAGCCTCTGTGCCAACATAGCGATAGTGCCACGGCTCATAGATGACGCCGGTGATGTCCTCCTTGCCCTCGGGGAAGCGGAGGATAAAGCCATAATCGGCACAATGCTCAATGAGCCATGCAAATGCCTCGGTCTCCTCAAAGTCCGTATTTAGGGAGAAGTTACCGCTACCGCCCAAATCCATGGCCAAGCCACAGTTATGCTCGCTGTAGCCGGGACGCTTCACCACTGTACCGCCGGTCAGCTGAGCATCATACTCGCTGTAGCCCTGATCGCGGTACTGCTGCACCTTGCGCCAATAGAGATAGTCCTGCGTTTCAGCGCTGCGATAGCCGCTGACGCACTGGATATCGTAGGCACTGCCTGCCTCCACCATCTGCATCAACGCATCGGCGGCGCGGCTGTCAAAGACATCGTTGTTGCTGCCCACTGACACAAACTCGATATCGCTATCATAGTCCGCCGGCAGGGGGTTCCAGTCGTTCACCAACAGCAGATTCCATGGAGGCTCTGCGCCGCCTTGATAGCTATCGCGCTGCACATAACGACCCACCGTGGAGAACTGTAGCATGCCGTTTTCATCAATGTAGGGCTCCTCGGGCACTTCCGGCTCCTCCTCGTCCACCTTGATCTCGTCATCGGGTGTAACAGGATCCTCCACCACGGGTTCATCCACCACAGGAGGCTCAATATGGCCGGTCACATCGCCGGTAAGCCAAACGATGCCCCAAATCACAAGACCCAGCGCGATCAGCACCAGAATGATGGGCACAATGGGGCTGCGGCGGCGATAACCTGCTCTTCTTCCGCTCATTGCACACCTCCGAAATACTTGCTGATCTCCTCTGCGCTGCAGGCCACGCTGCCTTGGGCAAAGCCGTCACGACCGCCGCCGCGACCATTGAGGGCGGCATTCATATCCTTGATCATGGCGCGGATATCCTGCCCTGCGTGGATGACAGCATAGGTATACGCACCATCTTCACCTGCAAACACGGCGCAGCGCCCGCCGCAGCGGGTGGCCACCATGTCGCACAGGCGGCGCACACTGTCGCTGTCCATCTTCTCATGGAACAGCACCGTATCGCCGCAGCCGTCGTACTTCTCGGCAATGGCGGCAAAGGACTGCTCCTGCAAGACGGCAAAGCCCTGCTTTACTGTAAGAAGTTCATTCTGCACACGCTGCACCGCCTCGAAGGTTTTTCCCACCTTCACGCTCAGCGTCTGCGCCACCGCTTGATTCTGCTGGTGGTTAAGGGTGAGATAATCCAATGCGCGCTTACCGCACAGCAGTTCCAAACGGACACCATCGCGGAACTTCTGATGGCCGATAAACTTCAGCAAACCCACCTGTCCGCTCAAGGTTACATGAGTGCCGCAGCAGGCACAGCGGTCGGCGTTGGGAAACTCGGTAATGCGCACCGCGCCCTCCAAGGGCTTCTTGGAGCGGTACTCCACCGCCTCCAATGCCGCGCCTTCGTACCAAGTCTCGCAGAAGGGATGGTTCTCCCACAGATACTGGTTGGCCTTGGCCTCGATCTCCAGCACGCCCTCCCAAGGGATGTCGGCGTTGTAGTCGATGACCACCTTATCTGCGCCCATGTGGAAGCCCACATTGTCGCAGTGGTAGGCGCTGCAGAGCATACCGGAGACAATATGCTCGCCGGAATGCTGCTGCATATGATCAAAGCGCCGCGCCCAGTCGATCTCACCGTGGACAGTTTCGCCCACAGTAAGAGGCGCTCCACAGGTATGGGTGATGATGCCGCCCTTTTCGCGGACATCCTTCACCGCCACGCCGCCCAGCACACCTAAGTCGCAGGGCTGACCGCCGCCCTCGGGATAGAAGGCGGTGGCATCCAGCACCACGGCGAAGCCGCCCTTACTCTCCTCGCAGGAGAGGACGGTAGCATCAAAAGAACGCAAAAATGCATCCTCATAATATAGTTTACGCGTTTCCATAGGGAAATGCCTCCCTAAATTTTATTCCTCTTCCACGCCCACGATGGCGATGTGCAGCTCATCCAGCTGCTTCTGCTCCACGGTAGAGGGAGCAGACATCATAATATCCTGTGCGTTCTTGTTCATGGGGAAGGGGATGATCTCGCGGATGGAGTTCTCCGCAGCCAGCAGCATGACCATACGGTCAACACCGGGAGCGATACCTGCATGGGGAGGTGCGCCATAGGTGAAGGCGTTGTACATGGCGGGGAACTTCTTCTTCACGTCTTCCTCGCCCAGACGCACCAGCTCAAAGGCCTTGACCATGATCTCGGGATCGTGGTTACGAACAGCGCCGGAGCTGAGCTCCACGCCGTTGCAGACCAGATCGTACTGGAAAGCGTTGATGGTGAGGGGATCCACCTCGCCGCGCTGTGCCTTCTCGAGGATCTCCAGACCGCCGTTGGGCATGGAGAAGGGGTTGTGGCAGAACTCCAGCTCGCCGGACTCCTCGCCGATCTCGTACATGGGGAAGTCCACGATCCAGCACATGGCGTACTGCTCCTCGTCGAAGTGGCCGGGGACACGCTTGCCCAGCATGGTGCGGATCACGCCTGCGGTCTTCTGGGCGGCGGACTTTTTGCCTGCGGCCATGCAGACGAAGCTGCCGGGCTTCAGCCCCAGCTTCTTGGTCAGGGCGGGAGCGCACTCCTGCAGGAACTTGGAAACGCCGCCGGTCAGAGCG
>CAYTOO010000082.1:0-7358 GCA_964439545.1 uncultured Oscillospiraceae bacterium | reverse complement strand
GGCAGTCTACAATCGTACTACGGAAAAGGTTGAGAAGTTTGTAAACGGCCGGGCAGCCGGCAAGAATATCATCGGCGCCTATAGCCTGGAGGAACTGGTCGCCAGCCTGGAGAAACCCCGTAAGGTCTTCATGATGGTCAAGGCAGGCGCTGCGGTGGATGCTATGATCGATCAGCTGCTGCCTCTGCTGGAGGATGGGGATATCCTCATTGATGGCGGCAACAGCCACTTCCCCGATACCATCCGCAGAACCAAATATGTGGAATCCCAGGGCAAGCTCTATGTGGGCACCGGTGTTTCCGGCGGTGAAGAGGGTGCGCTGAAAGGCCCCAGCATGATGCCCGGCGGCTCCGCAGCCGCATGGCCCTATGTCAAGCCTATTTTCCAGGCCATCTGCGCCAAAGTGGAGGATGGCTCCCCCTGCTGCGATTGGGTGGGCGGCGACGGTGCCGGTCACTTTGTGAAGATGGTCCATAACGGCATCGAGTACGGCGACATGCAGCTGATCTGCGAGGCTTATCAGCTCATGCGCGATGGCCTTGGCATGACCTCCGAGGAGATGCATGAGGTGTTCGCCGCTTGGAACGAGACCGAGCTTGACAGCTATCTCATTGAGATCACCCGCGACATCCTGGGCTATAAGGATGAAAAGGGCGAGACCACCGTGGAGCACATCCTCGACACCGCAGGCCAGAAGGGCACGGGTAAGTGGACTGCTATCTCTGCCCTCGATGAAGGCGTGCCTCTGACCCTCATTGGCGAGGCCGTGTTTGCCCGCTGCCTCTCCGCCATGAAGGCTGAGCGCGTTACCGCCGCCAAGGTCTTCCCCAAGGAAGCCCCCGCTTTTGACGGCGACAAGGCTGCATTCGTCGAGTGCATCCGCAAGGCGCTGTACGCTTCCAAGATCATCTCCTACGCACAGGGCTACACCCTCATGCGCACCGCTGCGAAGACCAACAACTGGAATCTCAACTACGGCGGCATCGCCCTCATGTGGCGCGGCGGCTGCATCATCCGCAGCGTGTTCCTCGGTAAGATCAAGGAAGCCTACGACAAGAACCCCGCTCTGGAGAACCTGCTGCTGGACGACTACTTCGCCGAGACCATCAAGACTCTCGTCCCTGCATGGCGCGAGGTGGTGGCCTACGCTGTGAAGGCAGGCATCCCCATGCCCGCATTCTCCTCCGCCCTCAGCTACTTCGATGGCTATACCACCGCTGCACTGCCCGCAAACCTGCTGCAGGCACAGCGTGACTACTTCGGCGCACATACCTACGAGCGCACCGACATGCCCCGCGGCCAGTTCTTCCACACTAACTGGACCGGCAAGGGAGGAAACACCTCCTCCAGCGCCTACAATGCGTAAGGTAAGAGGTATTATCGCCCTCGACTTGGACGGCACGCTTTTGAACTCGCAAAAGCAGCTGACCGAGGGCAATCGCCGCGCCTTAGAGCGGGCATATGAGGTGGGCTACGCCATCGTGCCCACCACGGGCAGATTCTATAACGGTATGCCCCAGTGTATCCGTGGGCTGCCCTTCGTCCGCTATATCATCACCATCAACGGCGCAGAGGTGGCGGATTTGGAGACAGGCGAGGTCATCTACAGCGCCGAGATCCCCAATGAGCGCGCTTTAGCGGTCTACGAGGCAATGGACAGTGAAAACGTCCTCTACGACTGCTATCAGCATAACGCCGCCTTCATGTCCGCATCCCACAAGGAGCGCATCGACACCATGGTCAGCAGCGAGCATTACCGTGAAATGCTCCACCGTTTGAGAAAGCCCGTCTCCGATCTGAAGGGCTTTTTGCGGGAGAGCGGTGACGATGTGCAGAAGATCCAGCTTTTCACCGTGGATCGCGCCTTGCGTTTGCAGTTGATGGAGAAGCTGCCCACCATGTTCGATGGTTTGGCGGTGTCCAGCTCCGTCATCGACAATATTGAGATCAACGACAGCCGCGCCCACAAGGGTGCAGCCCTGCTGGCGCTGGCGGAGCATCTCGGCCTTTCCCGCGAGGACACCTTCGCCTTTGGCGATGGTCTTAACGACCTCACCATGCTTCGTGATGCCGGTATCGGCTTCGCCATGGAAAATGGCGAGAGCGAGGTGAAGGCCATCGCTGACCGTGTGACTGTTGGCTGTGACGAGGACGGCGTTGCCCGCGGCATCGAGGCCATCTTGGAAATGAATTAAGGATTTGAACAAAAAGGAGATCACCATGAATCTTACTTTGAAACCCGACCTGCGTGGCAAGGTTGCCGTTGTGACGGGCGGCGCAGGCGTATTGTGCAGTGAGTTTGTCCGTGCTCTGGCTCAATGCGGCGCGAAGGTCGCTATTTTGAACCGCACCCTCTCCAAGGGTGAGGCACTGGCTGAGGAAGTCCGCGCTGCAGGCGGCGAGGCTATGGCCGTCAGCTGCAACGTCACCGATGCCGAGAGTGTCAAGACAGCCCATGAAGCAGTGCTGGCAGCTTTTGGCAAGTGCGACATCCTCATTAACGGCGCAGGCGGCAACAATCCCCGCGCCAACACCGACAAGGAGTACTTCGAACTTGGCGACATCGAGGCCGAAACCAAATCCTTCTTCGACATCGATGAAGAGGGCTTCCGCTTCGTCATGGACTTGAACTTCGTGGGCACGCTGCTGCCTACACAGGCTTTTGCCCGTGACATGATCGGTCGCGAGGGCTGCACCATCATCAACGTCAGCTCCATGAACGCCTATACCCCCCTCACCAAGATCCCCGCCTACTCCGGCGCAAAGGCCGCCATCTCCAACTTTACCCAGTGGCTGGCTGTCCATTTCAGCCGCGTTGGCATCCGTGTCAACGCCATCGCCCCCGGCTTCTTCCTCACCGATCAGAACTATTCTCTCATGTTCCGCGAGGACGGCACGCCTACTGAGCGCAGCGGCAAAATTGTGGCCGGTACGCCCATGGGTCGCTTCGGCAAGCCCGAGGAGCTGCTGGGCGCACTGATGTTCCTGGTGGACGAGCATGCCGCCTCCTTCGTCACGGGCGTTTGCATCCCTGTGGACGGCGGCTTCTCCGCCTACAGCGGCGTGTAAGAGGTGGACGGTATGGAGATTTTCTGCCGCGCCGCAACTGAGCAGGGACTTTCCCGCGAGGAGATCCAGTCTGCCCTCCTCAAGAGCCTTGAGGGTCGCACGCTGAATAACGTCCTCATTATCCCCCCCGATTATACCCGCTTTCACTCCAATTCGGGTCTTATCACCAACATCTACTACCACGCCCTCGTGGAGATGGGCTGTGAGGTGGACATTCTCCCCGCACTGGGCACTCATGTCCCCGTCACCGAGTCCGAGGCCAAGCACATGTTCGGCGACATCCCCTATGAGAAGTTCCTCTCCCACAACTGGCGCACCGATGTGATGAAAATCGGCGAAGCGCCCGCTGAATACCTCGAGGAGATCACCGAGGGTCTGTGGCACGATGCAGTGGATGTGGAGATCAATCGCCGCGTGATGGATGAGAAGTACGATCTCATTATTTCCGTTGGTCAAGTCGTCCCCCACGAGGTCATCGGCATGGCAAACCACGCCAAAAACCTCTTCGTGGGCGTGGGCGGCGCAGACATGATCAACAAGAGCCACATGGTGGGCGCTGTCTACGGCATGGAGCGCATGATGGGCAAGGATCATACCCCTGTCCGCAAGGTCTTCGACTATGCCCTGACCCATTTCCTCTCCGAACGCCCCATCCTCTTTGTGCTGACGGTCACCACTGCCCCCGGCGGTAATATCCGCACCCACGGTCTCTTCATCGGCGAGGAGCGCTCTGCCCTCGAGGCCGCCATTGCCTTGGCACAGGAGAAGAACATAGACTTTGTGGAAACGGGCATCAAAAAGTGCGTGGTGTATTTGACTCCCGAGGAGTTCCACAGCACTTGGCTTGGCAACAAGTCTGTCTACCGCACCCGCATGGCCATCGCCGATGGCGGCGAACTGCTGGTGCTTGCCCCCGGTATCGAGCGTTTCGGCGAGGACGAGCAGGTGGATAAGCTGATCCGCAAGTACGGCTACAAGGGTCGTATCAATACTTTGGAGCAGTTTGAGAAGGTGGAGAATCAAGACCTCCGCGACAACATGGGCGCTGCCGCCCATCTCATCCACGGCTCTTCCGATGGTCGCTTTACCATCACCTACGCGGTGAAGGACATTTCCAAGGAGGAGATCGAGTCCGTGGGCTTCCAAGCCGCCGACTATGACGAGATGGCTCACCGCTACGACCCCGAAAAGCTCGCCTACGGCTACAATACCCTCGATGACGGCGAGGAGATCTATTTCATCCCCAACCCCGCCTTGGGTCTGTGGATCAATAAGGAGAAGTTTTAATGAGAGCATTTATGGATCGTGATTTTCTCCTGAATACCGACACCGCCCGCACGTTGTACCACGACTATGCGGCGGATTGTCCCATCATGGACTACCATAACCACCTCAATCCCCGTGAGATCTATGAGCGCCGCCGCTATGAGAATCTGACCCAGCTGTGGCTGGAGGCAGATCACTATAAGTGGCGCGTCATGCGTGTCTGCGGCGTTCCCGAGTACTATGTGACAGGCAATGCTCCCGAGTATGAGAAGTTTGAGAAGTTTGCCTCTGTGCTGCCCCGCCTCATTGGCAGCCCCGTGTACCACTGGGCACATTTGGAGCTGCAGCGCTATTTCGGCATTTCCACCCCTCTCACCGCCGCCACGGCTCGTGAGATTTGGGATAAGACTTCTGAAATGCTCCGTGGTGAGGGCTTCGATGCCGTGTCTCTGCTCGACAAGGCCAACGTGAAGATCCTCTGCACCACCGATGACCCCGCCGACAGCTTGGAGTGGCACCTGAAGCTGAAGGAGGACAAGACCATGCCCTTCCGCACATTGCCCTCTTTCCGTCCCGACCGTTTCCTGCACATCGATCAGAGTGCTTGGTCTACTGCTGTACAGCAACTGGGCGCACGCTACGGCGCCATCACCGATTGGGACAGCCTGTGCACGGCCCTTCGTAAGTCCCTCGACTTCTTCTGTGAAGTTGGCTGTCGCGTTACCGACCACGGCTTCATCCGCTTCCGCTACGGCGCGGGCGATGCCGCTCCCATTGTGGCAAAGGCTATGGCAGGGGAGACGTTGACGGAAGAGGAGGTCTCCACCTATCAGGGCGCACTGCTGCGGTTTTTGGCAGGGGAGTACCATCGCCGCGACCTCACCATGCAGCTGCATTTGGGCCCTATCCGCAACAACTCCCCCAAACTGGTGTCCGCCTTCGGCGCAGATGCAGGCGGCGACAGTATTGGTCTTGCCACCGATCCTTTCCAGTTGAGCGCCTTCTTGGGCGACTTGGACGGCGCGGAAACTCTGCCCAAGACCATCCTCTATAACCTCAACCCCGCTGACAGTGCCATGCTCTCCACCATGGCGGTGAACTTCGCCGCCGATGGGGCAAAGGTGCAGTACGGCGCGGCTTGGTGGCTCTTAGATCACATCCGCGGCATCGACCAGCAGCTCGATCAGCTGATGGAGACGGGACTCCTCTCGGGCTCTGTGGGTATGCTGACGGACTCCCGCGCTTTCACCTCTTTTGCCCGCCATGAGTACTTCCGCCGCATCCTGTGCAACAAGCTTGGCACGCTGGTGGAGGAGGGGCAGTACCCCTGCGACATGGAAACTTTGGGCGAAATGGTGCGTGACATCTGCCACCGCAACGCTGTGAACTACTTCGGATTTTAAGACGAGCGGACGATTTCATCGAAAAAATGTGAAAAGCGACAAGGAAGTTCCTTGTCGCTTTTGACATTTTGACCACAAAACTCGCAATTTTTTGTGCAGAAAACCGAGTCAATTTCATTGATTTGTCGCATTTTCTATATTTAATATAAGTGTTCCGATGATTGTCGGATAATCGGGTTTTGTGGATGGGCGATTTCCGATGATTGTTCAAGGATCGGGTATTGAAAAAAGTGGGATTTTCCTTTAAATTTATACTATCATATTATGTTTATATGGGGATAAACAAAATAATACAGGAGGTATACTTATGGAAGTGAATCCCAACACTCATTTTACTCGTAAAGAAGTGTTTATGGGCGAAGAGATCGAGGCCATCTATCTGAAGGCCCGTAAGCCCATGGCCGACATCGAGGGTATTGACCTGTCTGCCAGCGACGATCCCATGCTGCGTATGGGTCACGGCTTCTGCCCTCCCTTCAATCAGCGCACTTATGAGGCCGCACCCGGCATCATCTGCGAGCAGGATCTGGAAGTCGTTCTGCGTGACGGCTGCAAGATCTACTGCGACATCTTCCGTCCCGCCAACACCACCGAGAAGATCCCTGTCATCGTCTCCTGGTCCTGGTTCGGCAAGCGCCCCGGTGACGGTATGAGCGAGTGGCAGCTGATGGGCGTTCCTCCGGGAACTGTTTCCAAGCTGGCTAAGTTCGAGTCTCCCGACCCCGCTTACTGGTGCCATCAGGGTTACGCCGTTGCTAACGTCGACGTCCGCGGCGCCGGCCACAGCGAGGGCGATGTCCACATCTTCGGCGTTCAGGATGGTCAGGACGGCTACGACTTCGTCGAGTGGGTTGCTCAGCAGCCTTGGTGCAATGGTAAGGTTGGTATGGCCGGTAACTCCGGTGTTGCCATCCATCAGTGGGGTATCGCTGCTCAGTGTCCTCCTCACCTGGCCTGCATCGCTCCCTGGGAGTCCACCACCGACCTGTATCGTGAGTCCCTGTTCGAGGGCGGTATCCCCGCTCTGGCCTTCAACCAGTTCATCGCTGCTCAGGTCACCGGCCCCAACGGTGTCGACGATCAGGTGGAGATGGGTCGTCACTATCCCCTCATGAACGGTTACTGGCGCAACAAGATCCCCGATTTCTCCAAGGTCCGCATCCCCGTGTATCAGACCGCCGGCTGGTCTCACTTCCATCTGCGTGGCTCCGTCAACGCATGGCGTCGCTGCAAGTCCCGCAAAAAGTGGCTGCGCGCTCACCGTGACTTTGAGTGGCCCGATTCCTACACTCCCGAGAATCTCGAGGATCTGAAGCGTTTCTATGACCGCTACCTCAAGGACATCCACAACGGCTGGGAGATGACCCCCAAAGTACGTATCGACGTCATGGACGCTTTCGATATCGACTATCAGATCCGCCGCGGCGAGGACAACTTCCCCCTCAAGCGCACCGAGTATCGTCGTTACTACCTCGACGCCGCTCACATGGATATGCATGAGCAGGAAGTCCCCGTCCACAGCTCCGTCTCCTATGACGGCGAGACCGGCTTCGTTGAGTTCGACATGGAGTTCACCGAGGATACCGAGCTGACCGGCTACATGTTCCTGCGTCTGTTCGT
>CAYTOO010000081.1:0-7358 GCA_964439545.1 uncultured Oscillospiraceae bacterium | reverse complement strand
AGCGCATACACCCTCGCACATCGCCCACGGCGCTGTCCACCGCATCACCGAAGCGATGCATGGCGCGGCCTACACTGGTTTTCCCATGCATGCCGCGGCAGCACAGCATGTCCACCGCCGCGCCTGCCGCCAAACCCAGCACCATGCCGCGAATGAAAGAATTCATCTGCATCATCATTTCTTCCTCCTTGCAAAAATTTGATGTTCTCAGTTTGCCCCGCTTACATCAAAAAAACACCACCGCTCATGTTGCCAAATGCTGCGGAAAATGGTAGAATGATAAATTGAGAAAATATGAAATTTGAGAGGTGTATCTATGTCTATTGAACGTTTACAGGAAGCATTGCGCAAAGCAAAAACGCCTTTGGCACTGGGCATCGCCCCTTTGATTGAGGATGTCCCCGCTCCTTTGAAAAAACAATTTAACGAAATGCTGGGCGAGGGTACTATGGCCTGCGCCGAAGCCCTCCGCTACCAAGCTATGCAGCTGTTGACCGCCGCCGAGGGTCAACTTGCCGCCGTGGTCATCGATGCCGACTGCTTTTTGCCCTACGGCATGATGGGCGCAGATGTGCTGAGTAACCTCATCACCGCCTGCCGCGCCAAGGGGATCTACTGCATCGTGGACTACCGCACCACCCGTCCCGCCCTCTATCTCACCGCTGAAAATGCCCCCGATGGCATCACCGTCCTGCCCTACACGGGGGGCGACTGCGTGGTGGATGTGGAAAATAAATCCATCTTCGCCACCGTCCGCACCGACAATGAAACGGGTGGTGAGGTGCAGAATCTCATTGCAGGCGACCGCCCTCTCTATGTGGCCCTCGCCATGCAGTGCGCCCGCCGCGGCGCAGGGTTGGTGGTGGAGACGGGCTACAGCCTCGATGTGAAGGAGCTGCGCCGCAGATGCCCCAGCACCTTTATGGTCTTAAAGCACTGCGACGGCGAGAACGCCGCCCCCGCCTTTGATGACTACGGTCACGGCGCAATGGTGGTGGATTACACTCTCCGCACCCCCGAGGATGTGGAGAAAGCCAAGAAATCTCTGAAAGAGTGGGTGAGCATCGTATGACAACCATTTATCTCGTCCGCCATGCCGAGGCGGAGGGCAACCTTTACCGCATTGCCCACGGACAGTATGACGGCCTTATTACCGACCGCGGCTACCGTCAGATTGACGTTCTCCGCCGCCGCTTTGAAAATGTCCACATCGACGCGGTGTACTCCTCCGACCTGTTCCGCGCCCGCACCACCGCCAAGGCCATTTACGAGGCCAAGGGCTTGCCCCTCCACTTAGAGCCCGCCTTCCGCGAGATCCACATGGGCATCTGGGAGGGCCGCATCTGGCAGGAATTGAACACCAAATACGAGCAGGAAATGCTCTGCTTCAACCGTCAGCTGGACAAGTTCCAGCTGGAGGGCGCAGAGACGGCGCAGCAGGTCTTAGACCGCTTCCTCCCCGCCCTCGAGCGTGTCGCTAAGGAACACGATGGTGAGACCATCGCCATCTTCTCCCACGGCGCGGCATTGCGCATGGTCATCGGCATCTTAAATGGCCTTTCCCTCGCCGAAGTGGGCGAATCTCCCCATGGGGACAACACAGCGGTAGCACTGGTGGAGTATGAAGACGGCAAATTCACCGTCAAGTACCACAACGACAACTCCCACCAAGTGGAGGCGGGTCTTTCCACCTTCGCCAAGCAGACTTGGTGGCGTGATAAACGCATGATGAGCGGCGGACAGTACTATCGCCCCATGGACGAGGACACGGCGAAGAAGTTTAATGTCCCCACAGGCGGTCACCAAATCGCCGTGTGGTTTGAAGACCGCGCCGTAGGCGCAGTGCAGTTACTTCCCGAGAAAGACCCCACCGTGGGCTGGATCGGGTACTACTACCTCGCCGAAGACATGCGCGGCCGCAACTACGGCGTGCCTCCCCTTGGACAGGCCGTCATGTACTACCGCGAGCGAGGCATTGACCGCCTGCGCATCGAGGTGGAGAATGAACACACCCGCGGTTTCTTCGCCCACTATGGTTTCAAGCCCTTAGAGGGCAACGTCATGGAAAAATACATCGGATACGGAGAGTAAGCATATGGAAAAAGGATTTCAATTTCTCCCCGTCAGCCGTGAGGAAATGATTGACCGCGGCTGGTACTACTATGATTTTCTCGTGGTCAGCGCCGACGGCTACATTGACCACCCCAGCTTCGGCACGCCCCTCATCGCCCGCCTTTTGGAGAACGAGGGCTACCGCGTGGCCTTTCTCGCCCAGCCCAAGTGGGACAGCGCCGAGGATTTTCGCGCCATGGGCAAGCCCCGCTATGGCGTGTTCATCGGCGGCGGCAACTTAGACTCCATGGTGGCACACTACACTGTTGCCAAGCGCCGCCGTACCCGCGACCTCTATAGTCCCCGCGGCGAGATGGGTCACCGCCCCGACCGCCCCACCATCGTCTACGCCAATCGCGCCCGCGAGGCCTTCCCCGACAGCCCCATCATCATCGGTGGCTTGGAGGCATCCTTGCGCCGCTTTGCCCACTATGACTACTGGGATGACGATGTGCGCCGCCCCATCCTCTTCGATGCTCCTGCCGACTTGCTGGTGTACGGCATGGGCGAAAAGGCCACGGTGGAGATTGCCCGCCGCCTTTCCAAGAAAGAGGCTATCAGCGACATCACCGATGTCCGCGGCACGGCATTTTTGACCCCCGACAGTGAGAAGTGCCACTATCACAGCGTGGACTGCCCCTCCTACGAGGATGTGTGCAAGGACAAGGTAGCCTACGCCCGCGCAACGAAGGTGCAGTACGGCGAGCATGACCCCATCCGCGGCAAGGCCATTTTGCAGATGTGCCAAGGCCGCTACGTGGTCTGCAATCCCCCCCAGCGCCCCATGAACCGCGAAGCCCTCGACAAGCTCTATGACCTGCCCTTCGTCCGCGAGGTGCATCCCATGTACGAAGGCGGCATCCCCGCCATTGAGGAAGTCCGCTTCTCCATCACCCACAACCGCGGCTGTTTCGGCGGCTGTAACTTCTGCGCCTTGGCCTTCCATCAGGGCCGCATGGTCACCTCCCGCAGTATCGAGTCCGTGCTTGCAGAGGCAGAGTTGCTGACCCACGACCCCGAGTTCAAGGGCTACATCCACGATGTGGGCGGCCCCAGCGCCAACTTCCGCCACGCCTCCTGCCGTCAGCAGAAGGAGCACGGCATGTGCCGCGGCAAGTCCTGCCTTGCCCCCGAGCCCTGCAAGAACCTCGACCCCGACCACAGCGAATATACCGAGCTTCTGCGCCGTATGCGTGAGATTCCCGGCATCAAGAAGGTGTTCGTCCGCAGTGGTGTCCGCTACGACTACATGCTGCAGGATAAGAAGGGAGAGTTCTTCCGCGAACTGGTGACCCACCACATTTCCGGTCAGCTGAAGGTCGCCCCCGAGCATTGCGTGTCCTCCGTCCTCGACTACATGGGCAAGCCCCATTTCGATGTGTTCTTGAAGTTCTGGCGTCAGTATCAGAAAATCAATGAGGATGCAGGCAAGCAGCAGTACATCGTCCCCTACCTCATGTCCTCCCACCCCGGCTGCACCCTGGAAGATGCAGTGGAACTGGCGGTATTTTTGAAGAAAACAGGCCGCCGACCTGAGCAGGTGCAGGACTTCTACCCCACCCCCGGCACTCTCTCCACCTGCATGTACTACACGGGCATCGACCCCCGCACCATGACCGAGGTCTACGTTGCCCGCGACCCCCACGATAAGGCGCTGCAGCGCGCACTTCTCCAGTGGGGCCGCATCGAAAAGCGCGGGCAGGTCATCGAAGCCCTCGAGCGCACAGGCCGCACCGACCTCATTGGCTACGGCCCCGAGTGCCTTATCCGCCCCGACAAGGGCAGCATCTACGATGTGCCCCCCAAGAAGCCCAAGACCTCCAAGGAGAAGCAGCGCGAGCAGCACATCAAGGACGGCACACCCCTGCGCCGCCGCAAGGACGGCAAGAAGGGCAAAATGTCCGACAAGAAAAAGGCGGCCTTCGCCAAGCAGCGCGCCGCCAAAGCAAAGAAGAAGTAAGTGAGGTGACGCCCATGGCGCAGCCCTATACAATTTTAGTCTTATCCGACTCCCACGGCAATGTGGACAACATGCGCCGCGCCGTGGAGCAGTTCCAGCCCCATCACATTTTGCACCTCGGCGACTGCCGCCGGGATGCAGGGCACCTCTCCGAGGACTACCCCGACATCCCCATGACCACCGTGGCGGGCAACTGCGACTTTGGCGGTCTTGATGCCCCCGAGCAGCTCATTGAACTGCGGGGCATCCGCATTTTGATGATGCACGGTCATACCCGCCACGTGAAGTCCTCGGGCATGTCCGCTTACTACGCCGCACGGGAAATGGGGGCAGATGTGCTTCTCTACGGGCACACCCATCAGCCCCTCGTGGACTTTGATGGCACTATGTACACCATGAACCCCGGCGCGGCGGGGGACCATTATCGCCCCACCTGCGGCATCATCACCGTAGAAAACGGCAAAGCAAATTGCGCCGTCCATCGGCTGTAAAGGAGGAGAAAGTATGCTGTATCTTGGCTGTCACCTCTCCCCCTCCGATGGCTTTGAAGCCATGGGGCGCACCTGCCTTAGCTTGGGCGGCAACACCTGCCAGTTCTTCACCCGCAATCCCCGCGGCAGCCGCGCCAAGGCCATCGACCCGCAGGATGCCGCCGCTTTTATGACCCTCGCCGCAGAGCAGGGCATCGGCACGGTGGTGGCCCACGCCCCCTACACCATCAACGCCTGCTCCAAGGACGAGCGCACCCGCGAGTTTGCCTTGCAGACGTTGGCCGACGACCTTCAGCGGATGGAGTACCTGCCCCATAACCTCTATAACTTCCACCCCGGTTCTCACACGGGACAGGGAGTGGAAAAAGGCATCGAACTTATTGCCCATGCCCTCAATACCGTCCTCTTCCCCACCCAACGCACCACGGCGCTACTCGAAACCATGGCAGGCAAGGGCAGTGAGGTGGGCGCAACCTTTGAAGAGCTCCGCGCCATTATCGACCGCGTGGAGTTATCCGACAAACTGGGCGTGTGCCTCGACACCTGCCACGTGTGGGACGGCGGGTACGACATCGTCCACGACCTTGACGGCGTGTTGACGAAGTTCGATAAAGTCATCGGTCTTGACCGTCTCCGCGCCATCCATGTCAACGATTCTCTCAACGATTTGGGCGCAAAAAAAGACCGCCACGCCGTCATCGGCGGCGGCTTCATCGGCCTTGATGCCTTCGCCCGCATCGTCAATCACCCCGCATTGAAGGGCTTACCCATGGTGTTGGAGACCCCCAACGACCTTGAAGGGTACGCCCGTGAAATCGCCCTGTTGCGGCAGATGGAGGTGGAATAAAATGGCAATCTCTGCAGGTATTTTGGAAATCGACCTCCACGGCAAGAATGAATATCAAGCCAAAGTCGCCATTGATGCCGCCCTCCGCCGCGCCAAGGCGGGCACGTACCGCCTGCGGCTCATCCACGGCTACCACGGCGGCACTGCCCTCCGCGACATGATTCGCCGCGACTACGCCAACAAATGCCTCCGCGTCCTGCCTCTCGACAACGGGCGCACCGACCTTATTTTGCGGGAGTTTTGAGTATGGAATTGACCCTTGCCCTCATTCAAATGTCCGTCACGGGCGACAAGGCCGCCGACCTCCGCCGCGCCTGCGATGCTGTCCGTAAGGCGGGCGAGGTGGACATCGCCGTCCTCCCCGAGATGTTCTGCTGTCCCTACAATACCGCCTGTTTCCGCCAGTATGGCGAAGAGCAGAGCGGCGAAGTCTACCAAACTCTCGCCGCCCTCGCCCGCGAAATGGGCATCTACCTCGTAGGCGGCACAATGCCCGAACTGGAAGATGGCAATGTCTACAACACCTGCTACGTCTTCGACCCCGCGGGCAACTGCATCGCCCGCCACCGTAAGACCCACCTTTTCGACATTGACGTAGAGGGCGGTCAGCGGTTTTTCGAGTCGGACACCCTGTCCGCAGGACGGGATGTGACCACTTTCGAGACCCCGTGGGGCGTCATGGGTGTGTGCGTGTGCTTTGATTTCCGCTTCCCCGAGCTGAGCCGCTTGATGGCGCTCCGCGGCGCGCAGGTAATTTTCGTCCCCGCCGCCTTCAATATGACCACTGGCCCTGCCCATTGGGAACTGCTCTTCCGTCAGCGTGCGGTGGATGAACAGTGCTTCACCGTGGGCTGTGCCCCCGCGCGGGATATGTCTGCCTCCTACCATTCCTGGGGACACTCCATCATCTGCTCCCCGTGGGGCGATGTCCTCCACCAGTGCGACGAGAAGGAAACCACCCTCATCGCCAAACTGGACATGTCCCTCGTCCCCTCCATCCGCCGCCAGTTGCCCCTCTTGAGCGCCCGCAGGACGGATTTGTACGAAACGAAAGAACTGTAAATCTCTCAGCCTTATTGTAGGGGCGGTTATCAACCGCCCGCGGAGCGCAACGCGCTCCCTTGGCTCCCTCTGACGAGGGAGCTGTCAGCCGCAAGGCTGACTGAGGGAGAGATACGACATTCTCTCGATCTTATTGTAGGGCACCCCGCCCTACAACGCATTAGGTAGTGCACTGCAAACGAAAGAAATTTAGAATCCCCCTCCCCAACGTTGAAAAGTTCATAATTTCCCCGTATAATAGGACAAAACTGCAACCTTTCCCCTTTCCTACCCGTCTAAATTAGTAGAAAGCTATTTTTTGCGTTGAAAGGAGATGCCACCATGAGTTCCGGTTTGAGTTTTGCTGACGTTTTGGTAAGTCCCATCACCATGGCCGTTGCCGTCATTTTGTTCTTCCTCTGCGCTTGGCTGCTTTTGTTCAGAAGAAAGACCATCACCACCCCCATCAAGGTGCTGTCCGCCCTTGTGCTGATCGTGACCATCCTCTATATCGCCTTCATCATTTGGATGATTGTTGGTTTCGGACAGCCTTAAAAGTAAGAGAAATTCCCTCTTGACAAAAGAAAATTGGATGGTATAATGTTCTAGTGTCCGTAAGAGGATGATATGCGAGCGTGCTGGAATCGGCAGACAGGCAGGCTTGAGGTGCCTGTGTTCGTAAGGACGTGTGGGTTCAAGTCCCATCGCTCGCACCACCTCTTACGGCTCACAAAAATAATCGAAAAAAGGTATTGACAAATACCACTTCATTGATTATAATAGTCTATGTTGTTCGCGCGAGTGGTGGAATTGGCAGACTCGCTAGATTCAGGTTCTAGTGCTCATTACGGGCGTGCGGGTTCAAGTCCCGCCTCGCGCACCAAAGAGACAGTCGAAAGACTGTCTC
>CAYTOO010000080.1:0-7535 GCA_964439545.1 uncultured Oscillospiraceae bacterium | reverse complement strand
TCGTTTCTTTGATTTTCCGCCTAGGGCTAGACTATTAACTTAATGACATTGCCCGCAGGGTCTCTTTTCTTATTCAATAGAAATAATGTAATAATACACGCTCTGACCACCGGGGATGGAGATGACCTCTGCATCGGGGCAGGCGGCGGCAAACAGCTTTTCAGCCTTCACGCCGTCAGACTCGCTGACACCCTCTCCGGTGTAGATGTTGATGAACTCAGCACCCTTCTCAGCGGCGTGAGCGCCCAGCTGCTCCAGCAGGGACTTCAAATCGGGGCCGGTGCCGAACAGCTTGCCGTCCAGCAGCACCAGATAGTCGCCCTCCTTGATCTCAAAGCCATCGAAATCGGAGTTACGGGCGGCATAGGTCACCTGTGCGGTGGACACGGTGGCAGCAGCCTCAGCCATGGTGTCGGCGATGACCTGAGGATCTTCCTCATCGGGGTCGAAGCTCACCATAGCGGTGATACCCTGAGGCACGGTGGCGGTGGGGATCACGATGACCTGCTTCTCGGTCAGGCCGATGCACTGCTGTGCGGCCATGACGATGTTCTTATTGTTGGGCAGGACGAACACCACCTCGCTGGGGGTGCGGTTGATCTCCTGCAGGATGGCCTCGGTGGAGGGGTTCATGGTCTGACCGCCGGAGACGATGGTATCCACGCCCAGTGCGCGGAAGGTCTCCTCAAGGCCTGCACCCACGCAGACGGCCACGAAGCCGTACTTCTTCTCGGCGGGGACGAACTCGGGCTCGGCGGGAGCATCATTGCCCAGCATCAGCTCCTCATCGTCCAGATCGTCGGCGCTGTGTGCCTCGCGACCGGCGGCGAGAGCCTCCTTCTGAGAGCGCATATTCTCGATCTTGGCAAGCTCCAGCGTACCGTACTTCTGTGCCTCGCTCAGAGCGTAGCCGGGGATGTCGGTATGGACGTGGACCTTAAAGCACTCGTCATCCTCGCCGATCACAAGGCTGTCGCCGATGCTGTCGAGGTAAGCACGCAGGGGCTCGAGGGACTTGGGCTCGCCGCTCTTGCGGACGATGAAGACGGTGTCGAAGGTGAAGGTGATCTCCTCGTCCAGCATGGCGAAGTCGGCCTTGTCCTTGCTCTCCTCGGCATCCTCCACCACCTCGGGGATCTCCTCGCCGCGGAGTGCGCGGAGCATACCCTCAAGGATAATGAGGTAACCCTTACCACCGGCATCCACCACACCGGCCTTCTTCAGCACGGGGTTCATCTCGATGGTCTCGGCCAGAGTCTCATAACCTGCACGGATGGCCTCTTCCAGCACGAACTCCACGGAGTTCTGCTCCTCGGATGCCTCGATGGCGCGCTGGGCAGCCAGACGGGACACGGTCAGCACCGTACCCTCAGCGGGCTTCATAACAGCGCCGTAAGCGGTGGTGACACCCTCGTTCATAGCGTCAGCCAGTGCGATACCGTCAGCCTCGATCATACCCTTGAAGATCTTGGACATGCCGCGGAACAGCAGGGACAGGATGACGCCGGAGTTACCGCGGGCGCCGCGCAGCAAGCCGCTGGCAGTGATCTTGGCGGCCTCCTCGATGGTGGCGGGCTCGTGCTTCTTCAGCTCGGCAACTGCGGTCTGAATGGACAGGGACATATTGGTACCCGTGTCGCCGTCGGGGACGGGGAACACGTTCAGGTCATTAATAGCCTGCTTTTCATTTGTGATACAGGCGGCACCAAACAGCACCATCTGCTTGAAGGTGCTGCCGTTGATTCTCTCTATCATTTTCTCTGTGCCCTCCTCAAGCGTTACTGACGGAGTCTACGCAGACGTTCACGTCCCGCACTTCCACGCCGGTATTGCAGGTGACCACATACTTCACCTCGCTCATGATGGCGCGGCAGACCGTGGCGATATTCACGCCGGGGTCAACAATAATGTGCAGTTCGATCGACACCGTGTTGTCGGAATTGTAGGTAACTTTCACGCCCTTGCTCATGGTCTCGGGGCGTAGCAGATGGACAATGCCATCGGTCATGGAACGATAGGCCATGCCCTTGACGCCGAAGCAGTTGGTGGCGGCGGCGCCGGTAATAGTAGTGAACACAGCGTTGGAGATCGCGATCTCGCCGTGTTCGCCTTGAAGCTTTATCATAGCAGCCTTCCTTTCTTAATGGGAGGTGATTGTGTTCAACGATATTCATACGATGACAACTTATTATAGCCTATCTACTCCAAAATAACAAGTTAAGTTTTCTTAAACTGCGAAAAAGAGGCGAAAATGCTGCCATTTTCGCCTCTTTACCCTGTTTCACTTGTTGTTTTTTACCATCTGTTGCCGAAGAAATAGCGGAAAAAGTCCTCAAATCCGTCGGGCATCTGGTTATAATAGTCCTCGTACTGCTCCGGCAGCTGGGGCTGCACCTCCTCTTCGCCGGTGGTCTGGGGCTGCTCATCGAAGGTCAGCTCCGTGGTGTGGTATTTGCCCTCGCGGTAGTAGGTCAAGGATACCGTCTCCCCCGCCTTATGACCCTTCTTGGCCATGGTGAGGTCGTTCATAGTGTTGATGGTCTTGCCGTCCAGTTCGGTGATGATATCCCCCAAGCAGAGACCGGCACGGTCACCTGCGCCGCCATCTTCCACAGCGTAGACGAACACGCCCTTGGCAAGGTCAATATTATACTGTGCCGCCATCTCCTCGGTCATGGTGCCTGCGGTAATGGCAAGATAGGCCTTGTCGGTCACAGCGCCGTTTTCAATAATGTCGGTGATAATGGCCTGCACATCAGAGATGGGGATGGCAAAGCCCAAGCCCTCCACAGAGGTGTTGGAGTAGCTGGAATATTTGGCGGAGACAATGCCCACCACCTCGCCGTAGAGGTTCATCAGTGCGCCGCCGGAGTTGCCGGGGTTGATGGCGCAATCCACCTGCAGCATGTTAAAGGGCGTGCCGTCCACATTGATGGCGCGACCGCAGCTGGACACGCTGCCCTGCGACATGGAGAAGGTCAGTTCACCCAAGGGATTGCCGATAGCCATGACCCAATCGCCCACATTCACATCTTCGCTGTTGCCCAAGGTAACGGCAGGCAGGTCGCTGCCTTCAATTTTAATGACCGCCACATCGTAATCGGCATCGCCGCCGATGATGGTGGCATCGTACTCCTCGCCGTTATAGAGGGTCACGGTGACTTCCGATGCCCCCGACACCACATGCTGATTGGTGACAATGTAGCCATCGGTGGTGATAATGAAGCCCGAGCCGCTGGAGGCGCTCTCCGTCACCTGTCCAAAGACATTACGGGTAGTGGCAGAGGTGTTGATGGATACGGTGGAATTCACCGTTGCGGCGTACACCTCGGCAGGAGACATCTCCGTCTGCCCGTCCACCTTTTTGATCTCCACTTCCACAGGCTGGCGGTCACTCTGCTGAATGGATGTCTCGCCGCGGTGGCTGTTGCGAGCGATGGCCGCACCGCCAAAGCCGCACAGACCACCCACGATGGCGCACACCAGCACCAGGGCGATGACCTTCACCGCAGTGCCGCCCTTTTTCTTGGGCTGCTCGGGGACAGGATTGTACTGGGGGCGATAATCGTCACGGGGCAGATTGCTGGTGCGATTATAGCGATATTCGCCGTTGATTCTGTCAAACTCATCGTTATACATCAATGGATTCCTCCTTTATTTTTCACGGAAACTATGGTATCATCCTTATGATATGTATTCTACACAGTTTTCTTAAACTAACCTTTAAAAATCCCCGAAGGTTTTGAACATTTTGTGAAAGGTGGTGGCAGCCATGCTGCGCTTGGAGGGCATCAAGCTGAATTTGGATGAGAATACCGCCGCGCTGAAGGCCAAGGCCGCCGCGCGTTTGCGCTGCCGCGCCGAGGACATCACCGACCTGCGCATCCTGCGCCGCGCCATTGATGCCCGTGAGGGCTTGCGGTTTGTCTACACCGTAGCGGTGGCGGTCAATAATGAAAGTCAGGTGCTGCGCCGCTGCCGCGACAAGCGCATCACCCCCTATAAGCCCGAGAAATACCGCCTGCCCGCACCTGTTGCCTGCGACACGCCCCCTGTGGTGGTCGGCATGGGACCCGGCGGTCTCTTCGCCGCGCTGGTGCTGGCAAAGTGCGGCCTGCGCCCCGTTGTGCTGGAGCGCGGAGAGGCGGTGGAACAGCGGAGAGAGACGGTTGCCCGCTTTTGGCGTGATGGCACGCTGAATACCGAGAGCAACGTTCAGTTTGGCGAGGGCGGCGCAGGCGCGTTCTCCGATGGCAAGCTAAACACAGGCACGAAGGATGTGCGCCACCGCTTCATTCTCGAGCAGTTGGTCGCCTGCGGTGCGCCCGAGACCATCCTCTACGATGCCAAGCCCCATGTGGGCACAGATATGCTGTATGTAGCGCTGCAGAACATGCGCCGCGAACTGCTCTCCTTGGGTGCAGACATCCGCTTCGGTCACCGCCTTACAGGTATCGACACCACCGATGGGCAGCTGACGGCACTCCACGTAACAGCAAACGGCGAAACTTACGCCCTCCCCTGCCGCCATGCGTTGCTGGCGCTGGGACACAGCCCCCGTGATACGGTGGAGATGCTCTATGGTGCAGGGGTTCACATGGAGGCCAAGCCCTTCGCTGTAGGCGTGCGCATCGAGCATCGGCAATCAGACATTGATGCGGTGCAGTACCGCCGGTACGCGGGGCACGCCAATCTCCCCGTCAGCACCTATAAATTAAGCTGTCATCTCGATAATGGCCGCAGTGTCTTTTCCTTCTGTGTCTGCCCCGGTGGACAGGTGGTGGCAGCGGCCTCGGAAGAAGGCCGCGTGGTCACCAACGGTATGAGTGAATATGCCCGCGACAAGGAGAACATCAACGGCGCACTGCTTGTCAATGTCACCCCCGCTGACTTCCCCACCGACCACCCCTTGGCCGGCATCGCCTTCCAGCGGCAGCTGGAGGAGACCGCCTATGCCTTGGGCGGCGGCGATTACCGCGCTCCCGCCCAGCGTGTGGAAGATTTCCTCCTCCACCGCCCCACAGAAAAGGCGGGCAGTGTCACCCCCTCCTATCGCCCCGGTGTCACGTACACCGACTTGCACCGCTGTCTCCCACCCTTTGTGGCAGAGGCCATTGCCGCGGCGCTGCCTATTTTGGGCGGCAAATTGCGGGGCTACGATGCTCCCGATGCTATTTTGACGGCGGTGGAGAGCCGCTCCTCCTCCCCTGTGAAAATTCCCCGCGGCGAGGACTATCAGTGCAACATTCGCGGCATTTATCCCTGCGGCGAGGGCGCAGGCTACGCAGGCGGCATTTTGTCCGCCGCATCCGACGGCATCCGCTGTGCGGAGAGCATTGTGAATGAGTTGAAATGAGCAAAAAAGCCCCCGAGGGGGGCAAATCTGCGCTGTGCGCAGATTGCCAGCCATGTTACACATGGCCATATTAAAAGCGAGATGGGCATACCCTCCCCTCTCGCGCTCTCCCCATGAATATTTTAAGTTCTTTCCCTTCGACATAATCTTCTTAAGTATGACAAAAAAGGTCCCTTTCGGGACCTTTTTTGTCGAGTAGGCGATTCACAACCGCGTTCATCACAAATCCTCTTTTGGAGGAGTCTTTACCTACTCTTTGGTATTAAGAGAAGTTTTCTAAAACTTCAATTAGTCCTTCTTCTTGCCGATCACCACAGCAGAGCCGGTGGCAGCCAGAACGCTCATGCCAACGTACATGGCGATGCCTGCATCGAAGGTAGCAGCGGACTGAACCTTGTCGGTAGAGGGAGTCACCACGGGAGCAGAGGTGCCGCTGGTCAGAACGATGTAGTACTGACCGTAAGCGCTCACAGCGGGATCAACGGTATAGTTCACACCCATGACCCAGGTGTTGTCGAAAGCCTTAGCGCCAACGATGGAGAAAGTCTTCTCGCACTCGGAGCACTCGATGGTCACAGGAACCTTGGTGCCCTTGACATCGGTGGCCTTGACCTTGATGCTGGTAGCATCCCAAGTGTGATCCTGGAAGACGACCTTGGTGTCCTTGTCATACTTCACGAACTCGCCGTTAAAGTAAGCCCAGGTGTTGCCGCCGGCATAGTAAACGCTGTCGCCGGAGACATAGTAGGAAGCCAGGGCGCCATTCTTCAGGCAATCACCGCAGTCGATGTTCTCGTCAGCGGGAGTAACCAGCTTATCCATCACCACGGAGGTGGCGTAGGCCTTGATAGCGTCAGCGTCAGAGCTGTAAGGAGTACGGAACAGATAGATCCATGCACCGTTGTTGTACAGAGCGTAGTCAGCATCGGCCTTGGCGACCTGGATGTAGTAGAAGTTATCGACCTTGTAGATGTTGGGAACATACAGGGGGACATCGTTCTGCAGTCTGCCGGAAGTGGTGGTCAGCTTGATCTCAGTGATGTCCTCGTCATCCTTCACCATAGAGCCGCCCACAGCAGCCAGCTTGTACAGAGTGGGCTTAGAGGGGGTAACAGTGCCGGAGGTAACAGTACCGGTAGAAGTGGTACCGGTGGAGGGAACAGTGCCCTGCTTGGTCACAACGCCATCCTTATAGACGGAGCCGGTGGCCAGATAGGGGATCACGTCAGCGTTGGGGAAGGTACCGGCGGTGACGACGATCTTAGCACCATCAGCAGTGGTGACAGCGCCGGTAACAGTACCGCCATAGATGTTAACCTTAGCGGTGTCGCTATCGTTAGCATTCACACTCTCAACGGTACCGCCATACATGTTAATGGTGCCATTAACTCCAGCGTCCAAAGCCGCAGCACCCTTAACTACACCGTCATTCATGTTAATAACACCGCCATCGGCTGCGTGAACAGTAACGTAGTTTCCGCCAGCACCATCGGTGCCAGTAGCAGAGATCGTACCGCCATTAATCTCAAGGACAGATCCCGTGCCCTTGCAGGTGATAGCAGTGAAGTTACTGGAAGAGATCACGCTTCCGGCATTCACGATCAGCTTACCGCCATTCCGTACGGCTGCAGGACAGGCAAGGGCAGAAGAGGTAATCGTAGCACCGTTAACAACAATCGTACCACCATCAGCCCAAATGACGCCTCTATCGGAGGCCACGACCTTCAGAGAGCTGTCGAGGATCAGCGTACCGCCATTCGTTGCCGTGAGAGAGTCAGGGTTGTCAGCGCCGCAGGTGTAGAGGACTGCGTTATTGATAGCAGACAGGGTCACGGTCTTGTCACCGGAGATGATGACACGCTCATCGTTTGCATCGATAGTCACATCAGCCTTCAGCAGGATGGTGTCACCATCGTCAGCATTAGCAACAGCCGTTTTCAAAGTGTCCACATCTGTGACTTCATGGGTTGTAACAGCACCCCATGCGACAGTGGTCAGGCTCAGGGCCATCACGAGGGCCAGAACCAGACTAAAAAACTTCTTCATGGTTTCTTTTCTCCTTTTAAGATTTTTTGGGGGAATTGCGATGTATCTTAGGTTGCGGGGGGACGCGCGAAGCGCCTTGGCTCCCCTTGTCAGGGCAAGACTCTCCCCAGCGGGGAGAGATGTCATGCGGAGC
>CAYTOO010000079.1:0-7537 GCA_964439545.1 uncultured Oscillospiraceae bacterium | reverse complement strand
GATAATATGGCTGCAGGTCCCGCTTCCTATGGCCTGACCGATACCATGGGTCGTATGCACGGTGACGCTCAGTTCGCAGGTTCTTCCTCCGTCCCCGCCCATGTTGAGATGATGGGCTTCCTGGGCATGGGCAACAACCCCATGGTCGGTGCTACCGTCGCCGTGGCTGTTGCTGTTGAAGAGTCCTTGAAGTAATTTTACTTTACAGCTAACGAAAAAGTCCACCCGTTTTCGGGTGGACTTTTTCGTTATAAAATGAGCAGCAAGCCCAGTGCAATCAGCAGTTCTTCATCAGCCTTTTGATGCCACAGGAAGAAAAGCATGCCAAGGAGCAGCAAATCCCCTGCATCTAAATCACCCAAGTGCAGCGACTCTAACAGTCGATTGAGAAAGTTGGCTTCCGGTGGTCGCTGCGGTGGCGGCTTTGGTGGGGGCGGAGGTGCCTTTGGTGGCGGTCGATGCTGCTGCGGTGGTTCGCATTGTTTTTTTGATGGTTCGGGACGGGGAAGTGGTGGTTGCTGCGGTCTTTGCTGGGGCTGTCGAGAAGGCGGTTGTTGTCGCTGTTGCTGATTGTGTACCGCGCTGACATTCGGTTGCTGTCGCTGTGAACAGGAAGGATGTTCGCTAGACAAGTTCAAAACCTCCCTCCGCTAAAAACTTCTTACCGACACAGATAAGATGCGCTAATTTTACTGCCCGTTCTACTTTAGGCTGTCGTTCCGGATTCAAGAAGGGACGCATTGCCGAGAGAAACTGCATAGACTGGCTTGAATTATCCTGCCGTAATTCCTGCAAAAGGGGCAGAAACTTAAAAAGTAGCATGGGATCAAATCCATCGTCCTCTTGTTGCGGAGGTGGCGGTGGAGGTTCGGGAGAAGGTGGCGGGGAGGAGGCAGCACTTTCACCAGATAGTTGCTGCGCCAACGCCATAATGCGCCCCATAGCCTCTGGGTCACTTAATAGGGCGTTGAGTCTGCTGTCCATATCCTCCATGTTGCCGCCTCCTTTCCTGCACTATTTCGGATTTTGCAGCTGATTCGCCAACCGCTGCAGTAGTGCGCGCCCCTCTGCGCTGCCCATAATGCCTTTAATAAGAGTTGTCATCTCTGCGTAGCTGCCATTTTTTCCTGCTTCTGTAGCGTGATCCAAGGCGTTACCGCTGTTTTGCTGCAGCAATGCCATCAGCATCTGCCCGTCTTGGGATTTAGAAAGACGCTCCAACGATTGTGGATCAATGGGGAGCATCTTGGAAAGTGTGTTCATGTCCATTATCCCACCTCCATAGGGCAGTATATGAAGGAGTATAAAAAAACGTGCCTGTCCTTTTAGGACAGGCACGGATATGTAATTCATTAGCTTTTCAGCACGGATTTACCATACTTGCAGTTGACCGCAAGAGGGCAGAGGCCGCACTGGGGGCTGCGGGCCATACAGAGGGCGCGACCATGCAGCACCATGCGGTGACAAAAATCGTTGGATTCCTCGGGAGGAATCACCTTTCGCAGCTGCATTTCCACCTTCAAAGGGTCTTTGCTTCCATCGGTAATGCCGAGGCGACCTGTGATACGGATGCAGTGGGTGTCGCAGACATAGCCTTCTTTGCCGTAAATGTCACCCAACAGGAGATTGGCTGTCTTGCGCCCTACACCGGGGAGTTTCAGCAGTTCTTCCATAGTATCGGGCACCTTGCCGCCGTATTCCCGCAGCAGCATTTGTGCGCACAGCACAATATCACGAGCCTTTGCACGCCAAAAGCCGCAGGAGTGGACGTATTCGCCCACCTCATCCACATCAGCCTCAGCAAACGCCTCGAGGGTAGGGAAACGGGCAAACATGGCAGGAGTGACGAGATTGACACGGGCATCGGTGCATTGGGCTGCCAAACGCACGGAAATCAACAATTCGTAGTCTTTTTTATAATCCAGCGAGCATTCTGCGCCGGGGTACATGACCTTCAGCTGCTCGATGATCGCGCTGATATTTTTCTTTACTCGCATGATAATCACCTCACGGTTATTGTATCAAAGGTTGCGAAAAAAAGCAAATAGTGCTATACTATTGCAGAAGAAATTTTGGAGGTGATATCATGCGCCCTTTGGCAGACGAAATTCGTCCCCAGAGCCTTGAGGAAGTGGCAGGACAAAAGCATCTATTGGGCGAGGGCGCATTGCTGCGCCGCTTGATCGAGAACGGTACAGAGGCAAATTTCATCTTCTATGGCCCTTCCGGTACAGGCAAGACCACTATCGCCAATATCATCGCCAAGCGCACCAATAAGGCGCTCTATCACCTCAATGCCACCACTGCCTCTCTGCAGGATGTGAAGGCCATTATCGCCGATGTGGACACCATGATGGCACCCAACGGTATTTTGCTGTATCTCGATGAGATCCAGTACTTTAATAAGAAACAGCAGCAGAGTCTGCTGGAGTTCTTGGAAAACGGCAAGATCACGCTGATTGCCAGCACCACCGACAATCCCTATTTCTGCATTTATAACGCGCTCCTCTCCCGCAGCACCGTCTTTGAGTTCAAGCCTTTGACAGCAGAGGAGACTTTAAGTGCTGTCCTTCGCGCCCTCAATATTATGAAGGAACGCTGTGACCTGCCCTTTACGTGGGAGGACGATGTGCCTATGACCATTGCCACCGGTTGTGGCGGTGATGTGCGTAAGGCGATTACGGCAGTGGAATTGCTCTATCAATCGGCGCTGCCTAAAGATGGCAGCTTGCTTGTAACGGTGGAGAGCGCCCAACAGGTCTCCCAGCGCAGTGCCATGCGCTACGATCGCGACGGCGACGAGCATTTTGATCTGCTTTCGGCACTTCAAAAGTCCATCCGCGGCTCTGATCCTGATGCAGCGGTGTACTATCTAGGTCGTTTGCTGGTGGCAGGAGATTTGCTTTCTCCCTGTCGCCGCCTGCTGGTGATTGCCGCTGAGGATATTGGCCTTGCGTATCCCCAAGCCATTGTGGTGACAAAGGCTTGCGTGGATGCCGCCGTGCAATTAGGTCTCCCCGAGGCTCGTCTGCCGCTGGCTGAAGCTGCCATTTTGCTGGCTACCGCGCCTAAGTCCAACGCAGCACACGATGCCATTATCGCCGCCATGACGGATATTGAGCGTGGCGCTATGGGATCTATTCCTCGACATCTTCAGAATGTCCACGCTGACAGCGCCGGAACAGGGAAGGTGGAAAAGTATAAGTATCCCCACAGCTATCCCCATCACTATGTTGCCCAGCGCTATCTGCCGGAGGAACTGGGGGATAAGCGCTACTATGAATATGGAGACAACAAGACGGAGCAGGCCGCAAAACGGTACTGGGATGAGATCAAGAAGGGATAAACTATGGATCTGCAACTGCACGACATTCTTGAACTGAAAAAAGATCACCCCTGCGGCAGCCGCCGCTGGGAAGTGCTTCGCGTGGGCATGGATATTAAGATGAAATGTCTCGGCTGCGGTCATGAAGTGATGCAGCCCCGCCGTAAGACTGAAAAAATGATCAAACGTATCGTACCCAAGGAGGAAGTATAAATGAAAAAGAAAAAGCGTAATATTACGCAGATTGTTGCCAGCGTTATTGCCGGATTATTGGCTTTGCTACTGTTGGCATCTTTGATTATTCCTTATCTGTAAGGAGAAGTGCAATGAAGCATTACATAATTGCCAAGTATAACGATTCTGTCACTGATAAGGCGGCTTTGTTGCCTCGTATTCGCGAGATTTTCTCCGCGGCCTCTGAAATTCCCGGTGTGCATGGTGCAGATGTGCGGTCCAATTGTGTTGCCCGCGATAACCGCTATGATGTGATGATCGTCATCGATATGGATAAGGAGGCTTTGCCTGCTTACGATGTTTCTGAGATGCACCATCTTTGGAAAGACGAGTTTACGCCTCTTTTAGAGAAGAAGGCCATCTTCGACCATGAATAATAGAACGTGTTGCCCTGCGGGAGAAATCCCGCAGGGCGCTTTTTTATGACAGGATTTTAGTTCTATTCCTTGTATAATAAACAGACGAGGTGAATGGCATGACGGTAGTGTATCTAGACAGCGTGTTCTTTTTAAACGCAATGGTAGACTATCTCTTGCTGCTCACTACCGCCGCTTTGGCAGGTACATCACTGCGGCGTGGACGATTTGTATTCGCCGCTGTAATTGGCGGCTTCTACGCCGTGGGAACGTTCCTGCTTCCTGTATTAGGAACGCCGTTCCTGCGCTTGCTGTCGGGAATTATTATCACCGGTTGTGCCTTCATTGGCGAGGCAAGACCCTGGCGTTTGTCAGCATTGTTTTTTCTATTGTCCGGAGCATTGGCGGGATTGCTGCTTGCCATAGGTCTTGCAGTTGGATCACCGAGTGGGATAGTACAGCACCTCTATTATGCCGATATTTCATGGCCTGTTCTCCTTGGCAGTGCCACGGTGTTCTATGTGCTGCTGCATCTGCTGTTCCGACAAAGCGCAAGATATGGGGGAGGAGATACTGTGGAGATTACCGTTGTGGTACAAAATCACCGCTGTCGATTGAGAGCGTTACGCGACAGCGGTAATACACTGCGAGATCCAATTCAAGGGAGCCCTGTCCTGATCGCAGAGACTATGGCTTTGAAAGACGTTTTTGATAAAGAAATGATGTCTGTTTTAAGTGGTCCGCTATCTTCCGAAGAGAAGATGGTAGCTATCCATGACAAGGGAATACCCTTTACATTGCTGCCATATCAAGCTGTTGGAGACAAAAGCGGATTGCTTCTAGCACTGCGAAGCGATTATTTACAGATCGGACGCCGCAGAATCCCAAAAGCATTGGTAGCGCTAACAAATACAAGTGTTGGAAATGGCTGTCATGGGCTGTGGGGAGGACAAGTGAAAGGGGGAGAGGCTAGTGATTCTTTGGCTGAAGACACTGATTCGGCGCTTGAGACAGTGGATCGCGCCGGATAGGATCTTCTACATAGGCGGCAGTGATACTTTACCGCCACCTTTGCCGCGAGAAGAGGAAGCCGAGTTACTCGAACGGATGATGGCAGGAGAGGAGCAGGTTCGCAGCATCTTAATTGAGCGGAATCTCCGTCTTGTTGTGTACATAGCGAAGCGGTTTGACAACACAGGTATCAATATTGAGGACTTAATTTCCATTGGTACGATTGGTCTTATTAAAGCCGTAAATACATTTAGGCCTGAGAAGAATATCAAACTTGCAACCTATGCCAGCCGCTGTATTGAGAACGAAATTCTCATGTATCTGCGAAAGAACAGTAGGGAGCGGACAGAAGTTAGTTTTGATGAACCGCTCAATACCGATTGGGACGGTAAAGAATTGCTCCTAAGTGATGTCATGGGAACGGATGATGATGTGGTGATGCGCCCCATTGAAGAGGCGACCGACCGTCAGATCCTCCATAGCGCCGTGCAGAAGCTCTCGCCACGTGAGCGGGATATCATTACAATGCGTTTTGGTCTTGGTGGGCGGCAGGAACTGACCCAGAAGGAAGTCGCAGATTGCATGGGGATATCCCAAAGCTATATCTCCCGTCTTGAGAAGCGTATTATCCTTCGTTTACGCCGCGAGATCATAAAAATGTCATAAGAAAAGCGCTGTAAGGAATCTTACAGCGCTTTTGCAATCTATTTTATTGTAGGAACAAGCTTGCGGGACGATTGATGACCATCATGTTGTAGTAACGCAGCAGGTGGTAGTCGTCTTTATCCAGCTTCACAGTGCTAAGCAGACGGTCGTTTTCCTCCAGGGGCTCGTTGGAAATCACAGCCTTTAGAGCAATGGGAGCGAAGAAGGGCGTACTGCCAATGCCGGAGAGGAGACCAATCGCGGGGGCGCGATTCTGCATAGGGTTAAGCATACAGATATACATTTTCTCTGCTTCATTGATTTGGTTGTGCAGCACCATATGCGTGATCGTGTCATAAGATTTCATCTCGCCGGTAAACAGATGCTGGCAATGATCCGGCTCATCAAAAGAAGAAACACCCAAATACAACGTGACCTCAATGCTGCTGCCATCAAGCCCTGTGGAGAAGCGCAGGAGGGAGCGTACCATCTGGCGCACACGACCATCGTAATGGTACATATAGGCTAGAGAATTGCGGAAATAGGCATTCTTGAGAAGGGCAGGTTCATCGTGGAAAGAGGGCGGTTGATAATCCACAAAGTACTTTAAATCAATATCCAATGCCCGCGAGATCTCGTATAACGTTTCTACATCAATGGTAATGGCACCATTTTCATATTTAGAAAGCGTTGCCTTACTTTTGTTGATCATGGCAGAAAACTGCTCGATCGTATAACCGCGACTCTTGCGGTATTTTTTGATTCGATGACCGACGAAGTTAGAAAACGAGCCCAAAGCAAACGCCTCCTCAAACAAACTTGTGGGGATAATCTAACACCTTTATCTTAACAGAGGTTTTGTTATAAGTCAATACAAAGTTTCGATTTGAGAAACAAAAATAAGATTAAATTTCTGTAAAGTAAAAAGAAGAACACAAAAAAGAGATTTCCGGTATCTGCGAACAGATACCGGAAATCGTTAATCAATGTGTGTTTTGCTCAAACAGGATTAGACAGCAGCCATACCAGCCTCGAGAGCCTTCATGTTGCCCTCCAGGAAGCGCAGCTTCTTCTCACCCAGCTCAATACGGATGGCCTCACTCATGCTCGCAACGGAGGTGACGTCGACCTTACCCATAACAGCACCCAGGATTGCCACGTTGGCACCCTTGGGGTTGCCCACTGCCTCAGCGATGCCGTTGGCGTCACAATAGACGACCTGGATATCATCGCGCTCAGCCTTGCGGTCGATAATGCTGCTGTTGATCACCAGCACGCCGCCGGGCTTGACACAGGGCTCAAACTTGTCCAGAGAAGGACGGTTCATTGCCACGACCACGTCAGCCACGTCCACCAGGGGAGAGGCAACGGGATCATCGGAAACGATGACGGAGCAGTTAGCGGTACCGCCGCGCATCTCGGGGCCGTAAGAGGGCAACCAAGAAACGTGCTTACCATCCAGCATGCAGGACATAGCCATGAATTTACCGATCAGGAGCATACCCTGACCGCCGAAACCGGCAAAGATGAAGGATTTTTCCATATTATTCGGCCTCCTTATCTCTGTAAACACCCAGAGGATAGTAGGGAATCATGTTGTTCTCCAGCCAGTCAATGGCCTCAACAGGAGACAGACCCCAGTTGGTGGGGCAGGTGGACAGGACTTCGATCATGCAGAAGCCCTTGCCTTCCATCTGATAACGGAAAGCCTTAGCGATAGCCTTCTTAGCCTTAGCGATATTAGCAGTATTGTTAACAGCCACACGCTCGATGTAGTAAGAGCTGGGAACCTGAGCCAGCATCTCGGACATCTTGATAGGCATACCGGACCACTCCTCGCTACGGCCGGTGGGGCAGGTAGAAGCCTTTTGGCCGATCAGGGTGGTGGGAGCCATCTGACCGCCGGTCATGCCGTAAATGGCATTGTTGACGAAGATGGTGACGATCTTTTCGCCGCGGTGAGCAG
>CAYTOO010000078.1:0-7613 GCA_964439545.1 uncultured Oscillospiraceae bacterium | reverse complement strand
CCTGTAGATTCTATCGGGCGGATACCCCAAGGGTACTTGTGTCCCGATGGGACACGGCGCTCGGCGTCCGCCCCTACAAATAAATATAGCATCGTCTCTACTTCTCTTTTCGCTGCCGCTCTTGCTCAAAAATGTAGGTAATGTTCTTGCCCTTTCGTAGGGGCGGATAATCCCCCAAGGGGACTTCCGTTGGGCGTAAACGCCGCCCCCTACAAGTCCTCGGGAAAGCCCCCTGTAATTTCGTAGGGCGGGGTGCCCTCACCCCGCCGCGTCTATCGCACCGCTCTCGTATGTTGCAACGGCGGCCTGAGGGTGCCCGTGGAGCGCAGCGGAACAAATGCCCTTGGGGTACAGGCCGCCCTACAATATCTCAAGAAGCCCTCGATGGACCTCGTAGGGGCGGATATCCCCCAAGGGTGCTTGCGACCCTGCGCTTCGCGGGCGTACCATCCGCCCGCGGCGCGACAGCGCCCTTGGCCCCCTCTGACGAGGGGGCTGCCGAAGCGACAGCGAGGCTGGGGGAGAGATTGATAAGAATTTGCGTTATTCTCTCCCCCAGTCTTTTTGCTTCGCAAAAATCCAGCCCCCTCGTCAGAGGGGGCCAAGGGGCAGCGGAACGCTGCCCGCTACCGCCATTTTCACTCTTGACGAACAACCGAAACTATGGTAATATATTACGCGGTCAAAATCATGCTTGTGTGGCTCAGCTGGCACACCCACCGCAGTGGGCGTGCGTAGCGCAACCGCCGAAGGCGGCTCTTAGTGGGTCGCTGAGCAGCTTGCTGCGATGTTCTTGAATCGCAGAGGTTATCGACAACTCAACGGCCAGAAAAATGCTTGTGTGGCTCAGCTGGCAGAGCAGCTCACTCGTAATGAGCAGGTCGCCGGTTCGAATCCGGCCACAAGCTCCAAAAATCATCGGCACTGTCTTATGGGGCAGTGCCGATGATCGAAAACTTGCTTGGGAGGTATCTGTATGCCCGATTACAAGGCTATGTATTATCACTTGGCAGGGCGCATGGCAACCGCCGTTGATGCGCTGGAAGCCACTACCAATGCACTGGTTGACATCACCGAAAAGCTGAAGCTGGCACAGCAGACCACTGAGGAAATGTTCATTTCCGATCCCAATAATGTGGATATTTCTGATAGCGAATCTGTTTGAGAATGAAATGGTAAAAGACACCCTTCGGGGTGTCTTTTTTGTTTTACGGGAATGTTCGTACTTTTCTTTCATCAGCGAAATTGTAGGGGCCGACGACCCTGTCGGCCCTGTAGATTCTATCGGGCGGATACCCCAAGGGTACTTGTGTCCCGATGGGACACGGCGCTCGGCGTCCGCCCCTACAAATAAATATAGCATCGTCTCTACTTCTCTTTTCGCTGCCGCTCTTGCTCAAAAATGTAGGTAATGTTCTTGCCCTTTCGTAGGGGCGGATAATCCCCCAAGGGGACTTCCGTTGGGCGTAAACGCCGCCCCCTACAAGTCCTCGGGAAAGCCCCCTGTAATTTCGTAGGGCGGGGTGCCCTCACCCCGCCGCGTCTATCGCACCGCTCTCGTATGTTGCAACGGCGGCCTGAGGGTGCCCGTGGAGCGCAGCGGAACAAATGCCCTTGGGGTACAGGCCGCCCTACAACATCTCAAGAAGCCCTCAATAGAACGGAAACTACCTGTTAATTGTTACCTGTTACTTGTTACCTGAAAAAACGGAGCTCCCTCACGGGAACTCCGTTTCTTTCATCAATACCCCAAAATCTTATTCACATGATAGGGGAACATAATGAGCCACCAGGGCCAGTCGTGGTTCACGTCCGTGCCCCACACGTCCACCCAAGCGGGAACGCCCAAGCGGGCAAACTCTCTTTCCAAAGACCAGGCATCTTCCTTGGCCTCATCCTCCCATGCGCCCTGACCGCAGCACAGGACGATCTTACCCTTGCGGATCTGCTCCAGCAGGGGATGATCGGCGGACATATTGGGCAGATAATCCACAGGGGAATTATAATAGATATCCACATCATTATAATTGGGGAAGAAATACCCCGCGTGGAAAAGACCGCTCAGGGAGAGGCAACCGCCGAAGAGGTCGGGTCTGCGAAGATAGAAGTTCACGCAGTGATAGCCGCCCATGGAAGCGCCCGAGAGCGTGACTCTGCCCTCATAGGAGGTGGGGTCGGTCTCTGCGTGGATCTGATGCAAACGGGGCAGGAACTCCTCGCAGATATACTTAAACCACTGCTCATGCCACATGATCCTGCCGTGGTGCTCCCCTGCAGAAGCGCTCCACGTCTCCTCATCCACACAGCCCACGCAGAAGATCTGCAACAGGCCATTTTCAATATGACCCTTCACCGTCTCTATCATGCCGCGGTCTTCAAAATCGAAATACTTACCATCCTGACAGGGGAACACCACCATGGGCAAACCTGCGTGACCATAGACCTTGAACTCCATGTCGCGATTCAAATGGTGAGAGTATTCCTTATAATAACGAGTATGCATCTTAACCTTCCTTTTTCTCCACTACATAATTCAAAAATTCAAACATTTCCTCGTCGGTAGCGAATCTTGCCATGTAGGCGTGGTCGCCCATGGTAGCCGCCAGCACCTCGGGCATCTCCTCGTACATGATGATGCTGGAGCCATACTTAGCAAAGATATCCTCCTTGCTGTGGGCGTAGCTCTTATTCTTCCGCTGAGAGGCGTAAGCCGCGGCATAGGGACGATGCTCGGGATCGAAGAAGCCCTTGTCATGGCACACCATATCCGCCCAGATCTGATACACGTCGATATCATTGGCATAGTTCATCATATCGGGGGTATAGCCTCCCGGGGGACGCATGTTGACCTCCAAGCCGAAGATGTCGCCCTTCTTGCCCAAGCCCTTCTTATCCTCGTTCAGCACGAAGAACTCGCAGTGGAAGAAGCGGGACTGGCTCTCAAAGGACTTGATGGTTCTTCTGCCGTACTCACGGAGATTCTCGGGGATCTGCTTGCGGGAGTAGTAGCACAGTTCCAAGCCCTCGTTCACCACGTTCATAATGGGCTCGGTGTAGAAATGGCAGGTCTCGAAGATGATGTCTCTGTTGGAATTGCAGATGCCGTCATAGGACACGATAGAGCCGTTGATGAACTCCTCCATGACATACTGCACCTCGGGGAGATTATCGTAGAAATTCCGCAGCTCCTCCTCGTTCTTCAGCTTGTAGGTAGCTGCCGCGCCAACGCCGTTGTCGGGCTTGACGATGACGGGATAGCCCGCGGCCTCTGCAAAGGCCAAACCGCCCTCCAGCGTATCCACCAAGTGGTATCTTGCAGTGGGAACGCCCGCCTTTTCGTAATATTCCTTCATCTTGCTCTTGAACTTGATGCCATCGATCTGATGGTTTTTGAGGCCCGTGTTCACGTTGAAGTCCGTTCTCAGCTGGGCATCACGCAGCAGCCAGTACTCATTGTTGGTCTCCATCCAGTCGATGCGGCCGTACTTAAAGGCGAAGAAAGCCACGGCTCTGTAGACCTCGTCATAGTTCTCAAGGCTGCTGACCTTATAGTACTCCACCAGAGAATCGCGGCACTCCTGACTCAGTTCATCGTAGGGTGCATCGCCGATACCCAAAGTGGTCACGCCGTTATTTCTCAGACACTGGGTAAAATGATAATATGTCTTGGGAAAATTCGGCGAAAGAAAGATAAAATTCATACAATCTCTTCTCCTCTTATGTATATGCGAGCTATTGTAACAGAATTCACGTCAAGTTGCAAACATTTGGGACAACTTTTTTATTATATCGGCAAATTATGAGGAAAATTGGCAAAATCTGCCTTTTGCAACCGTTGACGGCGGCTCTTGTGATGACGCCCGAAGGGCCTCGGCCCCCTCTGACGAGGGTAAGACTCTCCCCGGCGGGGAGAGGTGTCTGTCCGAAGGACAGACGGAGAGGGGGGAGGGCGCTGCCGAAGCGTTAGCGAGGTCGGAGGGGGTCGGCAGAGACTTTCGTTACGTGAATGTTCGTACTTTCTTTTCAACAGCGAACTCGTAGGGGCCGACGCCTCTGTCGGCCCATTGTAAATCCTCGCAAACTTGCACGGGCGGACAGAGACGTCCGCCCCTACAAATAAATGTAGCATCGTCTTAAGCTCCTCTTTCCGCTGCCGCTCTTGCTCTGAAATGTAGAAGAGATTGCGCCTATGGCGGGTCGATGTGGGCATCGACCCCTACAATTCTTACCGCAAGCCTCTTGACCTTTCGTAGGGCGGGGTGTACCCCAAGGGCATTTGTTCCGCTTCGCTCCACGGGCACCCACACCCCGCCGCGTCTACCGATGCACTTCCGTTATGTTGACGGGCGGATGATATCCGCCCCTACTATCATATTAACATCCTGTAAATCCTGTTCTTTCTCCCTTGCGCCACATCCAAAAATATTGTATAATAAATAACAACCTGTGGGCGGGGGCACGAAACCCTATTCCCCGCCCTTGCAATCTGTAGAAAGGAAGCAATTTGCCTTGAATCCGAAACTTAGAGAAAAGACAATGGAATCCTTGGCGGCCGTGCTGCCCATTACCGCCATCGTGCTGCTCATCAGCATGATTTTGGTGCCTGTGGAACTGGGCTCTATCGTCATGTTTGTGGTGGGCGCGCTGATGCTCATTATCGGCATGGGCTTTTTCCAGCTGGGCGCTGAGATCGCCATGACCCCCCTTGGCGAGGGCATCGGCGTGCAGATCTCCAAGACGAAAAGCGCGTGGGTGGTCTCCTTCATCGCCTTTTTGATGGGCGTGATCATCACCATCTCCGAGCCCGATTTGCAGGTGTTGGCAGAGCAAGTGCCCTCCATCCCCAACATGGCGCTGATCCTCACCGTGGCCGTGGGCGTGGGTATCTTCCTGGCCGTTGCCACTCTCCGTATCCGCTATAACATCAGCCTTTCGGGCATGCTGATCGTGCTGTACATCCTCATGATGGTGGCCTCCTTCTTCGTGCCCAAGTCCTTCATCGCCGTGGCCTTCGACTCCGGCGGCGTGACTACGGGTCCCATGACCGTGCCCTTCATCATGGCTTTGGGCGTTGGTCTTGCCTCCGTCCGCTCCGATAAGAACTCGGCATCCGACTCCTTCGGCTTGGTGGCACTCTCCAGCGTTGGCCCCATCCTCGCCGTCATGATCCTCGGCCTTGTCTATAAGCCCACCGAGGCCGCCGTGTCTGCTACCGATATTGCCGAGGTGTTCACCACCCGCGACGTGGTGGTGGTCTTCGGCAGGGACATCCCCCATTATTTGAAGGAAGTGTGCATCTCCCTTCTCCCCATCGCCGCCGTGTTCCTCATTTTCCAGCTCATGACCCACCGCTATCAAAAGCGTCAGGTGAAGCGTATCGTCATCGGTATCATCTACACCTATGTGGGTCTCGTGCTGTTCCTCTGCGGCGTGAATGTGGGCTTCGCCCCCGTGGGCTCTTTCCTCGGTCACGCTTTGGCAGAGCTGCCCTATAACTGGGTGCTGATCCCCATCGGCATGATCATCGGCTACTACATCGTCAAGGCCGAGCCCGCCATTCAGGTGCTGAATCATCAGGTGGCAAACGTCACCGATGGCGCAATCTCCGTGAAGATGATGAACCGCTGTATGTCTCTCGGCGTGGCTCTCTCCGTAGGACTTGCCATGCTCCGTGTGCTGACGGGTCTCCCCATCCACTACATCATCATCCCCGGCTATGTGATCGCACTGATCCTCTCCCGCTTTGTCCCCAAGATCTTCGTGGGTATCGCCTTCGACTCCGGCGGCGTTGCCTCGGGCCCCATGACCTCTACCTTCCTGCTGCCCCTCTCCATCGGCGTGTGCGAGGCCGTGGGCGGCAACATGATGACAGACGCTTTCGGCGTGGTGGCACTGGTGGCAATGACCCCCCTGATCGCCATTCAGCTGATGGGTCTCGTCTATCAGCTCAAAACTACCCGTCAGCGCAAGCTGGCATCCATCTATGTCCTGCCCGATGACAGCGACATGATCGTGGACTTCGAGGAGGTGTACGCAGTATGAGCAACCGTAACGCCTATCAGCTCTTAATGCTGATCACCACCCATAAGCTGGCCGATAAGGCCGAGGCCATCTTCAAAAAGAGCCGCCTGCCCCTCCAGTTCCGCTTCACCGCCGAGGGTACTGCCCCCAGCGAGATGATCGACATGCTGGGCTTGGGCAGCGTGGATAAATCCATGCTGGTGAGCATGATCCCCAAGGGCGCAGCAGAGGGTTTGATGGATAACCTCAAAGCCAAGCTGAAAATGCACGAGGTCAACAGCGGCATCGCCTTCACCATGCCTTTGAGCGGTGCAAGCAACCTCATTGTGCATCTGCTGCAAAATAGCGGCGGCGAGCCCCTCACCACTAACGGAAAGGACGATGAATCTATGAGTGAAATGAAAAACGCACTGGTGCTTACCCTCATTAACCGCGGCTTCAGCGGCGATGTGATGGAAGCTGCCAAGAGCGCTGGCGCTACCGGCGGCACGGTGATCCACAGCCGCAGCATCGGCAACGAGGAGGCCACTGCCCTTCTCGGCCTTGATACACAGGAGCAAAAGGAGATGGTGATGATCCTCACCTCTTCTAAAAACCGCCTGCCCATCATGCAGGCCATTACTGAGCGCTGCGGCACACACAGCGCCGCCAAGGGTTTGGTGCTGAGCCTGCCTGTGGATTCTGTGATAGGACTGTAAGAGAAAAAAGCTCCCTTTCGGGAGCTTTTTTTAGTTAACAGTTAATAATTAACAATTAACAGTTATTTTGGTTCTACTGAGTGGCTCTTGATATGTTGTAGGGCGGGATGTACCCCAAGGGTACTTGTGTCCCATCGGGACACAAGTACCCTTGGGGTATCCGCCCGATAGAATCTACAGGGCCGACAGGGTCGTCGGCCCCTACAATTTCGCTGTTGAAAGAAAAGTACAAACACTCCCGTCACGGGCGGTTGATAACCGCCCCTACAACATCACAGGCGACCTTCCCTAACCGTTAATTGTTAATCGAAAAAGCTCCCCGTGAGGGGAGCTTTTTTTGATCGGCTGCGGCGGTGGTGGATATGACGCAGAGAGAGAGAGAGAGGGGGGAAAGAGATGATACCTGCCGCAGCCGTGCGGGGGAAACTAAGGTTTATAGCGCAGCGCCACCAGCAGACCTGCTGCCAGCACTACCGCCGTCACCGCCAGCCACAGCAGCGCAGTATGATCGCCGCTTGCTGCCTGCTGCTGTGCCATCGCGCCGCCATTGTCGGGCATCTGCGGCTGCTGCTGTGCCATCGCACCGCTATTGTCGGGCATCTGCGGCTGCTGCTGTGCCAACTCGCCGCTATTGTCGGGCATCTGCGGCATTGCCCCGCCGTTGTCATTAGGCATTTGGGGCATCTGACCGCCTGCTGCAGAGGGGTCAAACCCCTCAGGCGGGGTCATCCCCTCAGGCATCTGCATCCCCTCGGGCGGGGTCATCCCTTGTGGCATTTCCCCCATAGTGGGCGGTGTAGTGGTGTCGGGCAGCACCGCGGCGGTGTCGCTGTCGAGGGAAGGCGGCGTGAATTCACTCATATCGGCTGCATCAAAGCCGCCGAAATCACCGAA
>CAYTOO010000077.1:0-7676 GCA_964439545.1 uncultured Oscillospiraceae bacterium | reverse complement strand
TTTTGTCAACACCTTTTTCCTCTTTTTTCGACGGTATTAGCAATTCAAAAGGCAGGCCCGAAGACCTGCCTTTTTGGTTATGACTATGGTTTCCTCACACGATATTGAGGAGCTGACGGAGGTCGGTGATCTCGTAATCGATACGTAAATCAGCGGGGCGGGCAACGCCCTTGGGGTTATACCAGCAGCAGGGCAGGCCGTAATTATTGGCACCGCGGATGTCGCTGGAGAGAGAATCTCCGATGACGATGCAGTTGCCCTTGGTAATGCCCTCAATGTGGGCAAAGACATAATCGAAATAGTCGGTGCTGGGCTTGGCAGCGCCCGCCTCCTCACTGATGAAAGCATCGGTGATGTAGGGGACGATGGTGCTGCGGCGCAGGCGCTCACGCTGGACGGCAGCCACGGCGTTGGTGACTAAGTAGAGCTTGTGCCGTCTGCTCAGCTCGCGGCAGACCTCCTCGGCGTAGGGCAGCAGCACGTTGCTGATGCCGAGGGTGGTGAGATGGGTATGGTTGCAGGCTTCAGGGTCGCGCTCCACGCCGAGGGCGGCGAAGAAATCGCGGAAGCGCTGGACAACGAGGAAATCCTTCGTCACCTCGCCGCGGTCAAAGGCTGCCCACATGCGGCCGTTGCACTGCTCGTAGAGTGCAAAGTTCTCCTCCGTGTCGGGCAAATCGTGCTCCGTGCAGACGGCGGAGAAGGCGGTGCGGTTGGCGCGGTCGAAGTCGAACAAGGTATTGTCGGCATCGAAGAGTAAGTACGGGTAGTTCATAGGGGTCTCCTATATTATATAATATAGTGTTACGCCATCATCCACACGAAGATGGCGTTGCGGGCGCGGGCGGTGTAGACCTCCTCCAGCTCCTGCTTGTGGTAGAGGTAGCCCGCATCATCGTAATACTTCGCGCCGTGAGGGCAGCACTTGACACAGGCGCAGCACTTGATGCACACGCCGCTGACCACGGAGGGGTCTCTCTCCTCAATGCTGCCCATGGGGCACTTCTGCACGCACAGACCGCAGCCGTCGCAGAGGGCGGGGTCGGTCTTGGGCTTCACCTTCAAAATATTGATGGCCTTGCCGTGGCGGTCGCGGGGCGTGAAGTAGGGGCCAATGGGGTCGCGGCCTGCGGGGATGGACTCACAGTAGTCCTCGGACAGCACCTTCTCCGCCACGAGGGAGGCGAAGATATCCATCTCACGCTCATCGGCGGTGTCGGGACGGCCTGCGCCGAGGGTGGTGGAGAAGGAATGCTCTCCCACGAATGCACCTGCGGCGATGCAGGTAAAGCCATTGTCGCGGAGGATGTGGTGGAGCTCCATGAGGGAGTCGTCAAAATTGCGGTTGCCAAAGAGCACCACGGGGACAGCCAGCGCGCCGCCCCCCTTCACGTTGCCCGTCAAGTAGGGCAGCAGGAGATTGGGCACGCGGCCAGCGTAGGTAGGGCTGCCCCACACCACCAAGTCACTCTCAGTGAAGGAGATTTCCTTCTCACGATTATGGGGAGGGGCGTAGGAGAACTCCTTATACTCCGCGCCCAGTGCCTTGGCTAAGTTGCGGGCGATGCGAACGACGGTCTTTTCCACCGTGCCTGTGGGGGAGAAATGGACGGCGTGGACGGTGGTGATGTTCATACCTCAAAATCCTCCGCTTTCAGCTTCTCAATAGGCAGCTCTGCGGGGCGCTGGGGGATGCGGCGCAGAGGCTCGTAGCGGAACGAGCCGCAGCGGTCTTCTGCCGCCACCACGCCGCGCTTAACGCAGGCGACTTGTGTTTCGGAGATGGTGGTGCCATGGACACAGTAGGCACAGCGGGGGTCGATGTGCTTGCGGAACAACATAGGACTACCTCCTGTTTCTTTATAGCTTACAGGGCGTAAATGACGATTTCGCCGTTTTCGGCGGTGGCTTTCAGCTGCGTGACGGGATTTTCAAAGGCGGCGATGATTTTGCCTGCCATGGGGTCTTCCAGTTCACGCTGGATGCAGCGGCGCAAGTTGCGCGCGCCGTAGGCGGCGGAGTAGGACTTGCTCACCAGTACATCCACCACGGAATCATCGTAGGTGAAGGTGAAACCCTTATCGGCGAGGGAGGTCTGCAACTCGGAGAGCATGATGGCGGCGATGTCGCGGAAATGCTCCTCGGTCAGCTGACGGAAATACACCACCTCGTCCACGCGGTTCAAGAACTCGGGGCGCAGGAAGCTCTGGAGAGCCTTCATGACCTTCTCCTTGCCCTGCTCGTCGCCGCTCTTGCCAAAGCCCACAGCGCCCACGCTCTTATCAGAGCCGGCGTTGGAGGTCATGACGATGACGGTGTTTTCAAAGTTCACCTTGCGGCCGTGGGCATCGGTGATCTGACCGTCGTCGAGGATCTGCAGCAGGACATTCAGCACATCGGGGTGGGCCTTCTCAATTTCATCGAAGAGCACCACGGAGTAGGGCTTGCGGCGGATCTTCTCGGTGAGCTGACCTGCCTCATCGTAGCCCACGTAACCGGGGGGAGAACCCACAATGCGGCTCACGGAGTGCTTCTCCATAAACTCGGACATATCGAGACGAATCAAGCTCTCGGGGGCGTTGAAGAGGTCGTCGGCAAGCTGCTTGACAAGTTCCGTCTTGCCAACACCCGTAGAGCCAACGAAGATGAAGCTGACGGGCTTATGCTTGGGGGAAATGCCCACGCGGTTGCGGCGGATGGCGGCGGCAACGGCTGCCACGGCTTCATCCTGTCCCACAATGTGCTGCTTGAGTCTATCCTCCAGCTCGTTGAGACGGCGGAACTCCGCTTCCTTGATTTTGCTGGCGGGGATCTTCGTCCACATCTCGATGACGCGGGCGATGTTGTCCATGGTCAGCTCGGGAGTGCCGAGGGCGCGGAGGTCGTTCAGTTCAGCCTCGGCGCGCATTTCCTTGGAGCGGAGCTCGGCGATGCGGGCATAGCGGGCATCCAGCTCCTCCTGGGTGTACTCCTTGCCATCGGCGGCGGGAGCGGACATGAGGGCTTCACGCTCGAAGGTGAGATTCTCCATCTCACGCTCCAGCTCCATGCGGCGGTTGATGGAGGCATCGTGGAGATTGCGGTCGGAGCAGGCCTCGTCAATGAGATCGATGGCCTTATCGGGGAGGAAACGGTCGGTAATGTACCGCTCGGACAGCAGCACTGCCTGACGGAGGACACCATCGGGGATGGACACACCGTGGAAGGACTCATAATAGTGGGCGATGCCGCGGAGGATCTTCAGCGTGTCCTCCATGTTGGGCTCGTTGACGGTGACGGTCTGGAAACGGCGCTCCAGAGCCGTGTCCTTCTCGATATGCTTGCGGTATTCGTTGAAGGTAGTGGCGCCGATGACCTGGATCTCGCCGCGGGAGAGGGCGGGCTTTAAAATATTGGCGGCGTTCATACTGCCCTCGGCATCGCCTGCGCCCACGATGTTGTGGACTTCATCAATAACGAGGATGATGTTGCCCGCCTTGCGGATCTCCTCAATGAGACCCTTCATGCGGCTTTCAAACTGACCGCGGAACTGAGTGCCAGCCACGAGGGCGGTCAAATCGAGGAGAAAAACTTCCTTATCGCGGAGCTTGAAGGGCACTTCGCCCTTGACGATGCGCTGGGCAAGACCCTCGGCGATGGCGGTTTTACCTACACCGGGCTCACCGATAAGGCAGGGGTTATTCTTCTGACGGCGGTTGAGAATCTGCACCACGCGCTCGATTTCTTCCTCTCTGCCAATGACGGCGTCCAGTTTGCCCTGTCGTGCCCGCTGAGAGAGGTTGATGCAGTAGTTATCGAGGAACTTGCGCTTGGGCTCTTTCTTGCCACGCTGGGCGTTGTTGTTGCCTCCGTTATCATGGGGCTGCGGGGCTTCAGCGGGCATGTTGCCGCCGCCCTGACCGAAGAGACGGTTTAAGAAGGGGAAGGTGGCGGTCTTGCCGCTCTCTTCATCGTCCTCGTCCTCCATGTCGGGCAGTTCTTCCGCGCCGCCGAAGGCCTGCATCATCTCGTTGGAGACACTCTCGAGATCCTCGGGGGTGATGCCCATGCGCTTCATCATCTCCTCCACTTGGGGCAGGCCGAGAGAAGCGGCGCACTTGAGGCAGAGACCTTCATTAAGGGTCTCCCCCGTCTTTTCATTCATGCGGGAGATGAACACCACCGCAACATTTTTCTTACACTTGGAACAAAGGGTAGGCTGCATAATTAGTATCCTCCATGATTATCGAAGAAGCGCCAGTAAGCTCGCAGGCGTATTGGCGGCAAAAAAGCTGTAGAGATATGTATCGCTCGGCTCGATGAAGCCTGTCAGCTTCACCGCCGCCGTAATGACAAAGCAGATGAGTACACCCAGCACAAGACCCACCACAGCACCGCCGAGGCGGTTGAGAAGGCCGAGGACGGGCACGCGGTCCACGAGGCGCAAAGGTGAGGTAATGAGCCGCAGCAAAAGAGTCAGCACCAGCATGGACAAAAGGAAAATGATGACGAAGACCGCCGTGTGGATAATGCCGCCGAGGGCATCTTCCAGGGCGGTGACGCCTGCGGTGATGATGCTGTTGACCATCTCCTGCACCATGTTGCCGAGACCGCCCAGCAAATCGCCCTCCAAGGCGGCGGTTTGGGGCGTTACCACCGAGGTGGTGACCTCGTCCACCACGAACTCCTCCACGTAGGGGAGAATCCAATCGGTGACGGGCTGGGCGAAGGTGTCAGCCACCCATGCGCTGCCCAGCAAAGCAAGGACGAAGATGACCACACCCAAAAGGGAGCGCATCAAGCCACGGGCAAGGCCGATGATGAGGCTGAGAGCCAGCACGGCAATGAGAACGATATCAACAACATTGGCAGGGGTCATAGAGATTTCCTCCAAATTTAGGGAGTTTTTAGGGTAGATACAAGCCTGCGGTGTCGGCGCCTGCGAGGACGGCGCTGCCGTCATTACGCATGAACACGGCGCGGGTCTGAGAGACGTAGGGCAAAGAGGCAAGCTCCGTAAGGAACTTATCGTAGATAATGAGGCGGTCGGTGCAGAGGACGGCCACGTAGCGGCCTGCCACGGACATATCCAGCACCTCGCGGTCTAAATCAGCGCCGCCCAGTTCGTTGCCCTCACCATCCACGGTAATGAGGGTGGTTTGGCTGCCTGTGCGGTAGTGGCTTAAAAGCACGGCGGCGAAGTCGCTCTCCTCCGACACGGCGCAGCGGCGGAGGAAGAGACCGTTGAAGGTATAGTTGGCAAGAGAAGCGCCGTTTTTATCGAACCAGTAGAGTCCTCCCTCGGCGGCGGCGCAGAAGCCGCTGTCGAAACGGTGGAGGGCGTACACAAGACCATCACAGACGGAGATGGTGGCGTGGGGCTCTTCACTATTGGTGCGGTATAGGGTCAAAAAGCTTTCAAATGCGCCGTTTTTCTGTCCCATGGTAACGGCTGCCAATGTGCCGCCATCGCGGCTCAAGGCAGAGGTCATGACAAAGCGGGAGGCAGAGCGGAAAGAGAAGGTGGGCTGTCCCGCCCCGTCAAAGACGGTAACTGCGCCCTTATAGCCGCTCTCTTCATGGCAGACAACAACGCTGCCATCGGGGGCAACAGAGGCCTCCAGCACCGCGCCATTCATAGTCTTCGTCCAGCCAAGACCTGCGGGGGTCAGGACGTACAGTTCATCGCCGCCGATATCATAGGCCACGGCGCTGTTATTACCCGACACCAGTGCGGGGGAGAAAAAGTGGACGGCAGTGGAGTAAAGGACGGTGCTGTGCTCGTCCAGCACCTGCAAGCGACCCTCGGAGAGGATGGCGAGGCTGCCGTTCATGGGGGCGAAGCAGCGAGCTTCGTCACTGTCGTAGGAATAGAGCTTGGCGATGCCCGTCTCGTCCTTTTCGGCACGGGCGTAGATCACGCTGCGGCGGAGACCATCAAACGAGTTGGCATCCCACAGCACTGCCGCCGCCACGCCTGCCATAATGAGCAGCACAACGAGGATGAACCACAGCCATTTGCGGCGGGGCTTCTTCTTCCGCGCCACGCGGCGGGGAGCATCCTCCTGCACATTGCCCTCGGGCAGATCATAGAGTTTTTGGGTTGAGTATTTCATAGACATTTCCTTAAGGGAGATAGAATTCATCGTCCCGCCATTGCGCGGGATTGTCATCGGTATATTGCCAAATCTCCAAATAGCTCTGTTGCGTGCGGATGACATGGTCGTAATAGGATGCTTGCCAAATGGGCTTTCCGATAGCCTTTGTCACCATCGTTTTTAACGAGCGCACCAGCGTATGGGTCGTAGGGCGGGATGTGGGCATCCCGCCCTACAATATTGTCATCACCGCTTTGCTCTGTCGCAGGAATATGCGAAAGAAGTGAGCGGCGATTTTTTGTGCAAAACGTGAGAAAATACACTCCGTTCTGAGAATAATCGTATTCTTTCAGTTGTGGATGCTTTCTCTGGGGCAAATCCCTTTCCGTCACGGTGCTTCTCCTTATCCGTTCAAGCGCTCGTCTTCGTACCACACGCGGGTGAGGTAGAGACCGCCGGGGGGCGCAGTAGGCCCTGCCAGGGTGCGGTTGCCGCTTTCCAAAATCTCGGGGATCTCCTCGGGGGTCAGCTTCCCTTCCGCGGCGTAGAGCACCGTGCCAGTAATGGCACGTACCATATTATACAAAAATCCGTTGGCGCAGACCTTCAGCTCCAGCAGCTCCCCTGCCCGCGTCACGCGGCAGTAGTGGATGGTGCGGACGGTAGATTTTACATTCGTGCCCACGGAGCGGACGGCGGCAAAATCGTGTGTGCCCTCAAACATACGGGCGGCACGGTCGAGCAATTCTTCGTCCAGCTTCTTGGGATAGAAGTATGCGCGGTTTACATAAAACGGATTCTTAATGCGGGAGTTATAGATGCGGTAGGTGTACTCCTTCTTGATACAGTGGGAGATGGCGTTGAAGTCCTCCGCCACCTCGAAAGCGGCCTTTACCACGATATCCTCGGGGATATGGGTATTGACGGCGAAGGGGAGACGGTCGGTGGGGATGCGGGAATTGGTATGGAAATTGGCCACATAATGCTCGGCGTGGACGCCTGCATCGGTGCGGCCGCAGCCCACCACGCGAATGGGCTCACCGCAGACCATGGAGAGACCACGCTCCAAAGTGGCGGCCACGGAAATCTCCGTCTTTTGCACCTGCCAGCCGTGGTAGGCGCTGCCGTTATACATCAAAATGAGGGCGATGTTACGCATGGGTTTCTCCTTTTACCGCAAGGGTTCTTGGCCTTTTGTAGGGGCCGACGCCTCTGTCGGCCCGTTGCGAATACCCGCAAATTTGCGCGGGCGGACAGGGTCGTCCGCCCCTACACCATCGAGGCTATCCCTCGCGTAGATTTCTGCGGAGAAAACCTCGTCTAAATGTTGCATCGTCTTAAGCTACTAACTCGCTCAGCCGCTTAGTGCAATGGAAATGTATGGGTACAGAGGATACGGGCGGATGATACGCCCGCGAAGTGAAACGGAGCAAGCACCCTTGGGGTGTCCGCCCCTACGGGTTCTATCGAGGGCTCGTTTCAACACTGTAGGGGCGGTTATTAACCGCCCGCGGAGCACAAAGCGCTCCCTTGCCTCCCTCTGACGAGGGCAAGACTCTCCTCAGCGAGGAGAGATGTCGCCGCAGGCGACAGAGAGGA
>CAYTOO010000076.1:0-7682 GCA_964439545.1 uncultured Oscillospiraceae bacterium | reverse complement strand
TCGTCTGGACAAGACCAACATCATCCACTGCCCCATCGGCAAGGTTTCCTTCGGTGCTGAGAAGCTCTATGAGAACTACACCGCTCTCATGGGTGCCATCATCAAGGCTAAGCCCGCTGCTGCCAAGGGTCAGTACGTTAAGTCCTGCGTGGCTGCTTCCACCATGGGTCCCGGCGTGAAGATGAACGCTGCTAAGCAGATCTAAGTTCATAAAACTACAAAAAAACGCAAAAATCCCGTATCTTTAGCTTGACAAACTGCCGAGCTGTAGATATAATAGCAGATGCGTTCCAAAGACAGTAGGTGGTGCTTGCACCGTAAGTCCTACCGAGGATGGCAACATCGATATGATTTGCTTCACTATCCTCATGTCTTTTGATATGAGGATAGTTTTTTTCCTATCAGAACGCACCTCAACCCCTGGTGTATGGAGATACACCGCAAAATCTCATGGAGGTGAACAACAAGAATGCCCAACGCAAAAGTTCTGTCTGAAAAGCAGGCGATCGTGGCGGCTCTGACCGAGAAGCTGCAGAATGCAGCCGCCGGCGTCATTGTCGATTACAAGGGTATCAACGTGGCAGAGGATACCGCTCTGCGCGCTACTTGCCGTGAAAACGACATTGAGTATACCGTCGTCAAGAACACCCTGCTGCGCTTTGCACTGAACAACTGTGGCATGACCGAGCTGGACGAGCAGCTCAACGGTACCACTTCTCTGGCCACCTGCGCCAGCGATCCCGTGGCTCCCGCCCGCGTCATCGCAGAGTTCGCAAAGAAGCTCAATGGCAAGTTCGAGATCAAGGGCGGCTTTATGGACGGCAAGGTCGTTTCTATGGAGACTGTCAATTCTCTGGCTTCCATCCCCGCACTGCCCGTCCTGCAGGCTCAGGTTCTGGGTACCATGCTGGCTCCCATCTCTGCTCTGGCTTATATCCTGCAGCAGGTCGTGGAGAACAACGGCGCTCCCGTCGCCGCTGCCGAGCCCGCTGCTGAGTAATCAGCGTCAAACAAAAACAAACAACTATCTTACAACAGGAGGCTATTACAATGTCTGAGAAAGTTATTGCTATGATCGAAGAGATCAAGGGTCTGACCGTTCTGGAGCTCAGCGAGCTGGTTCACGCTCTGGAGGAAGTTTTTGGTGTTTCCGCTGCCGCTATGGCCGCTGCTCCCGCCGCTGGCGCTGCTGCTGCCGTTGAGGAGAAGACTGATTTCGACGTCGTTCTGACCGGTTTCGATGCCGCTCAGAAGATCAAGGTCATCAAGGTCATCCGCGAGGTCATGGGTCTGGGTCTGGCCGAGGCCAAGGCTGCCGTCGAGGGCGTGCCCACCACCATGAAGGAAGGCCTGTCCAAGGAGGACGCCGAGGAGCTGAAGAAGCAGGTCGAGGAAGTCGGCGGCAAGGTCGAGCTCAAGTAAGTTTATACCTACACAAAAAAGAAACGCCCGTTGGGCGTTTCTTTTTTTGTCTATTCGGGAACTTTTGTTGCACTTTTGCCGTCTAATTCGTATAATAAACGAAAGAAGTAGTCCTATCGAGTGAAAAGGAGGAGCGTATGAGAAGAGTGTTATTGATTGCTATTCCCCTTGCCCTTGTAGCCCTGTTGGTGCTGTTCCATGTGCTGCCGAAAGGGGAGTATCGCCTGCCTTTTGCCGACTTGGAGGTGGAATCCGTCACCCTCTATCTCTCCTCCGAGAGTGCTGAGAACGGTAAAAAGTACATTACCGCCGAGGAGGATGTTGATGCGTTTCTCGACCTTATGGGCGGGATGCGAAAGCAGGGGGAATATCGTGACCGCGATCTTCCCGCTGGCGGTCATTTTCTCGGTGTTGCATTCCACTTGACCGATGGCAGCACCTTTCGGTGTTCCTATTGGCAGACGAGCCAATATGGAAGAGGCAATTTCACTGACGGAGAGCAGTATTTCGAGGTGAGCAATCTGAATCTGCAGGACTATTGGTACAGTCTTGATTGTGAAGTGCAGCCGCTGAAAGATGGAGACACGGCGCAATTTCCCTCTATTTGGCAGGAAAAATAATGAAAATCCACCCTCGCGGGTGGATTTTTTTGTCGAGCGTTGAAACCTTTTCCCTGTTTATGGTGTATTATAGGTGAAAGGCCTTTCAAAAGTAAGGAGAGCTTCCCCTATGTTAGAGACAGAATTCATCCCCATGGCGCGGCGCTACATGGACACGGTGTTCCGCGTGGCCTACAGCCATCTGCGTAGCCGTGCTGATGCTGAGGATGTGGTGCAAGAGGTGCTGCTTGCCCTCTATCGCCGCGAGCAGCCCTTTGAAAATGAAGAACATCTCAAGCACTGGCTCATTCGCTTGACCGTCAGCCGCAGTAAAAGCGTATTCCGCACGCCGTGGCATCGAATGGAGGACATCAGCGACTATGAGGACAGCCTTGTGTTTGAAGAGCCTCGCCACCGCGAGGTGTTCGAGGCGGTCATGTCCCTGGAGCAGAAATACCGTTTGGTCGTATTTCTCTATTATTATGAGGGCTACCGCCACTGGGAGATCGCCCAAATGCTGGGCGTACCCGAGAAAACCGTCACCACCCGTCTCTATCGTGCCAGAGGAAAGCTCAAAGATATCTTAACGGAGGAAGAAACATGAGCAGAGAAGAATTTAAGAAGGCATTCGCCCCGCTCCACGCCTCCGAGGACGTACTTTTGGAGGTAACTGAGCAAATGAACAAAGAGAAAAAGAACGCCCGCCGCGGTAGAGGCGTCAGCTTGGCTGTGGCATTGGCTGCGGTGTTGGCTTTGACCATGACGGTGGCTGTCGGTGATGAAATTGCCGCCTTCTTCACGGCAAAGATGACCCCTGTGACGGAGATCGAGGCAGTGGAAGCCACCCTTTCCTCCTTTTCGGGGGATATTTCCACCGATGCCCCCTATATGACCGACAGCCACGGCAACAACATTCAGCCGCCCATCATGGAGGATATTGCCATGGGCGATGCCGCTGTTGCCCCGTTGGTGGAGGGTTACCTCTACGATGTGGAGGCCGCGCCCATCGTGGCAGAGGACTACACCTACACGGTGGAGCAGTTCATTGTGGATGATAAGGGCATGGGTATCCTGCTCTACACCATCGAAAATCCCGAGGGTGTGTGGTACATGGATCACGGCTACGGCCATGTGTCTGTGCCGCTGAATCCCTATCTCACCACCAACGCGCCCTTTATGGATGGCTACAGCGTGGATGGTAAAGCCTATCTGCTCCAGAGCCAAACCACTGCTACGAAGCTCTATATTGTGGAGTATTTCGGTACATTCCATGAGTACAACGGCGAGGATTTCTACTTCTGTGTTACCCGTAACGATCCCGAGAGCGAGCGTGTGCTGGAGGTAGGTGCCATCCGTATTGCAGCGGAGAAACATGTACCCTCCACCATCTTTGCCGATGGGGATGGCAATACGATCTCCCTCTCTCCCATGGGCATTTCTATTGATTGGCGACAGGACTATGAACTGTTGACCCACAAACTTCTCCTGCACCATAACGAGGGCACCTATACTGTCAAGAGCGGCGAGCGCAACATCGACAACTCCCGCGTGGGCTACTGGATCACCGCCGAGGATGATGATGGGCACTTCGTCAGCTGCAATTATCTCTTTAACTGCCTTGTGGATGTGGAATCCGTGAGTGAAATCAGCCTGCAGGGACATTGCCGCCGCGATGGTAGTGAATATGGTGAACTGCAGAGAGGCTATGTGCGGTGATGATGCCAAGAAAAAAGAGGTTCGTTGGTATTAGTATGTTTGCGGTAGGTACCATCCTTTCATGGGGTGGAATTCTCTATGGGACAAGTGATCCAAACGAGCTAAAAGCGATTGGCGTAGTTGTTATGCTGATTGGTTACGGTGTTTTTCTGTGGGGGGCGGTGATAGCATATGACTAACCGATCAAAGGCTGCTTTCGACTACGAATACCCGCCTCGTGTCCGCAAGCGCAGACGGCGGGGAAGAAGTCGTGTGTTGCTGGTGTTGGTGCTGCTGATTTTCCTCTCGGGCTGCGTTACAGGCTACGCTTTGGCGGCAGCGATAGAAGGGGATGGGGAAGAGGAGGAAGAAAAGAAAGACACCCTTTTCTTCACCGAAGTGCAGAGCAACATCCCCGAGAATATCGTGCTGCCCGACTACATCATCGAGGATTTGCTGCCCGTCAATGAGTATTCCCGCTGCGGCGATAAGCTGACGCAGGTGAACGGTGTGGTCATCCACTATGTGGGCAACCCCAACACCACCGCGTGGCAGAATGTGAACTACTTCCGCAATCTCGCCACCAGCGGCGAGACCTCTGCCAGCAGTAATCTGGTGGTGGGCATGGACGGGGAGGTGCGGCTGTGTGTGCCCTTGAATGAGGTGGCCTACTGCTCCAACGAGCGCAACCACGACACCGTCTCCATCGAGTTTTGCCATCCCGATGAAACGGGAAAACCCACGGAGGATACATACGAAAGCCTCGTCACGCTGACGGCGTGGCTGTGCGACCTCTATGGCTTGGAAAGTGACGATGTGATCCGCCACTACGATGTGATCGAGAAGGAGTGTCCCCGCTACTTTGTGGAAAACGAGGACGCGTGGACGCAGTTCAAAGTGGATGTGGAAAAGGCAATGAAAACATGAAAAATCCACCCGAAAGGGTGGATTTTTTGCTATAGCAATACAAATACCTTGGGTATAGTACACTTTTTTCTTCCTTGTTTCTTTATTTTCTTTAATAATGATGCTATAATTATACTGTTAAGGGTTTTTGAATTTGCCAAAGACATTGCTTCAGCGGCAACCAGGGAGAGAAATTATGAAAAAGACGAAAAAATGAACCTGACAATGCAGATCGTTGCGGCACTGATCCTCGGTGTGATCGTGGGCTTGCTGATGCAGAATCAGCAGGCGATCGCCAACACCTACATTAAGCCCTTCGGTACGATTTTTCTCAACCTCATTAAGACCATCGTTGTGCCTCTGGTGCTGTTCTCCATCACACAGGGTATTATTTCTCTGAAGGATATTAAGAAGGTGGGTTCTATCGGCGGCAAGACCATTGTCTACTACCTGTTCACCACCGCTTTCGCTGTGACGCTGGGTCTGCTGTTCGCCAATGTTCTGCAGGTGGGCAAAGGCTATATCCTCGACTCTTCCAGCCTTGTGGAATATACGGGCGCGGAGATGCCCTCCTTGGTGGATACCATCGTCAACATTTTCCCCTCCAACATCATCGATCCTCTGCTGAATGCCACCATGCTGCAGGTGATCGTCATTGCCCTGTTCTTCGGCTTTGGCATTATCTCCGTGGGTGAGAAGGCACTGCCTGTTGCCAACTTTGTGGACAGTATGTCCGAGGTGTGCATCAAGGTCATGGGCATGATCATTAAGCTCTCTCCCATCGGCGTGTTTGGCCTTATTGTGCCCGTCATTGCGGCAAACGGCCCCAAGGTGCTGCTGCCTCTCCTCAAGCTGATCGTTGTGTGCTACGTGGCAAGCATTGTCCACATGCTGCTGGTCTATTCCGGCAGCGTGAAGGCGCTGGGCAAGATGAGCCCCCTCAAGTTCTTCAAGGCCATGAGCCCCGCCATGCTGTTCGCCTTCACCAGCGCCAGCAGCGTGGGTACGCTGCCCTTCAACATGGAATGCACCGAAAAGCTGGGCGTGCATAAGGAGATCTCCAGCTTCGTTCTGCCCCTGGGCGCTACCATCAACATGGACGGTACTGCCATCTATCAGGGTGTGTCTGCCATCTTCATTGCCCAGATCTTCGGCATTGATCTCAACCTCAGCCAGCAGATCACCATCATTCTCACCGCCACCCTCGCCTCCATCGGTACGGCAGGTGTCCCCGGTTCCGGCGTTATTATGCTGACCATGGTGCTGCAGAGCGTGGGTCTGCCCCTCGAGGGTATCGGCCTCATCGCAGGTGTGGATAGAATCCTCGATATGGCTCGTACCACCGTCAACATCACCGGCGATGCCGCCTGCGCTGTCTGCGTCAATGCGCTCGAAGAGAAGAAAAAGGCAAAGAAAGCCGACAACAACTAACATAGAAACCCCCGCCCATCGGGCGGGGGTTCATTTTATGCTTTTGACTTAGACCATCAGCGAGCAAACGAGATCGGTGTAAGCGCTGGGATCTTCCAAAGGCAGGTCGGCGATCAGCAGCGCCTGACAGTAGAGCAGCTCTGCGTATTTCTTTGCCTTTTTGGGGTCAGCGGTAATGGCGGCTTTCAGTGCTTCATAAGCGGGAGTATCGGCGTTGATCTCCAGCACGCGCTCTACCTTAAAGCCTGCCATATCAGCGCCCTGTCGCTTGAGATGCTTCTCCATTTCCAACGACACAGGGCCGTCTGCCACCATGCAAACGGGGTGATTTTTCAGAATACGGCTGATGCGCGCCTCCTTGATGCGCTCACCCAGCATCTCCTTCAAGAAGTCCAGCACTTCTTTTCCTGCCTCGTTCTTCTCCTCAGCGGCCTTCTTTTCCTCTTCGGTTTCGGGCAGGGCATCTTCCTCATTGATGCTCTTGAACTTCTTGCCATCGTATTCGGCGAGGGTCTGCATGCAGAATTCGTCCACATCCTCGGTCAGCAGCAAAATTTCATAGCCCGCATCCAAAATGCGCTCAGTTTGGGGCAGCTTGCGGATCTTGGCGGCATCCTCACCGCAGGCGTAATAGATGAATTCCTGCTCATCCTTCATCCGCTGACGGTATTCCTTCAACGTGGTTTCCTTGTCGCCATTGGTGGAGAAGAACATCACCAGATCCTGCAGCTTCTCCTTATCCATGCCGTAGTTGGAAACGAGACCGTACTTCATCTGCAAGCCGAAGGCTTTCCAGAAGGTCTCGTATTTCTCACGCTGTTCGCTGCACAGCTTTTCCAACGCTGCACGTACCTTCTTGTCCAGATTCTTGGCAATGACCTTCAGCTCACGGGTCTGCTGCAGCATTTCGCGGCTGATATTCAAGCTGACATCGGGGGTATCCACCACGCCGCAGACAAAGCGCAGATAATCGGGCAGCAGATCGCCGCACTTATCCATGATCAGCACGCCGGAGGAATACAGCTGCAAACCCTTTTCATGCTCGCGGGTATAGAAATCGTAAGGTGCCTTGGCGGGGATAAACAGCAGCGCCTCATAGCTGGTGGTGCCTTCGGCAGAAACGCGGATGGTATCCAAGGGTGCTTCGTAATCGTTGAACTTGTCCTGATAAAAGGCAGCGTACTCCTCATCGGTGACAGCATCTTTCTTCTTCTGCCAGAGGGGCACCATGGAGTTCAGCGTCTCCCACTCGGTATAATCCTCCCACTCCGTGCGGTAATCCTCGCCTGCGTCCTCGGGGCGGGGCTTCTGACGGGATTTGTGCATCAGCATCTCGATGGGATAGCGGATGTAGTCGCTGTACTGCTTCACCAAGCCGCGAATGTAGTACTCCTGCAGGAAGTCGCTGTACTTCTCGTCCTCGGTGTCGGCCTTGAGATGGACGATGACATCAGTACCTGCTCCCGCTTTCTCGCAGGGGGTGATGGTGTAGCCGTCCAAGCCGTTGGAGTGCCATTTATAGGCGGTGTCGCTGCCAAATGCCTTACTGATCACGGTCACTTCATCAGCGACCATGAAGGCGGAGTAGAAGCCCACGCCGAACTGACCGATCACGTCAATGTCGCTGCT
>CAYTOO010000075.1:0-7720 GCA_964439545.1 uncultured Oscillospiraceae bacterium | reverse complement strand
ACGGGCAGGCTGTCGCCGTCCATCTTGCCCACGGGATCGAGGATGTTGGAGACCATCTTCACGAGGTCTGCCTTACCGGCCTTCTCAGCGGCAACCTTGTTATCCTCGGCGGTAGCCCAGTCGGCGGGAACATCGATCTTCTTGAAGGCAGAGGCGCCCAGATCGATGGCCTTGTAGTTCATATCCACGATGTCCTGACCCTTCTTCAGGTAGGACTTCTTGGCAGCTTCCTTCATGTAGCCGATGGCCTCTTCCTGAGGCATGACCTTGGCCAGAGTGAAGAATGCAGACTGCAGGATGGTGTTGTTGCGCTTGCCCATACCGATCTCGATAGCCAGATCGATGGCGTTGATGGTGTAGAGCTGGATGTTGTTCTTGGCGATATACTGCTTGGAAGCGGCATCCATCTGCTTATTCAGCTCGTCGAAGTCCCACTGGCAGTTGATCATATACACGCCGCCGGGCTTGACATCCTGCACCATCTTGAAGCCCTTGGTCACGTAGCTGGGGTTGTGGCAAGCCACGAAGTCAGCCTTGTTGATATAATAGGGGGAGCGGATGGGGGAATCGCCGAAGCGCAGGTGGCTGATGGTCACGCCGCCGGTCTTCTTGGAGTCATACTGGAAGTATGCCTGAATGAACTTGTCGGTGTGGTCGCCGATGATCTTGATGGAGTTCTTGTTGGCGCCAACAGTACCGTCGCCGCCCAGACCCCAGAACTTGCACTCGATGGTGCCTGCAGCTGCGGTGTTGGGGCAGTTGGCATCCTCGGGCAGGGAGAGACTGGTGACATCGTCCACGATACCGATGGTGAACTGACGCTTCATCTCGGCCTTTTTCAGCTCCTCGTAGACAGCGAAGACGGAGGCGGGAGGCGTATCCTTGCTGCCCAGACCGTAACGACCGCCGATGACGGCAACATCGGTCTTGCCTGCATTAGCCAGAGAAGTGACCACGTCCTGATACAGAGGCTCGCCCTGAGAGCCGGGCTCCTTGGTGCGGTCCAGAACGGCGATCTTCTTGGCGGTAGCGGGGATAGCTGCCAGCAGCTTCTCGGGTGCCCAGGGACGATACAGGCGAACCTTCACAAGGCCGACCTTCTCGCCGTGAGCGTTCAGGTAGTCGATGACTTCCTCTGCCACGTCGCAGATAGAGCCCATAGCCACGATCACGCGATCGGCATCGGGTGCGCCGTAGTAGTTGAACAGCTGATAGCTGGTGCCCAGCTTGGCGTTGACCTTAGCCATGCACTTCTCCACCACCTCGGGCAGAGCATCATAATAGCTGTTGCAGGCCTCGCGATGCTGGAAGAAGATGTCGCCGTTCTCGTGGGAGCCGCGCATATGGGGGTGCTCGGGGTTGAGAGCGTGAGCGCGGAATGCGGCAACAGCGTCCATGTCGCACATATCCTTCAGATCCTCGAAGTCCCAAACGGCGATCTTCTGGATCTCATGGCTGGTGCGGAAACCATCGAAGAAGTTGATGAAGGGAACCTTGCCCTCGAGAGCGGCCAGATGTGCCACGGGGGACAGGTCCATGACCTCCTGCACGTTGCCCTCGCACAGCATGGCGAAACCGGTCTGGCGGCAGGCCATAACATCGGAGTGATCGCCGAAGATGTTCAGGGCGTGGGTGGACACGGTACGGGCGGACACGTGGAACACGCAGGGCAGCTGCTCGGCTGCGATCTTATACATGTTGGGGATCATCAGCAGCAGACCCTGAGAAGCGGTGTAGGTGGTGGTCAGAGCGCCTGCGCCCAGAGAACCGTGAACCGCACCGGCTGCACCGGCCTCGGACTGCATCTCCACCACCTTCACCTGAGTGCCGAAGATATTCTTCAGACCATTGGCGCTCCACTGGTCGACGAAGTCGGCCATAGGGGAGGACGGAGTGATGGGGTAGATGGCAGCAACTTCAGAAAACGCGTAGCTTACGTGTGCTGCAGCGTTGTTACCATCCATGGATTTCATGATACGTGCCATGGGGAAACCTCCTTTTATTCATCGCCCTTTTTGCATAAATTTCCAAGGGCGAACTCATTCACGGTAATCATAGCACAAAGTTACGAAGCTGTAAACGGCGATTTTTGCTTTTTTCCTACGGTGAAAATATTTTTTCACTTTATGCTGTTTTTTCTACATAAATCGTCAGTGATGAAGAATTTTTCAAAAACCTCTACCCTAAAAGGGTGAGATATGATACAATAAATAAGATTATAGAAAACGAGGTGAGGGCAATGGTGACAACCGTTCGTTCCTTAGGATTAAGCGGCATCAGCGGCTATGAGGTAACCGTGGAGTGCATGATCTCCGGCGGCCTGCCTGCCTTTGATGTGGTGGGCCTTCCCGACACGGCGGTGAAGGAATCCCGCGAACGCGTCCGCGCCGCCATTAAAAACTGCGGGGCCCAGTTCCCTGTCAGTCATATTACCGTGAACCTCGCCCCTGCCCGTGTCCGCAAGGAGGGCACGGTGTACGACCTGCCCATCTTTTTGGGGCTGCTGACGGCGGCGGAGCAGCTGCGCCGTCTGCCGGAAAATGCAGCGTTTTTAGGTGAGTTGAGCCTTACCGGTGAGCTGCGCCCTGTGGTGGGAGTGCTGCCAATGGCAATGTTTGCTGCCCGCAACGGCATCCGCGAGCTCTATGTCCCCGCTGCCAACGCCTCTGAGGCCACGCTGGCGGATGGGCTTACCGTCTATGGCGTGGAGGATGTGAAGTCGCTGGTGGCGCATCTGCGTGGCGAGCAGCGTTTGCAGCCGACACCGAAATGGGAACCCTCGGCAGAGGATCGTGAGCTGGCAGATTTTTCCGAGGTAATGGGACAGGAAAATGTCAAGCGCGCCTTAGAGATCGCCGCCGCAGGCGGACATAACGTCCTTTTGATCGGTGCGCCCGGCAGCGGCAAGTCCATGCTTGCCCGCCGTTTACCCTCGATTTTGCCGGATATGACCCGTAGCGAGGCGCTGCAGACCACGGAGATCTACTCTGTGGCGGGTATGACCGATCCCAAGCATCCGCTGGTGGATCGCCGCCCCTTCCGCAGCCCTCACCACACCGCGTCCCCTGTGTCTTTAAGTGGTGGTGGAAGTGTCCCTCGCCCCGGCGAGATCTCCCTTGCACACAACGGGATCTTGTTTCTGGACGAGCTGCCGGAGTTTGATAAATCGGCGCTGGAGACATTGCGCCAGCCCTTGGAGGACGGCGTGATCACCATCACCCGCGCCACGGGGTCGCTGACGCTGCCCAGCCGCTTTATGCTGGTGTGCGCCATGAACCCCTGCCGCTGCGGCTGGTACGGACATCCCAACGGGAAATGCACCTGCTCCCCCCAGCAGGTGGACAACTATATGCGTAAAGTTTCCGGCCCGCTGCTGGATCGTATCGACATGCATATTGAAGTGCCCTCGGTGGAGTATGAGGCCATGCGCCGCAAGGAGCAGCCCGAATCCTCCGCTGTGATCCGTGAGCGCATCAACGCCGCCCGCGAGATACAAAAGAAACGCTTTGCCGGCACAGGTGTGTCCTGCAATGCCTTCATGCGCCCCGCTATGATCGCGCGGTTCTGTGAACTGGATGCAACGAGTGAGAAGCTGATGAAGGATGCCTTTGACCGCCTCAGCCTCACAGGCCGCAGCCATGACCGCATTTTACGTATGGCCCGTACCATCGCAGACCTTGAGGGCAGCGAGAATATCGCCGCCCACCATTTGGCAGAAGCCATCCAATACCGCAGCAATGCGCTGCTGAAATAGGAGAGAAACATGCACGAAATTATCCTTTGCAAACTGGGCGAAGTGGTTCTAAAGGGCCTCAACCGCCGCAGCTTTGAGATGAAGCTCATGTCCAACCTGCGCCGCCGTACGGCCAAGTTTGGCAAGTTCAAAATTTATTCCCGCCAGTCCACCATCTACGTTGAGCCTGTAGGCGAGGACTACGATTTCGAGAGCGCCTATGCCGCCTGCAAGCAGGTGTTCGGCATTATCGCCACGGCACGCGCTGTGCCCTGCGAAAAGACGAAAGAGGCCATTTTGGAGACGGCCAAGCAGTACTTGGGCGATGCCATGCGCGCCGCCAAGAGCTTTAAGGTGGAGTCCAAGCGCGCCGACAAGACCTTCCCCTTGGGCTCTATTCAGCTGAGCCAGTGGGTGGGCGGCTATCTCCACGAGGCCTTCCCCCATGTGAAGGTGGATGTCCACAACCCCGAGCTGACGGTGTATGTGGAGGTGCGCGAGGATGCCGCCTACGTCCACGCCCCCGCCGAGCCTGCCGCCGGTGGTCTCCCCATCGGTATGGGCGGTCACGCCGTGAGCCTCCTCTCCGGCGGCATCGATTCCCCCGTCAGCTCCTTCATGATCGCCAAGCGCGGTGTGCAGCTGGAGATGCTCCATTTTGCATCTCCCCCCTACACTTCCGAGATGGCTCGTGAGAAGGTGCTGCAGCTGGCTCGTGAACTGACTCCTTGGTGCGGTCGCCTTACCGTTCATATTGTGCCCTTCACCGAGATTCAGGAGGCCATTCGCCGCGATTGCGATGAGGAGTATTTTACCCTCATCATGCGCCGCTTTATGATGCGCATTGCCGATAAGTTGGCTCGTGAGCTGGCCTGCCGCGCCGTGGTCACCGGCGAGAGCCTCGGTCAGGTGGCAAGCCAGACGCTGCAGGCGCTGGCGGTCAGCGATGATGCCATCACCATGCCCGTGCTGCGCCCCTTGATCGGCATGGACAAGGAGGAGATCGTTCGCCTGTCCCGCTATGTGGGCACCTTCGACACCTCCATCCTGCCCTATGAGGATTGCTGTACCGTCTTTACTCCCCGCCATCCCAAGACCCGTCCCGAGGTGGAGGAAGTTCGCGCCATCGAGTCTGTGCTGGATGTGGAGGGTCTGTGCAAGCAGGCTCTGGAGCGCCGCGAGATGGTAAAGATCAAGCCCCTGTAAGGTGAAACATGGAAAAAAGAGTCATTGAAAAGCTGCGTGAGCGCGGCTTGATGCTGGCTACCGCCGAGAGCTGCACGGGCGGACTTTGCGCCAAGCGTCTGACGGATGTGCCCGGTGCATCCCAGGTGTTCTGCGGCGGCGTGGTAAGCTATGTGAATGATGTAAAGATGCGCCTTTTGGGCGTAAGGGAAGAAACTCTCGCCCAGTTCGGTGCTGTGTCCGGCGAGACGGCACGGGAGATGGCAGAGGGTGCGCGCCTCGCTACCGGCGCTGATGTGGCGGTGTCCGTTACCGGCGTGGCAGGCCCTTCCAGCGACGAGATGGGCAACGTGGTGGGCACGGTGTTCATCGCCTTTTCCTCGGAGAAGGAGACCGTCAGCGAGAAGCTGCAGCTCTCCGGCGATCGGGAGAAGATCCGTGAGCAGAGCGTGAACGCCATGCTGTGGCTTGCAATGAGGAAAATTTAAGTTTGAGGAGAAAGAAAATGGCAAAGAATACGCAGTATACCATGACGAATCACTACGCCAATCAGGACGAGCAGATTCGCAAGGCCAAGGGTAATCCCAATAAGAATACCCATTCCAAGAAAAAGAACAGCAACTATAAGGGCTATAACGCCACCGGCACGGGCGCATATGTTGCAAACAAGATCGGCAAGAAGATGGAAAACCGTGAGAAGGTGCAGCTCCCCACCCCTACGAAGATCGTGCTGTTTTCTCTCTTCGGCGCTGTGGTGGTGCTGCTGATCCTGCGCATGGCCGCTTTCCCCGAGAGCCTGCTGCTGACCCATATCAGCTCTCTGCTGCTGGGTATCTCCTGCCTGACCCTCTTCTATGTCCGCAAGCACTATCATAAGAAAAAGAGCGGTTCTGGCTATGCCATGATCACGCTGCTGCTGACGATTTTCGGTGTTCTCTACACGGTGATCGGCGCAGGCGGACTTTTGTCTCTCGCAGGCCTGTTTTAAGGGAGAAATGCCCTAAAATAGGGGAAATTTACCATTGACAAACCGCTAAAAACAGGGTATCATACCGATTGTATACGCAAAAAGCGATGAAGGGGACAGCCTCAATGTCCTGCCTTGACCCGAAGAGAGCCGTTGGTTGGTGTAAAACGGTGGCGGGCGGCATGTGAGCATCACCCCGGAGCATCCGGCTGAAAGATACGCAGTAAGTTCGGACGGCGGCGGGCCGTTATCATCCCGCGCCCACGGTTGGTGGGGTTGAGTGGCTGCGCTTTCGCGCGGCAACGAGAGTGGTACCGCAGAGGTAATTATGCGCCTTTGTCTCTTGAAAAAAGAGACAAAGGCGTTTTTTAATTTGGTTAATTCAAATATCATATAAGGAGAAACAACCATGGAGTACAAGAAGACACTGAACATGACCAAGAGCGGCTTCCCTATGCGCGCCGGTCTCCCTGTCCGTGAACCTGATATGCTCAAGCAGTGGCAGGAGCTGGATGTGTATAATGAGATGCTGAAGAAGAACGAGGGCAAGCCCCTGTTCAACCTGCATGACGGCCCTCCCTTCTCTAACGGCAACATCCATATGGGTCACGCCCTGAACAAGGCTCTGAAAGACTTCATTACCCGCAGCTATGCCATGCGCGGCTACTATACCCCCTATATCCCCGGCTGGGATAACCACGGTATGCCCATCGAGTCCGCCATCATCAAGGAGCAGAAGCTCAACCACAAGGCCATGAGCGTGCCTGAGTTCCGCTCCGCCTGCCACGCCTATGCCCAGAAGTATGTGGACATCCAGATGAAGGGCTTCCAGCGCATGGGCGTTGTGGGCGACTGGGAGCATCCCTACCTGACCATGAGCCCCGGCTTCGAGGCTGAGGAGGTCAAGGTCTTCGGCGAGATGTACAAGAAGGGCTACATCTACAAGGGCCTCAAGCCCGTGTACTGGTGCGCCCACGACGAGACCGCTCTGGCCGAGGCGGAGATCGAGTACAAGGACGATCCCTGTACCACCGTGTATGTCAAGTTCCCCGTGAAGGACGACAAGGGCAAGCTGGCTCAGTACGGCGACCTCTCCAAGATGTTCTTCGTCATCTGGACCACCACCATCTGGACCCTGCCCGGCAACCTGGCCATCGCCGTCCATCCCATGGAGAGCTATGTGCTGGTGAAGGCCGACAACGGCGAGATGTATATCATGGCCGAGGCTCTGTGCAGCAAGGTCATGATGATCGGCGGCTTTGACAACTATGAGATCGTGGCCACCTTTGTTGGTCAGGACTTCGAGTATATGCTGGCCCAGCATCCCTTCCTGGACAAGACCAGCCAGCTCTGCACCGCTGACTATGTCACCATGGACTCCGGTACCGGCTGTGTCCACACCGCTCCCGGCTTCGGCGCTGACGACTACCAGACCTGCATGCGCTACGGCATGGAGCTGGTGGTTCCCGTGGACGACTACGGCCGCCACACCGACTACGCCGGCAAGTACGCAGGCCTGCCCACCGAGAAGTCCAATCCCATCATCAAGGCCGATATGGAAGAGAGCGGCATGCTCTTTGCTTCCGAGGAGATCATCCACTCCTACCCCCACCACGACCGCTGCAAGAAGCCCGTCATCTTCCGGGCCACGCCCCAGTGGTTCTGCTCTGTGGAGTCCTTCAAGGATGCCGCAATCAAGGCCATCGAGAATGTCCAGTGGTTCCCCGCCTGGGGCGAGGACCGCATGACCAGCATGATCCGCGAGCGCGCCGACTGGTGCATCTCCCGTCAGCGCCGCTGGGGTCTGCCCATCCCCGTGTTCTACTGCAAGGATT
>CAYTOO010000074.1:0-8082 GCA_964439545.1 uncultured Oscillospiraceae bacterium | reverse complement strand
CATGAACCACTTCGTCATGGACGGTGCTTTCCGTCAGCCCTGCCTGTGGGTCAACCGTGACGGTCAGCGCTTCATGCCCGAGGATCAGATCGCTAACACCACCTTCACTGGTAACGCCATCGCTTCCCAGCCCGGCAAGTGCGCCTTCATCATCATGGACTCCAAGCTGCTGAAGAAGTATAAGAAGCACGGTCCCGACATCATCTCCCGCGTCCATCCCCTGAACATGTACGAGGTGTTCGAGGAGGAGCTGGAGCGTGACATCGCCGCCGGTTACGAGAACGTCAACAAGGCCGACACCATCGAGGAGCTGGCTGAGAAGATGGGCATCGACGTCGAGGGTCTGGTCGCTCAGGTCGAGGAGTACAACGAGATGTGCGCCGCCGGCTTCGATGAGCTGTTCGAGAAGGATCGTCACTACATGGAGCCCATCGAGAAGGGCCCCTTCTATGCCTGCCGTCAGCACGTTGGTGCTTATGGTTCTCTGGGTGGCGTCAAGGTCAACCACAAGCTGCAGGCTCTGACCGAGGACGGCAAGGTCATCCCCGGCCTGTACTGCGTCGGTACCGATGCCTGCTCCATCTTTGGCGACAGCTATCCCTTCACCCTGCCCGGCAACACCATGGGCTTCTGCCTGAACTCCGGCCGTATGGCTGCTGAGGATGTTGCTTCCAAGGTCAACGCTTGGTAAATTAAGACAACACACGTAAGGAAACGATAAAGCTATGATCAAACTGACGATCGACGGCAAAAACGTCGAGGCCCGCGAGGGTCAGTCTGTTCTGCATGCGGCGCTGGATGCGGGGATCTATATCCCCCATCTGTGCGACCACCCTGACCTTGAGGCCAAGGGTGGTTGCCGCCTGTGCAGCGTGAGCATCAACGGTGATGCCGCTGCCGTCCCCTCCTGCACCACCATCGTGGAAGAGGGCATGGTGGTCAACACCAAGAGCGAAGCTGCTGATGCTGTGCGCAGAACTTCTATGGAACTGATGCTGGCTACCCACCCCTCTGAGTGCACCGGCTGCCCCAAGTTCGGTAAGTGCGAGCTCCAGAGCCTGTATCAGGTGATGGGTGTCAACGGCGAAGATTGGCGCCAGAAGCCCCGCATCGTCCCCACCGATGAGAAGAATCCTCTCATCACCCATCTCTTCACCCGCTGCGTCCGCTGCGGTCGCTGCATCCGCGCCTGCCAGGACAAGCGCGGCGTGAAGGTGCTGGATTATGTCCGTGACGCCTCCGGCATCCATGCCGGTATCCCCGAGGGTAAGTCCCTCATCGACGCCGGCTGCCGTTTCTGCGGCGCCTGCATCGAGGTGTGCCCCACCGGCTCCATCGTGGACGCTGTGGGTCTCATGGAGAAGTATCCCGCCTATGCCGATAACGTGGTGCCCTGCTCTGCCGAATGCCCCGCACATATCGACATTCCCGCTTACATCCGCGCCATCCGCGAGGGTCGTCCCGGCGATGCCGTGGCCATCATCCGCGAGAAGGTGCCCTTCCCCCTGGTGCTGGGTCACATCTGCAACCACCTGTGCGAGACCGGCTGCAAGCGCGGCAACATCAATGATCCCATGGGCATCCGCAACCTGAAGCGTTTCGCCGTGGAGCATGATGAAGAGCAGGCTTGGAAGGCCAAGGGCTTCATGAAGGAGCGCACCGGCAAGCGTGTCGCCGTGGTGGGTTCCGGCCCCTGCGGTCTCACCGCTGCATACTATCTCAATAAACTTGGTCACGATGTCACCGTGCTGGAGAAGCGTCCCCAGCTGGGCGGCCCCATGACCAGCGGTATTCCCGCTTACCGTCTGCCCCTCGAGGATGTGATGGAGGAGATCCAGTACATCCTCGACTGCGGCGTGAAGGCGGAGGTCAACTGCACCGTCACCGATGTTGCTGCTCTGAAGAAGGACTACGATGCCGTTCTGGTGTCCGTGGGCGTCAGCAAGGGCAAGAAGCTGCCCCTGCCCGGCGCAGACTTCAAGCAGGTCTACACCGCTATGGACGTGCTGGCCGATAACCGTGCCAATAAGGATATGTCCTATCTGGGCGAGACCGTCTGCGTCATCGGCGCGGGCTCTGTGGGTTACGATGTGGCCCGCAGCCTCGTCCGCAAGGGTATGAAGGTCAATCTGGCCTGCCTCGAGCAGGCTGACAAGATCCTGGCTGATATGGATGATCAGACCGAGGGCGCCGAGGAAGGCATCAACCTGCTGCCCGGCCGTTCCTTCGAGGCCATTGAGGGTACTCCCGATAAGGTCACCGGCCTGCGTATCCATACCGTTCTCTCCTCCACCTATGACCGCGCCACCGGCAAGGTCACCGAGGTCGTGGAAGAGGGCAGCCAGACCGTCGTTTCCTGCGACAGCGTTGTGTTCGCCACCGGCCAGCACACCGGCCTGCAAGAGTTCGACAACTTCGGTATCGAGCTGAACGAGCGTGGTTTCCCTGTGCTGGATGGCTTCAACACCAGCATGGAGGGTGTCTTCGCCGCAGGCGATGCCATCACCGGCATCAGCTTCGTCATCAAGGCCATCCAGCAGGGTCGCCTGGTGACCGCTGAGATCGACCGCTATCTGGGCGGCGACGGCGAGATCGCTGAGACTCTGTGCGAGCGCTCTGCTGATCCCTATATCGGTCGTATCGAGGGCTTTGGTAAGCTCGAGCGCGTGGAGCAGGATCTGCGTCCCGCCGATGAGCGCGTCAAGGACGAGATCGATGTTTACAACACCTACAGCTGCGATCAGGCCAAGTGCGAGGCCGAGCGCTGCCTGCAGTGCGACCTGCGCCTGCAGTTCCAGCCCGTCAAGCTGTGGAGCGAATACGGAGGTGCCAACTGATGAACGAGAAGATGTTGAACCTCACTGATAAGCAGTGCCCCGTTAATGAGCTGATGAACTATGCCAAGGCTCACAAGTGCGCCGACTGCGGTAAGTGCGTCTTCGGTTACGAGGGTGCTACCCAGCTGGAGCTGACCATGGCTGACATCACCATGAAGCGTTCCCGCGGCACTGACATGGAGCAGCTGAAGAAGCTGTGCACCATGATGGTGGAGCAGTCCCTGTGCGATGACGGTATCGAGCTGGGTCAGACCGCTCTGGCTATGCTGGAGAAGTACGCTGACGAGTTCGCCGCCCACATCGCCAAGAAGGGCTGCAAAGCCGGCGTCTGCAAGAAGTTTGTCACCTTCCACATCCTGCCCGATCTGTGCATCGGCTGCGGCGATTGTATGGACGAGTGCGACGACGATGCCATTATGGGCAAGAAGAAGTTCATTCACGTCATCGATCAGAGTGAATGCACTCAGTGCGGCAAGTGCGTGAGCGCCTGCGACGAGGAGGCCATTGTCATGGCCGGCGCCGTCAAGCCTCGCGGCCCTCTGAAGCCCGTCCCCTGCAAGCGATAAGCAAAACCTAACATGGACACTATATTTTAAGAATTTGGAGGAAGAACAACCATGGAAGAAAGAAGCAATGTTTTGAGCCTGATCATCGAGCGTCTGAACGCTATGCTGGGCGCTAAGGACTACACCGAGGAGACCAAGTACGCTGACATCGGCATGAAGTCCGGCAACTACTCCTCCATGATCACCGTCCTCGAGGACGAGTTCGACGTGGAGATCCCCTTCATGCAGTTCCGCCGCAAGGCTACCATCGGCGAGTCCGTGGACTATGTCTGCGAGCTGTTGGACGAGTAATTTTAAGGAGAACGTTTGATGAAGATTTTTGTCATCAACCCCGGTTCCACCAGCACCAAGATCGCCCTGTTTGAGGACGATCAGAAGGTCTGGGGCACCAACGTTGACCATGCTGCCGAAGAGCTGAAGAAGTTCAAGGAGATCGCAGATCAGCTTCCCTACCGTATGGAGACCATCATGGCTGAGGTCACTGCAGCCGGTGTGTCCCTGGAGGGTGTGGATGCTTTCGCTGCCCGCTGCGGTGGTCTGGTTGGTCTCAAGGGCGGCGTCTACGCTGCCAACGACAAGCTCATGGAGCATGCACGCGCCTGCTTCACCGTCCGTCACCCCAACACCCTTGGCCCTCAGATCGCCAAGGAGATGCAGAAGGTCTACGGCGGCGAGGTGTTCTGCGTGAATCCCCCCGATGTTGACGAGCTGGACGATGTGGAGCGCATCTGCGGCTTCCACGAGTTCTATCGTCAGAGCAAGGGTCACCCCCTGAATCAGAAGGAGAACTGCATCCGTTACGCCAACTCCGTGGGCAAGAAGTATGAGGACATGAACCTCATCTGCTGCCACATCGGCGGCGGTGTCACCATCGCAGCTCACCGCAAGGGCAAGTACTGCAGCGTCAACGACGCTGTCAACGGTGACGGCCCCATGGCACCCACCCGTGCCGGCTGGCTGCCCGCCACCGACCTCATCAAGCTCTGCTTCTCCGGTAAGTACACCGAGAAGGAGCTGTATGACCGCGTTGTTAAGAACGGCGGTCTGGCCGATCATCTGGGTACCTCTGATGCCCGCGAGATCGTTGCCAAGATCAATGCAGGCGATAAGTATGCCAAGCTGGTGTACGATGCCTTCATTTACCAGTTGGCCAAGGCCGTCGGCGGCTGCGCTGCAGCTCTGAAGGGCAAGGTCGACGCCATTATCTTCACCGGTGGTATCTCTCACGAGAAGTATCTGGTGGAGCAGCTGACCGAGTACGTGAGCTGGATCGCTCCCGTCAGCGTACAGGCCGGCGAGTTCGAGATGGAAGCTCTGGCTGCCGGTGCCATCCGCGCCCTGAAGGGTGAGGAAGAGGTGCTGCAGTACACCGGCGTTCCCGTCTTCGAAAACTTCGACTATCTCAAGGCCTAAGTCTGAGGAAAGTCGAGCAAAACTCCACGTGTCCATGCTCTTCCTCATGACAGTTCCGGTGGGGGCCAACAGGCCCTCCGCTGGACACTGCCCCATGAGGAAAGCATTGATATGAATACGCAAAACCCAATTTTCGCAAGGAATATCACGGAAGAATTCCAAGAGAAACGACCGTACCCCACGGTCAAAACACACGTCAACTTCCCTCACAAGAGGGAGTTGAAACAACAAAATTTTGAGGAGAGACATCAAAATGAATCAGAAAACTAAGCTGGGCATTAACTTCGGTTTCCGCGGTTGGATGCTGCTGATCTTCGAGGTTACCGCTTTCCTGGTCTTCCAGGCCTTTGGTAACTTCCCCATGAACATGCTGGCCGACATGTACGGCGGCGCTGCTAAGATTTCCCCCATTTACACTGTTGCTTCTCTGGTTGGTATCGCCATCCAGCTGATCCTGGCCAACTTCGTTGGTAAGATGAAGTCCGTGAAGCCCATGATCATGGGCTTCGGTCTGGCTACCCTGATCACCGCTTGCGGTGTTGCTGCTCTGCCCGCCGGCGGCCTGTGGCTGGCTTGCTACTTCCTGGTCAACGTCCTGTCCAACATCTATGGTATGTTCGGCATCGGCATCCTGATCGGTCAGTGGTTCCCCACCCGTAAGGGCGTCTTCATGGGTATCGCTACCTTCGCTTTCCCCATCTGCAATGGTCTGATGGGCCCCTTCGCCGGTATCGTCTTCAACGAGGCTTACATGATGGCTAACCATCATCCCAACGTATTCGGCGGCTTCCTGCCCTTCCTGATCGTTGGTCTGGTTGGCTGGCTGATCGGTCTGATCTTCATCAAGGACTATCCCGAGCAGTGCGGTTGCTTCCGCGACAACGACAAGTCCTTCACCAAGGAGAAGGCTGACGCTATGCTGGCTGCCGAGATCGAGGCCAAGAAGACCACCGTGTGGAAGCTGAAGAACACTCTGAAGTGCGGCTCCTTCTGGCTGATCACCATCCCCATGGGCACCCTGCTGGGCTGCTCCGTGGGCGCCATGACTCAGACTTCTCAGATCTTCGCCGCCAACGGCCTGGCTGACAAGTTCGACATGCTGATGGGCATGGTCATGATCTTCGCTCTGATCGGTTCCTATGTCCTGGGCCTGATCGACGGCAAGTTCGGTACCAAGACCGCCATCACCGTTTCCGTTGTTGTCATGCTGCTGGCCGGCATCCTGGGCGCAATCGGCGGCGGCGCTATGATCCCCGCCATCATCATGCTGGCTATCTTCATGGGCGCTGCTTCCAACTTCACCGTCTCCGGTGCTGCTCAGTACTGGCGTCGTGAGGACTTCTCCACTGTGTTCGGCGTTATCAACCCCGTTGCTAACATCCTGCAGTGCGTCGGTCCTATGATGTTCGCTATGACCATCGCTATGATCAACGTGAAGGCTCCCTTCATCATCACTGCTGTCATCGCTGTTATCTCCCTGATCTGCGTGCTGTGCTTCAAGCCCGCCAAGGTCAAGGAGTGCGACGACAAGTATCGTGCTGCTGCCGGCAAGCCTCTGGATGACGCTCTGGTTGGCCGTAAGTAAGCCATTATTTAATTAACTGATTCCGTGATATAAAGGCCGCCTCTTCTGAGGCGGCCTTTTCCGATGATTTGACTCTCTGCAACAAAAAACGCCGCAGTTCTTAAAAGCTGCGGCGTTTTGCTGTCAATTTTTCACTTTTTCCTCGTAATCCCGCGGCGCTCGGCATCGGGAATAAAGCCGTTGTCCGCCATGATCTCGTTGAGCTCATTGACGTACTTCTCCGACTTATGCACCACGAAGGCATCGGCATCGATGGGCACATTTTTTGCGTCCATTTGTCGGATGCTCCAAATATACAAAATGTCCAGCACGGGGATCAGTTCCTCGCCCGCCTGTGTCAGCACATACTCCACCGCAGGGGGATACACAGCGCTGTCCACATTCCGCTGCACAAGGCCATCCTCAATCAATTCCTTCAGCTGCTGGCTGAACACCTTCTCAGAAATAGGCAGCACCTTCAGCGTTTGGTTGAAGTGGATTTTTCCATATGTTTCGATCTCATGGAGGATCGTCATTTTCCATTTACCGCCGATGCAATGGAGGGCGTAGTGGTAGGGATTGGTGGCTTCTTCAAAGATGCTTCTTGCCAAGGCGCCCACTCCTTTCTGAGGTGGATTTATCATTGTAAAACATTGTACCATAAATGAAAGAAAAAGGGAATAATCATCCCTTTTCCGTACAGCCATGAAATGCTGAAATTTTCTTGATTTTTTTATGCAAAACGCCCAAAATTGTAAAAAATCCGTGATTTTTACAGCAGTTTGCCCAAAAGGGCAGGGGAGAGGTTTGTGGGTTTTTCAAGACACTTCAAAGTAAGTAGTTACCTTCCGGTAAGTGTATTACGCAAATGTTTCTATTGTGAATTTTTAATTTATATTGTATTATAATTATGTCTATATTATCCCCGAAATTGTCATTTTCAGAGGATGTAAAATCAGAAAGGAGCACTTGTTATGGTTAAGCGTACTTATGAGGAGCTGGAGCCCTATTTCCCCGCAGGTCATTTTGGTGTTACTTGCAAGCGTTATCACGGTAAGGATGAGACCGGTGCCAGCAAGTTCTGGATCGGCATTTCCGAGTTTGAGCCCGATGGCGGCGCTGACTGGGCCTATGATGACAACCCCCTGGAGAAGGTGTACTTCGTCCTCGAGGGCGAGATGACCATCACCGATAAGGCCGGCAACGTCTATGTTGTCCACGCCGGTGAGTCCATCTCCTTCCCCCCCAATGAGGGCCGTGGTCTGAAGAACGAGAGCGGCAAGCCCGCCAAGATGCTGGTCATCATCAACTACCCCGAGGCTTAATTGAAATAGGAGGAAACGAAAAATGGTTGCTGTTGAGAAGAGTTTTGTAAATAATATGTTCTCCGTCGAGGGCAAGGTTGCCTTCGTTACCGGCGCTACCGGCGCTCTGGGCTGCGTGCTGGCCAAGGCTTATGGCTATGCCGGCGCCAAGGTCTTCATGACCGGTCGTAACGCTGCCAAGCTGCAGGCTCTGCAGGATGAGTTCGTGGCCGAGGGTATCGACTGCGCATTCGCTACCGCTGATCCTTCCGATTACGAGGATTTCCAGAAGGTCATCGATGCCTGCGTCGCCAAGTATGGCCGCATCGACATTCTGGCTGTCTGCCACGGCTTCAACAAGCCCCAGAACGTTCTGGAGCAGTCCGTTGAGGATTGGC
>CAYTOO010000073.1:4341-8158 GCA_964439545.1 uncultured Oscillospiraceae bacterium | reverse complement strand
CGCATGACATCTCTCCCCGCTGGGGAGAGTCTTGCCCTGACAAGGGGAGCCGAGGGGCGGCGTTCGCCGCCCAATAACTGTTAACTGTTAATTATTAATTGAGCGTCAGCTCACGGCCGTCGAGGGCAGCATACACCAAATCGTCCCCCTCGTACCGCAGCTTCAGGGAGAAGAAGGGCGTGCTCTGCTCGTGGATGCGCTCTAAGAAGAGCTTATCTCCCACCCACAAAGGCAGCTCCATCAGCTTATCTTTGTGGATCCACTCCAAGTCGCCCTCGTTGCACTCAATCAGCTCCCCTTCATACCCCGTGGCGGTAAAGACGAACATATACTCCGTCTCCCACTGGCTGGAAATGAAGGTCACCAAACCGCGAAGCTGATAGTCGGTGAGCTTCAAGCCCGTCTCCTCCAGCGTTTCGCGGACAACGCACTCCTCGGGACTCTCGTCGGGCTCGAACTTGCCGCCCACGCCCACCCACTTGTCGTGGTTCAAGTCGTTTTTCTTCTTCACACGGTGGAGCATCAAATACTCCCCCGCCTCATTCTCAATATAGCAAAGTGTGGACAGATACATCTCTCCAACCTCCCTTTCGTTCATTCCGACCTACTATACCACATCCGCGCACATTTGTACAGCCCCGCGCGGATACCCCTTGTGAAAAAGCATAGTTACAGCGGCGATTTGTGGATAAAGTGCTGAAAATACCGCCAGCCCTTGACTTTTTTGATAAAAATTGCTACACTACACTCTGCGGTACTGAAAACGATACCGATACCGTTTTCACCACCGAAAATTCCCAAGAAAGGTGCAGGGTTGTCGCCGTGACCATTAAGGATATCGCCCGTTTGAGCGGCGTCAGCATTACCACCGTCTCCCGCGTGCTGAACAATCGACCCGATGTCAGCGCCGAGAGCCGCCGCAAGGTGGAGGCGGTCATTGAAAGCACCAACTATATCCCCAATAACTCCGCCCGTGAGCTTGTCCGCACAGGCTCCAACAACATCGGTCTTGTTGTCCGCGGCGTGAGTAACCCCTTCTATACGGACATTATCCGCGCCATCGAAACGGCGGTCACCGAGGCGGGCTACACGTTGGTGATGCAGCAAATCGACTCGGGCAAGGACGAGGCCAATCACGGGGCAATGATGCAGCGTGAAAAGCGGCTGCGGGGCTTGATCCTCCTGGGCGGTCAGTTCGACTACACCCCCGAGGATGTGGCCTCCATCACCGTGCCTTTCGTCTGCTGTTCTTACGGCAACCACTATGGCACGCTGCCCAAGGACAGCTACTCCTCCGTCTCCATCGCCGACGAGGACACCGCCTACGAGGCGGTGGCGCACCTCATCAAGTGCGGTCATAAGCGCATCGCCGCCCTCATTGCCGCCACCGATGACCGCTCCATCTCCCAGCTGCGGTACGAGGGCTATGTGAAGGCTCTCCGCGACCACGGGCTGGAGGTGGACGCCTCCCTCGTCCTGTGTACCAACGACTACAGTATCCGCGGCGCACATGACACGGTGAAAACGGCGCTGGAGAGTGAAACTGGCGGCGATTTTACCGCCGTGTTTGCCATCTCCGACAACATGGCCATCGGCGCTATGCGCGCACTGCGAGATTGCGGTCGCCGTGTCCCCGAGGATTGCTCCGTCATCGCCATCGATGGTCTGGAGCTGTCGGCCTACATTGAGCCGCCGCTGACCACCCTTTCTCAGCCGAAAGAGGATCTGGGCCGCGAGAGCGTGAAGCAGCTTTTGGCACTGATGAGCGGCGAAGGGGCGCACGTGCAGCACATTTTGCCTACCACATTGTGCCAAGGTCGCAGCGTGGCGACTATCTAAAATGGCGCGCAGCGCCCTTGCCTCCCTCTGACGAGGGAGGTGTCAGCGAAGCTGACGGAGGGAGAGAACGACTACCCCTCAGTCTTTTTGCTTCGCAAAAATCCAGCTCCCCTGACAAGGGGAGCCGAGGGTCGGCTTTCGCCGCCCGCACAACATACGGAAACGCCCCGATAAATGGCGGCGGCCTGAGGGCAGGCCGCCCCACAACATCACAGGCGCCTTTCCCACCCCAACAAAAAACATAGAAAAAGCGGTACCGCTTTTTCTGCTGCCCATATGGGCAGCGCCCCCAACCAGTTTTTTACAGCCCTTGCTGTGAAAATAATAAAAAATTTTTTTAAGGAGAAAATCAAAGTATGAAAAAGTTTCTTGCTCTGATGCTGGCTCTGGTCATGGTGCTGGGTCTGGTCGCTTGTGGCGACAAGCCCGCTGCTGATGACGGTGCCGATGCTGCTGCCGGCAGCGTTTATTGGCTGAACTTCAAGCCCGAGTCCGACGAGGCTCTGCAGAACATTGCAGCTCTCTACACCTCCAAGACCGGTGTCCCCGTCAAGGTTGTTACCGCTGCTTCCGGTACCTACAACGACACTCTGACCGCTGAGATGGACAAGGATGCCGCTCCCACCATGTTCGTGGTGGGCAACACCGCTGCCGTTCAGGAGTGGGGTGAGTTCTGCTATGACCTCTCCGGCACCGACGTGTTCAACGAGCTGAACACCGACGCTTACATTCTGAAGGATACTGAGGGTAAGGTCTGCTCCATCGGTTACTGCTATGAGTGCTACGGCATCATGGTCAACAAGGCTCTCCTGGCTGAGGCCGGCTACGAGGTCGCCGACATCACCAACTTCGATTCTCTGAAGGCTATCGTCGAGGACATCACCGCCCGTAAGGACGAGCTGGGCTTCGCCGCTTTCACTGCCGCTGACATGGATCCCAGCTCCTCCTGGCGTTTCACCGGCCATGTTGCCAACCTGGAGTACTACTGGGAGAGCGTTGACGCTCCCGAGGCTTGGACTACTGTCCCCGCTGAGCTGACCGGCGCTTACATGGACAACTATCGTAACCTGATGGATCTGATGTTCGCTAACGGCACTGTCGCCCGTACCGATTTGGCTACCGGTGGTCACGATGCTACCACCGAGTTCAAGGATGGCAAGGCTGTGTTCCATCCTCAGGGCAACTGGGAGTGGAGCTCCCTGTCCGAGGTCTTCACCGCTGACGATCTGGCTATGATCCCCTACTACTCCGGCGTCGCCGGCGAGGAGAATGTGGGTCTGAACTGCGGTACTGAGAACTACTGGGCTGTCAACGCTATGGCTTCCGAGGAAGACATCAAGGCCACTCTGGACTTCATGTACTGGCTGGTCACCGATGCCGAGGCTTCCGCTCTGGCAGTTGGCACCTTCGGCGTTATGCCCTACAAGCAGGCTGTTGCCTCCTCCAACCCCTTCCTGGCTATGGCCAACGAGCTGGCCGGTCAGGGCAAGACCAACATGTGGTGGGCAACCAACTATCAGCCCGATGTTGACAACTATCGTGCCGCTCTGGTCTCCGCTCTGAACGCTTACAACGCTGATCCTTCCGATGCTAACTGGGATGCCGTTGAGACCGCTTTCGTGGCCGGTTGGGCTACCTGCTATGCCAACGTCAACGGCTAATTTGGCTTGACGCTGTCTGAATAGTAGAGTTATACTAAGGGGGGCGGGCATCTGCCCGCCCCCTTCTGCTAACTATTAAAGGGGAGAGCCTTTCTCCCCTTTAAATCCCCTCTCCGCTCTGTGCCGCGCACTCGCTTACGCTCGCACACTTACAGAGCGCAGAGTATTTTTTGCCACGGAAACCGCGGCAAAAAATGATTAAAATAGCGGGCGGTTAGTAACCGCCCCTACAAGTCCTACCGAGTCCCTTGTGATGACGTAGGGGCGGATATCATCCGCCCGCCAACTGTTAATTGTTAACTGTTAATTGTTAACTG
>CAYTOO010000073.1:0-4241 GCA_964439545.1 uncultured Oscillospiraceae bacterium | reverse complement strand
AACTGTTAATTGTTAACTGTTAATTGTTAACTGAAAATACGACTCCCGTGGCTGCACGAGGCTGCGAGAGTCACTTGTGTACTACCGCAAAATTACTATCGGGGAGATGAGAATCCATTATGAAACGCAAACGCGATGAATCCTCGGTCAATGGCAATCTGCTGCGTAAGCCTATCCGCCGCTGGTTCCCCCTCTTTATGGGTCCCATGGTGGCCGCTTTCTGCATCGGATTCGTTTGGCCGTTCCTGCAGGGCATTTATCTGTCCTTCTGCCAGTTTAAGATCACCAAGAACGCCAAGTGGGTTGGTTTGGAGAACTATATCCGCGCTTTCCAGGATCAGTCCTTCACCCGCGCCTTTTGGTATACCGCCCTCTTCACGGTGGTGACGGTGGTGCTCATTAACGTGCTGGCCTTCGCCGTGGCTTACGCCCTCACTCAGAAGATGAAGGGCGCAAACCTGTTCCGTACCGTCTTTTTCATGCCCAACCTCATCGGCGGCATCGTGCTGGGCTATATCTGGTCCATGATTTTTGACGGCATCCTCTCCAAGATGAATACCTCCATCCTGCTGGAGACCAAGTACGGTTTCTGGGGACTTGTCATACTGCTGTGCTGGCAACAGATCGGCTATATGATGATCATTTACATCGCAGGTCTGCAAGCTGTCCCCGAGGATATGCTGGAGGCCGCCCGCATCGACGGCGCTACCAAGTGGCAGACATTGTGGAAAGTCACCATCCCCAACGTCATGCCCTCCATCACCATCTGCACCTTCCTGACCCTCACCAACGGCTTCAAGCTCTATGACCAGAACTTGGCCTTGACCGACGGTCTCCCCTTCATCATCAACCCCGACGGCTCGACTATCAAGACGACAGAAATGCTGGCGTTGAACATCGTCAGCACCTTCAATGGCTCCGGTCTCCACTCCCGTGGTACGGCACAGGCCAAGGCCGTCTTGTTCTTCATCCTCGTGGCGGCCATGGGTCTTATCCAGCTCCGTGCCACCCGCAGTAAGGAGGTGCAGCAGTAATGGCAAAGCGTAATTCTTTCAAGAGCATGCTGCTCACGGTCATTTTCTCTGTCATCTCCGTGGTGTACGTCATCCCCGTGTTCATGGTGCTGCTGAACTCCTTTAAGATCAACACCTTTGTTAAGACCGCCACCTTTGCTTGGCCCTCGGGCGAAATGTACGCAGGCTGGGCCAACTTCATCAAGGGCATGACCTTTGGTAACTACCCCTTCTATAAGTCTGTCCTGTACTCCTTCGTCATCACCCTCTTGGGCACGCTGCTGATCCTGCTGTTCACCTCTATGGCAGCATGGTATATCTCCCGCGTGGACAGCATGATTTGCCGCATTGTGTACTTCGGCTGCGTGTTCTCCATGGTGGTGCCCTTCCAGATGGTCATGTTCACCCTGTCCCGCACCGCCGACAAGCTGAATCTGAACACCCCCTGGACCATCCCCGTCATCTATCTGGGCTTCGGCGCAGGTTTGGCAGTATTTATGTTCGTGGGCTTTGTTAAGTCCATCCCCCTGTCCATTGAAGAGGCAGCCGCCATCGATGGCTGCGGCCCTGTCCGTACCTACTTCAACGTGGTCGTCCCCATGCTGAAGCCCACCCTCATTTCCGTGGGTATTCTGGAGATCATGTGGATTTGGAACGACTACCTCCTGCCCTACCTGGTGCTGGACATCAACGAGTACCGCACCATCCCCATCCACATCCAGTACCTGAAGGGTAGCTATGGCACGGTGGATCTGGGCGCAACCATGGCCCTCATTCTCATGAGCATCATCCCCGTCATCATCTTCTACCTCCTGTGCCAGAAGCACATCATCAAGGGTGTGGCCGCAGGCGCCGTGAAGGGATGAGTGAGAGTAAAGAGGGGATTTCATCCCCCCTTTAGATTCCCCCTCACCAGCTGACCTCGGTCACTGGTGTCGCCGCCCAAGGCGGCTAAGTCGGGGTATTTTTCTGACGCACATGTCGTCAGAAAAATGATTAAATAATTTCCCCCACGCACGCCGCGAAGCAAGTCCCCTTGGGGGACATGTCGCGGGGGAAAATGATTTAAATGATTCGCAGCCTGCGGGCTGCGAACTCTGCGAGGCTTTTGCGCACACTTACAGAGCGCAGAGTATTTTTCCCTACGCGAAGCGCAGGGAAAAATGATTAAAATGTTCTTGCGATGCACCGCACCAAATGTAGGGGCCGACGACCCTGTCGGCCCGCTCGGAGATACCCGCAAGGTTCCTCGGGCGGGCAGAGTCGCCCGCCCCTACAAGTCCTACCGCAACCTCTTGCAACCCCGCGGCGCGGAGCGCCCTTGCCTCCCTCTGACGAGGGAGGTGGCACGGCGTAGCCGTGACGGAGGGAGAGACCCAAAAACGGACTACCCCTCAGTCTTTTTGCTTCGCAAAAATCCAGCTCCCCTCACAAGGGGAGCCAAGGGGCGGCATCCGCCGCCCGAAACTTACCCCCTATATCTTAGGAGAAAGAGAAAAACACTATGGAACGTTCTGCAGGCATTTTGCTGTCCGTGTCCTCCCTGCCGTCTCCTTACGGCATCGGCACACTGGGCAAGGCAGCTTACGATTTTGCCGATTTCCTCGCCGCTGCAGGCCAAAAGTACTGGCAGCTCCTGCCCCTCGGCCCCACCAGCTACGGCGACTCCCCTTACCAGAGCTTCTCCACCTTCGCAGGTAACCCCTACTTCATCGACCTCGATACGCTGATTGAGGACGGTCTGCTGACGGAGGAAGAGGTCACCATGCGTGATTGGGGCAGCAATGCCCGCGCCGTGGACTACGGTAAGATTTACGAAAGCCGCTTTGAAGTCCTCACCCTCGCCAAAGAGCGCGGTTGGGAGCGTGACAGGGAAGAAGTGGCCGCCTTCATCGAGGACAACAAGCGCTGGCTGTGGGACTATGCTCTGTACATGGCCTGCAAGCGCCACTACGGCATGCGTCCCTGGACAGAGTGGCCCGATGACATTCGCCTGCGCAAGGCGGAGGCCATGGCTGAGGCTCGCGAGAAGTACAGTGAGGATGTGGAGCTCTTTATCTACATCCAGTTCCTCTTCTTCCGCCAGTGGAATGCATTGCGCACCTACCTCCACGATAAGGGCATCTTCGTCATTGGCGACCTGCCCATCTATGTCCCCCTCGACAGCGCCGATGTGTGGGCTGAGCCCGAGTGGTTCCAGATGGACGATCAGTGCGTGCCCACTGCTGTCAGCGGTGTGCCGCCGGATTACTTCGCCGTGGACGGTCAGCTGTGGGGTACGCCCCTTTACAACTGGGACGCCATGGGCGAGGACGGCTACGGCTGGTGGATCCGCCGCATTGACGGTGCCGGCAAGCTCTACGATGTGATCCGCATCGACCATTTCCGCGGCCTTGATGAGTACTGGGCAGTGCCCTACGGTGAGGCCACCGCCCGCAACGGTAAGTGGCTCCCCGGCCCCGGTATGCGCTTGGTGGGCGCGCTGAACGGCTGGTTCCCCGAGCTGCGCTTCATCGCCGAGGACTTGGGCTTCCCCACTCCGGGCGTTGCAAAGCTCCTCCGCGACAGCGGCTGGCCCGGCATGAAGGTGCTGCAGTTCGCCTTCGACTCCCGTGACTCCAGCAGCTATCTCCCCCACAGCTATCAAAACCACTGTGTCTGCTACACGGGCACTCACGATAACTCCCCCCTGGAGATGTGGCGCAAGGAAGCCGCACCCAAGGACATCGCCTACGCTACGGAGTACTTGGGCTTAAGCGAACGCGAGGGCTTCTCTTGGGGCATCCTCCGCGGCGGCCTCGGCAGCGTTTCCGACCTGTTTGTAGCACAGATGCAGGATTACTTATGCCTTGGCACAGGCCACCGCATGAACACCCCCGGTATCCCCGAGGGCAACTGGCAGTGGCGCATGCTGGAGGGCGAGGCAAGCGCAGAGCTGGCAGCGAAGATTCGCCGCATGAGCGAGAATTACGACCGCTGCGAAAAACCCGTCCCCGTAAAGAAAGAAACTGAAAAGGATGAAAAGCAACCGGCTGTCAATGAGGAAGAGCAGACGGAGGCTGAGTAATAAAAAGTAAGAGAGAGCGAAGGCTCTCTCTTCCTTTTTATTCAATTAATAATTAACAAGTAACAGTTAACAGTTACTTTTGGGCGGCGACCGCCGCCCCTCGCCTCCCTCTGACGAGGGAGGTGGATTTTTGCGAAGCAAAAAGACGGAGGGAGAGAAAA
>CAYTOO010000072.1:0-8354 GCA_964439545.1 uncultured Oscillospiraceae bacterium | reverse complement strand
GGTGAGCGCCAACCAAGGCATCGCTGTCGGTATGGCCTCTCAGATCTGCGGCTTTAACTTGGGCGAGGTGTGCGACACCACCATCGCCTATTTGAAGAACCCTAAGCACGACATCGCCTCTACGCTCCTTGCTCCCGATTTTTCCACAGGCGGACAGCTTTTGCGCGATGACGATACCTTGCGTGAGATTTACGCCACAGGACGCGGCGGCTTGAAGATCCGCAGCCGCTACCGCTATGTGAAGGCGGAGAATCTCATCGAGATCTACGAGATCCCCTACTCCACCTCCATTGAAGTCATCCTCGATAAGGTGGCGGAGCTGGTAAAGGCGGGCAAGATCAAGGAAATCTCCGACATGCGCGATGAGACCGACCTCAGCGGTCTCAAGCTGACCATCGACTTGAGGCGCGGCGTTGATCCCGATAAGCTGATGGCCAAGCTCTTTAAGCTGACCCCCTTGCAGGATACCGTCAGCTGCAACTTCAACATTCTCGTGGCAGGTCAGCCCCGTGTCATGGGCGTGGGGGAGATTTTGGAGGAGTGGACAGCATGGCGTACCGAGTGCGTCAAGCGCCGCGTGTTTTACATCCTCAATAAGAAGCGTGAAAAGCTTCACCTGCTGCAGGGCTTGAAGCGCATCCTGCTGGATATTGACAAGGCCATCGCCATCATCCGTCAGACGGAGGAAGAGGCCGAGGTCATCCCCAACCTGATGATCGGCTTCGGCATCGATAAGGTGCAGGCCGAGTTTGTGGCAGAGCTGAAGCTGCGTAATATTAATAAGGAGTACATCCTAAAGCGTGTGGCAGAGACCTCCGCGTTGCAGGATGAGATCATGGATTTGGAGGACACTCTCTCCAACCCCCGCCGCATTAAGTCCATCATCATTGATGAGCTGAGCGATGTTCGCAAGAAATACGCCGTGGAGCGCCGCACCGAGATCATCTACGCCCATGAGGCGGTAGAAGAGGTGGAAGAGGACGAGATTGAGGACTATCCCGTTCATCTCTTCCTCTCCCGTGAGGGTTACTTTAAGAAGATCACACCCCAGTCCCTCCGTATGTCGGGTGAGCAGAAGTTCAAGGAGGGCGACAGCCTTCGTCAGACCTTCGAGATCCGCAACGCCGAAGAACTGCTGTTCTTCACCGATAAGGCGCAGGTTTATAAGATCCGCGCCAGTGAGTTTGGCGAGTCCAAGGCCTCTCTGCTGGGCGATTATCTCCCTGCAAAGCTTGGCATGGACGAGGGCGAGAATGTCGTCTACCTCGCCCTGGCAGGGGACTACAGCGGCCACATGATGTTCTTCTTTGAAAACGGTAAGGCCGCCAAGGTGCCCCTCAACGCCTATGCCACCACTTCCAACCGTCGCCGCTTGACGGGCGCGTACAGCGACAAGGCAGCCCTCTGCGGCATCTTGCAGCTTCGCGAGGAGCGGGAACTGGCGCTTTACAGCACCGAGGGCCGCTGCCTGTTGATGCACAGCGCCTCCCTTACCCCCAAGACCACCCGCGCCACACAGGGCGTGGCCGTCATGACCCTCAAGCCCAAGTACCGCTTGGAGCGTGTGATTCCCGTAGGCGAGAGCGGCATCGTCAACATGAGCCGTTACCGTACCCGCAACCTCCCCGCCGCAGGCGCACTGTTAAAGCCCGAGGACAGCGAGGAGAAGCAGACGGAACTCTTCTAATTTCCACCCCGAAAGGAGCAGCCCTATGAAAAGAGCCGTAATATTGCTGCTGACTATGCTCATGTGTGTGAGCATGACAGGCTGTTCCATGCTGGAGCGCAGCTACACCAGTGTCCAGCCCCACAGTTCTTCCTACTATGAAAGTGAGGATAAGTCCGTCCTCCGCGCCGAAACGTATCAGGACTTGGTCAACGACCTGTTGGTGCTGGTGGGTGAACGGGCAGAAGAGGGCACGATCTGGCTCTATGCAGCTGAAGAGCTGGGGGATGTGCAGCAGGTGGTGGATGCTGCCTGCCAAGAGGTGCAGAGTGAGACCCCCATGGGCTCTTATGCCGTGGAGTACATGACCTACACCATCTCGGACACCAACCGCAACTACATCGACCTGCAGCTGACCATCAGCTATCGCCGCAGTGCTGAGCAGATGGGACGCTTGGTGAACGTGACGGGTGTCACGGCACTTCGTGACCTGCTCACCGCTGCTGCGGAGAACGGTGCCAGTGAAATGGCGGTGCAGCTGGCGAACTTCTATAGTGATGCCGCTGCCATCTACGCGATTGTGGATGAAGTTGCCGCCGCACAGGAAACGGGTGCATCGTGGCAGGTGCAGTTCTATCCCGACGAAGCCCGTGCAGGTATCGTGGAAATTATCATGGGAGAATAAAAGAGAAAAAGCACCATCTGTGAAGATGGTGCTTTTTGATGTCTGCGCGCGAATCCTGTTAGAAACAAAGGGGGGTGTGTGAGGGGGGACGAAGTCCACCCCTCACCTGTAAAATAAAACCCGCCGCAGGCGGGCAGTTTGCCTCGCAAACTGTAACTCCAAAAAAGAAATCCCCATCCATCCGGATGGGGATCTTCTTTTTTGGAGCGGGCGACGAGGCTCGAACTCGCTACCTCGACCTTGGCAAGGTCGCGCTCTACCAGATGAGCTACGCCCGCAAACGCAAGATGTATTATATCGCGGATTTTTGCGTTTGTCAAGAGGGAATTTTGCTTTTCTTTCAATTAAAACTGATACCGCACCAACAATCCCCAGAGAATCGCAATAATACCCGCAATGCGGGCGTACATTTTCAACTTCTTGGGTTCGCCGTGGACATTCTCAGGCGGCACAGGGTGAACGAGGAACAAAAGACCGTAGATGACCCAGCCCAGATTATGGATCCACCCCATATGCAGCACATGGGACAAAACGAGGCAAAGGATGAACACAGCCGCACCCAGCCAAACTTGCACTTTAAAAGACAGTTTTTTCATGAAAATGCCCCCTTTTCCTCTTCTTTGTGAAAAAAGAATACCATAGAGCAAGGCGTGAAGTCAATAGCGGCACTCTTGCGTTTCCCAATCCCGTGGTGTATAATGCTGTAAAATGCGAAAACCCACGAGAAACTATGTGTCGGAGGAGAGAACAATGACATTTTTAGAGTATTTGAAAGATCACGTAGTCTGCCTCGATGGCGGCTGTGGTACGTATTTGCAGCAGCGCGGCCTTCAGCCCGGCGAGTCGCCGGAGCCTTGGAATGTCAGCCACGGCGAGGTCATCACAGGCATGCACAAGGCCTATTATGATGCAGGCAGCAACGTGGTGTTTACCAATACCTTTGGTGCTAATGGCTTGAAGTTCTCCGATGAGGATCTGGAGGCCATCGTCACTGCTGCTGTGGCCAACGCCAAGGCTGCCCGCGACCAGAGCGACACGCCTCAGGAGAAGTTCGTGGCGCTGGATATTGGCCCTCTGGGCAAGCTTCTCAAGCCCTACGGCGACCTCGATTTTGAAGATGCCGTCGCCGCCTTTGCCAAGACCGTCCGCTTCGGCGCTGCCGCAGGCGTGGACTTGGTGGTGGTGGAGACCATGGCTGACAGCTATGAGACCAAGGCTGCGGTCTTGGCCGTGAAGGAGAACTGCAACCTGCCTGTGCTGGTGACCAACGCCTACGGTCAGAGCGGTAACCTCATGACGGGCGCTACTCCCGAGGCCATGGTGGCGCTGTTGGAGGGTATGGGCGCTGATCTCATTGGCGCCAACTGCTCCCTCGGCCCCAAGCAGCTCCGCAGCGTGGTGGGGCGTTTGTTGGCCGTTGCCTCCGTCCCTGTGGTTCTCAAGCCCAACGCAGGTTTGCCCCGTTTGGAGGACGGCAAGACCGTGTTTGACGTGACGGTGGATGAGTTCGTGGACGAAGTGGTGGACATGGTGAACTGCGGCGTTCGCGCCGTGGGCGGCTGCTGTGGTACGAACCCCGAATATCTGTCCCGCCTCAGCGCAAAGGTGCAGGGTGTTGCCCCTCAGCCCCTTACGGAGAAGGAGCGCACCGTGATTTCCTCTTATAACCACGCCGTCTGCTTCGGCGAGGATGATACCACCATCGGCGCTTGCGTTGAGGATGATGAGAGCGTTCGCAAGTCTTTGGTAGACGGCGATGTGGAAGATATTATCGATGCCGCCCTCGATTTGCAGGACGAGGTGGAGATCATGAACATCAACGTGGATCTCCCCGAGGTGGATGTGGTTTCCGTGCTGAAGGATGCCGTGTGCGAGGTGCAGGCTGTGTCGGGCCAGCCCCTGCAGCTGGAGACCGCTAACGCTGCGGCCTTGGAGGCCGCCCTCCGCCGCTATAACGGCAAGGCTATGGTGAAGTGTGCTGCCGCGGATGTGGATGCGCTGCTGCCTGTTGTAAAGAAGTACGGCGCAGTGGTGACCGTTCCTGCCGCCGCCGAGGAGACCGTGTTGGCAGCCGCCGCAAAGGTCGGCATGAAGAAAAAGGATATTCTGTTCTGCGACTAATTTCCACACCATGAAAGGAGGCGTTGCGCCATGACCGTTACCTATCACCGCGCGTATGATTTGGGAGAGAATCTGTTGCCCCTGTTTTTGGAATACGCCGCCTTGCTGGGCGAAAGAGGCGGCGAACAGATGCGCCAGTGCCTCGCTGTGCAGAATTATGATGAAGAGATTTTGCACTTGGAGGAGAAGTATGGTGAACCCCAAGGCCGACTCTTCCTCGTCCGCTGTGACGGTAAGGACGCAGGCTGCGTGGCCATCCGCAAGCTGGAAGAGGGCATCTGCGAGCTGAAGCGGGTATATCTGCGCCCCGAATACCGCGGCAGCGGTATTGGGCGGGATATGATGGAGCGCATCATCGATGAAGCGCGAGGTGCAGGCTACAACCTGATGCGCCTTGACACCGCGCCCTATTTGGACGAGGCGTATGGTCTTTATATGAAGATGGGCTTCTATGAGATTCCCAAGTACTACTTCACCAACCCTGTGGAAGAAGCGGTATATATGGAGAAAAAACTGTAAAAAAAGAGGGCTGCCTTGGCAGCCCTCTTTTTAATGCTGTAGTAAAATCTTATTTCTGCTCCATAGAAACAGTGCCCTTAATGACAGCGCCGCGAGCCATGGCGATGGTGCCTGCGGTGATATTGCCGTAAACGCGGGCGGTGCTCTCCAAAGAAAGGCTGTTTTTTACGCAGATGTCGCCGGTAATCGTGCCGGAACAGAACAAGTCGTCGCCAAAGACATTGCCGGAGACGGCGGAGCTCTCGCTGACAGTAATGCTTCCGGAAACGTTACAATCGCCGTTCAGCTGGCAGGAGACAACATTAAGACTGGTGGAGACGATGTTGCATGTAGCGTCAGCGCGGAGGGTTACATTGCCGTCGGCCTCGATCTCACCGCTGAAGCTGCCGGCGATCTCCACATCACCCTTGCTCTTGAGCTTGCCCTCCAGGGAAGTGCCGGGAGCCAAAAACGTGGCGGGGACGAGGGAATAGGGCGCAGCCTGGGGAGCGGCGGGGGAGGCGACCTCGGTGCGCTGCACCTCGGCGCTCAGACCCTGCTCGACAACAGCTTCGTCCTGCTGTGCCTCGGTTTCCGTTACGACCTGTACAGCGCCGACGCCAAACATATCAAAAACGGCCTTGTTGAAATTATCTTTCTTACTCATTGTGATTTCCTCCCGGCAATGATGTCTAGATTTGTTTTACAAAAAGGGGGTCAATTGGGATACGCGAACAGTACGGGCTTTATATCGGGGGTCAACGCCGACAGCGTGAAGGAATGGTCCTTCAGCAGTGTGATGATTCCGGGCAGCGCCTCCAAAGTGGTGGTGTGGGATGTGTCGTCATGCAGCAGCACAACAGCGCGGTCAAGGCCCGTCAAGGAATCTTCCACATGGATGACCAGTTCTTCAGCGGAGAGCTGGGTGCTGCCTGCACCACCGTCAGCAGATACGTTCCAATCATAGGGAACAAAGCCGCGGCGGACCATCTCTGCTACCAGTTCGCGGTAGATACCGGCATCGTAGCTGTTGATACTACCGCCGGCAAAACGGAACACCGTAGGTGCTACGCCGGTCGTATCTTTAATGTAGGTATAGAGGGCAGACATATCTGCCAGATACGATTCCACCGAGGAGTATATCACCGCGTGATCGTTACTCCAACTGCCCATACCCAAGGTATGTCCGCCATCTACAATGGCGCGAAGCCGCGCATCATATTGAGGGTCGCCGCCGGGGTTGCCGTTGACGAAAAATGTGGCTGTTACCCCCTCCTGCGCTAAAAGAGAAAGAATGGTATCGGTGTGCTCTGAAGGTCCACCATCAAAGGTGAGATAGGCGGTGCCGGAGACACGAGCCGTAGCATCGTAGACCTGCGGTGCGTAAAAATCCTCATAGAGGGTCTGATATACCAAAGGATCGCTGTCGATATTCAAAATGGCTTCAATGGAGGCGCTGTATTCTGCTTCCAGCAGTTCTACTGCCTGTCGATAGCGATGGTGATAATACAGCGAAACCGCGGCTAAAATCAGCACCAAAAGCGCGATGACAACCAACAGCATATTTTTATAAAATCGGACTGAGCCGATATAACGTGTCTTTTCCTGCATAGGTGCCCCCAAACACTGATAACCAGCATAAGAATTCTCCTAATTATAGCATGAAAACAACATCTGTACAAGGGAGAATTCGCGCTATTGCGTAAAAAGAGACAGAAAAAGTGAAAAATGTGCAAAGGCAAGGCTTTTAAAGCAGATGCCGCTCAAAATGCCCGCCAACGCGGACGCCTTCCTGCACGATAAAGAAGGCATCGTTGTCCACTTCTCGGAGCATTTGCTGCACCGTGGCGATCTCATATTTGTTGAGGCACACGCACAGCACCTCCACCGGTTCGTTGGTATAACCGCCGCGCCCGTCCCAAAGGGTGACACCGCGGCTCAGCCGCTCCATAATAAACGCTTTTATCTCCGCAGATTTATTCTTGGTAAAGATCAGCATCTGCACAGAGATGTTCTGCTGATGGACGCGGTCGATAAACAGCGCGGCAAATACGGTGTAGATCACGGAGTAAAGGGCGGTGTGGAGAGAGAAGATCAGTGCGCAGGCAGCATAGAGTACCGCGTTGAAGGAGACGGAAAACTTGCCCACGGTAAAGCTGCTGCCCTTCTTGCTGAGGTACAGACCCAGTACATCAAGACCGCCCACGCTGCAGCCGCAGGTAAGGACAAGACCGCAGGCGAAACCTGCGCAGATGCCGCCGATAAGGCAGGAGGTGAGGGGATCGGCCACGATGGGCACCGCGGGGGAGGGGATGAGAGCCAGTGCAATAGAATCCACCGCCGTGCAGATAGTCATGCGAATGACGAAGGGGCGACCAAAGGAACGCCATGCCAAAATGAGCAGGGGAATGTTCACCAAAAGATAGAAAACTCCCGCCAGATCCACTGGCGTGACGAGAGCAAACTGCTGCACCAACAGGGTACGAACAACCTGACATACGCCGAAAAGACCGCCGGAGTAGAAGCCTTGGGGCACAACAAAAGTGTTGATGGCTGCGGCGTGGATGATCGCACCGAGAATACCGGTGAGCAGACGCAAATATTTATTATGGAGTAGGGATTGGAACATAAGATAAGCCTCCTTATGAAACGTACGTGTCTATCGCCATCATACTCTCGGCCCCGCATCTCTGTCAAGAGGCGGGACCGTAGGCTTATAATGTGAAGCGGAGCGTTCGTAAAAGGCGGCGCTCGGCGCGGGATAAGCAGCGGGAAACGGTGGAGCGATTCACCGCCAGTTCGCGGGCAATATCGGACACCGTCTTATCATCGAAGAAGTGCATCCGCACCATCTCTTTTTGTCGCTCTGTCAAATCCTCCATAGCCTCCGGCAGATAGTGCCGCAAGCGCCGCAGACGTTTGCGGTTATCTCCCGGCGGCGTGTTAAAGGGGTCATAGAAGGCGCTGTAGCGCTCATCAAAGGGTATATTTCCCATTGCGGTGAAAGCTCCTTTCATAGTAGTGGGCTGTCAGCAGCTGGATTTGTCGGCACTGTGACAGCATGGGCTGCAAGTCGGCAATGCGGCGGTGTAATTGCTGCCGCGATTCTTCGTTTTCTGCATTGCGCTCCATTTGGCGCAGCTGGCGTATTCTGCCCCGCAACAGCTGTGCAGAAGCGGCGTATTGCTCAGAAAGCTCAAGTAAAGTCATCAACAAGTCAACTCCTCGTAAGTAACACACAAAAAAGGGATGAAAAAAAGAGGGAAAATGAGGCAACTTTTATGTTGACAAATGGGGTCAGGTCTGTTAATATTGATACGCTGGTTATTTGCTGGTGTAGCTCAGCTGGTAGAGCAGCTGATTTGTAATCAGCAGGTCGGGGGT
>CAYTOO010000071.1:4944-8492 GCA_964439545.1 uncultured Oscillospiraceae bacterium | reverse complement strand
AGGAAGCGCTCCATCAGCTTGTAGCCCTCGGGCAGGAGCCCCAGATCCTTCATGATCTTACCGCCGTAAGCGGCGGAGGCCATACCGCCCTCCTGATCGGAGCCGCCGCGGCCGTAGATAATATCGTCAGTTTCGTAGCCCTCGTAGGGATCATGCTCCCAGTTATTGATGTTGCCGATGCCCACGGTGTCGATATGGCTGTCGATAGCGATGATCTTGTCACCGTCGCCCAGCCAGCCGATCACGTTGCCCAGCTTGTCGATCTCCACCTTGTCATAGCCCAGTGCCGTCAACTCCTCGGCAATGCGCTTGACAACGCCTTCCTCCTCGCAGCTCTCGCTGGGGATGGCGATCATGTCCCGCAGGAAGCGGCTCATAGCAGGTTTGTAACCTTCAGCAGCTTTTTTGATGGCTTCGAAATCCATAACATGTACCTCCACAGAATTTCATATATGTGAGTTTGTTACTAACCATATTTATATGCAGTGCAGGGGTAACCCCTTACCCTACACCCTTATAATATCACAGTCACGACAGATGTCAAACAAAAAATTATCAAACCTAAAAATTTTTTTGAGAAAGTGTTGATTTCATAAAAAAGTGTGGTATCATATAGATGTAAAGAAAGAGCGACGAAAGAAAAAGAAGGAGTAATGCCTATGGAGACAAAGCGTTTTGAACTGTTAAAACAGCTTGCCGCCGGTATTGCCGCTCAGTTTGGCGACCACTGTGAAGTGGTGGTCCATGATGTATCCGCCGGCCATTCCGATCGCACCATTGTCCACATTGAAAACGGCCACGTTTCCGGCCGTAAGGTGGGTGACGGAGCTTCTCAGGTGGTGCTGGATCAGTTGGAGCATCAGGAGCGTCAGCCTCAGGATCATCTGTGCTATCTCAGCCGCACACCCGATGGGAAGATTTTGAAGTCCTCGTCCTTGTATATACGCAACAGCCGCGGCGCGGTCAGTGCCATCCTCTCTATTAACTATGACATCAGCAACTTTATGATGATGCATCAGGAGCTGGGGGAGTTCATGCTGCCCCGTGACCGTGAGCAGACCGAGCCCCAGCGCATCATCAATGTCAACGATGTGCTGGATGATCTCATTGAGCAATCGGTGCAGCAGGTGGGCAAACCTGTGGCGCTGATGAATAAGGATGATAAGGTGAAGGCCATCCGCTTCCTCAACGAGGCAGGCGCATTCCTTGTCACCAAGTCCACCGATAAGGTCGCAAAATACTTTGGTATTTCCAAATACACACTCTATTCATACATCGACGCCAACAAACAGCAGGAGGAGAAGAAGAAATGATCGATCTGTCCATTAACAAGCAGGGCCTCGAGAACAATATCCGCAAGGCCAAGGAAAACAACATCATTATCCCCACCCTCGCACAGATGGAGAATCCTGATCTGATCCCTGAGAAGATCAAGGCAAAGCTGGCCAATACCGGTCTGTGGGATGTGGATCCTGTCAACCTGTTCCGTATCACTTGGAAGAATGAGGCCAAGGAGTTCGGCGGCCTCTATCAGTCCGTCCCCAACTATGTGGAGATCCCCAGCGTTCTCTCCGGCGTCAAGTGCCGCATCCTCGCCATGGCGGGTAAGTGGTTCCCCACCGGCTGCCATAAGGTGGGCGCATCCTTCGGCTGCCTGGCACCCCGTCTGGTGACCGGTCAGTTCGATGCTACTTATCATCACGCCGTGTGGCCCTCCACCGGTAACTATTGCCGCGGCGGCGCATTTAACTCCAAGCTGCTGGCCTGCGACAGCGTGGCCATCCTGCCTGCCGAGATGTCCAAGGAGCGCTTCGAGTGGCTCAGCAAGATCGCAGGTCAGGTCATCGCCACCCCCGGCTGCGAGTCCAACGTCAAGGAGATCTTCGACAAGACTTGGGAGCTGAAGGCCGATCCCACCATGATGATCTTCAACCAGTTTGAGGAGATGGGCAACCCCCTGTGGCACTACAATGTCACCGGTAACGCTCTGGCAGACCTGTTTGAGGCTGTGAAGAAGCCCGGTCAGCGTCTGGCAGGTGCCTGCTTCACCTCCGGCTCTGCCGGCACCATGAGCGCAGGCGATCGTCTGAAGGATCTGTACCCCACCATGAAGCTGGGCGTTGGTGAAGCACTGCAGTGCCCCACCATCCTCGACAACGGCTTCGGCGGTCACCGCATTGAGGGTATCGGCGATAAGCACATCCCCTGGATCCACAACGTGAAGAATACCGATATGGCCATCGCCATCGACGATGAGGACTCCCAGCGCCTGCTGCGCCTGTTCAACACCGCTGATGGTCAGGCCTATCTGAAGAACGAGCTGGGTCTGGACGACGAGCTGATCGAGAAGCTGACTTGGCTTGGTATCTCCGGCATCGCCAACGTGCTGTGCTGCATCAAGATGGCCAAGTACTATGAGCTGACCGAGGATGATGTCCTGTGCACCGTGCTGACCGACTCTGCAGTTATGTACGGCAGCCGTATCGAGGAGCTGAACGAGGCACACGGCGAGTACAGCCTGCTGGAGGCTGCCAAGGATCACTCCCTCCACATGCTGGGTCTCAAGACCGACAACCTGCTGGAGCTGACCTACGCCGACCGCAAGCGCATCCACAACCTGAAGTACTACACTTGGGTGGAGCAGCAGGCCCGCGATGTGAAGGATCTGAACGCTCTGTGGTACGACACCAAGGGCACTTGGGATGCTGTCCACGCACAGGCCGACGAGCTGGATGCCCTCATCAACGAGTTCAACGAGGCAACGGGTTTGCTGAAGGCTCTTTGATAATGGAGCAGGTGCGGCGAAAGAAAATACGTTTATCCGGTTCTGTGTATGAAGCGGGTTGGTATTTTGTGACGATTTGCACCCAAAATAGAGAAAATTTCCTTTCAACGATCAAAACCAACGTAGGGGCGGACGACTCTGTCCGCCCCTGCGGTGCATCAGCAGGTTGTTCGGTTTCGCTTACTGAAATCGGGGAAGTTGTTGAGCAATGTTTGCGACTGATAAACGATCAAGAAGAAGGAGTCCGTCTCGACAAGTATGTCATTATGCCAAACCATGTTCATGCCATCATTGAGTTAGAGGGCAGAACGGGCGGACAGAGTCGTCCGCCCCTACGGCTGCAGCGTGTGATGCAGCGCTTTAAATCTATTTCAATGCGGCAATGTTGGAAATTTGGGCGAAAAAACCATTTGGCAACGCTCCTATTTCGACCATGTCATCCGCAACGAGCGCGAATATCTCGCTACGTGGCAATACATCGACGATAACCCCGCGCAATGGGCGGAAGATAAATATTACATCGCCCCGTGATTTGCGAAAGAGGCGGGAGATTTTCAGTAGACCTGTAAGGGCGGACGACGTGCGCCGTGTCCCGCAGGGACACAAGTGCCCTTGGGGTATCTGCCCGCATATCGATTCATCCCCGTTCCTTTTGACCGAGATATGCGCTGCGTGAAGCGGACTGTGCATCTTTCAAAGACTCCAACGCCGCGCCGTAGTTGCAATGTTCAATATCGTTGATGGCTTTGCCGACAGCGCGGTA
>CAYTOO010000071.1:3327-4844 GCA_964439545.1 uncultured Oscillospiraceae bacterium | reverse complement strand
GAAGAGGAGAAAAACTGACTTCCTACAAGGAGAAAGTACCATGAAAAACGTGAAATACGGTCAGTGTGTCCGCTGCGGCAAGACCTATGAGGCCACCCCCGATTTGACCAACTGCGAATGCGGCGGCATTCTCGACATCGTCTACGATTACGACTACATTAAATCCGTCTTTACCAAGGAAAAGCTGGCTAAGCGCGATAACCGCACCATGTGGCGCTACCGCGAGCTGCTGCCTGTGGAGGAGACTACTCCCGACACCCCTCTGCGCGTGGGTTGGAGTCCTCTCTACGAAGAGCCCAAGCTTGCCGAAATGCTGGGCATCCGCAAGCTGTGGGTGAAGGATGACGGTCAGAACCCCACGGCCTCTTTGAAAGACCGCGCCAGTGCCATGGCCGTTGCCAAGGCACTGGAGGCAGGTGCTGAAACCATCGCCTGTTCTTCCACTGGTAACGCCGCCTCCTCTTTGGCAGGCAACGCCGCTGCCGCAGGGCTCAAGACTTTCATCTTCGTCCCCGAGCGCGCCCCCCAGGGCAAGGTGGCACAGCTGATGATCTTCGGCGCCAATGTCATCTCCGTCAAGGGCAACTATGAGGACACCTTCAAGATGTCCGCCGCCGCCATTGATAAGTACGGTTGGTATAACCGCAACGCCGCCATTAACCCCTACCTCAGCGAGGGTAAAAAGACGGTGGCGCTGGAGATCGCCGAGCAGCTGAATTGGGAGATGCCCGACTATCTCGCCATCTCCGTTGGTGACGGCTGCACCATCGCAGGTGTGTGGAAGGGCTTTAAGGATCTGTATGCCATCGGCTTCATTGACAAGCTGCCCCGCTTGATCTCTGCCCAGTCCTATGGCTGCTATCCCATCAACCGCGCCATTCAGGACAACGCCCCTTGGGAGCCCATGGAGGAGAACACCATTGCCGACTCCATTTCTGTTGGCGTGCCCCGCAATGCCGACAAGGCGCTCGCTGCCATCCGCGAGTCCAACGGCATCGCTGTCAACGTGACGGACGAGGAGATTTTGGCTGCCCAGCGTCTGTTGGGCAAGACCTGCGGCGTGTTCGGTGAGCCTGCCGGTGTCACCGGTGCGGCAGCGCTGAAAAAGGCCTGCGAGGAGGGCCTCATCCCCGCCGATGCTACGGTGGTTTCCGTGGTGACGGGCAACGGCCTCAAGGATGTTGCCAACGCCATTAAATCTGCCGGTTCTCCCCTCCACATCGAGCCCGATTTGGACGTGATGGTGAAGGGCTTTGCCGAACGCGGCGTCGGAGTGAAGTGAGTACAAAAAGACCCGCCATCGGCGGGTCTTTTCAACGTGTCAAAATAGGAAGCAGCGACCTTGCCTACCCGTGCGCCAAAGACGCCTTGGCTCCCCTTGTCAGGGGAGCTGGCTCGCCGAAAGGCGAGACTGAGGGGTAGTCGAAAAAGATTTTCTCTCCCTCCGTCATGGCTTCGCCATGCCACCTCCCTCGTCAGAGGGAGGCAAGGGATTTCTATCACGGTATACGTCGAGA
>CAYTOO010000071.1:0-3317 GCA_964439545.1 uncultured Oscillospiraceae bacterium | reverse complement strand
TTGTAGGGCGGCCTGCCCTCAGGCCGCCGCGGCGGGGTGTGGGCACCCCGCCCTGCGAGTTCTATCACGGTATACGTCAAGTGTTTCTCTTTTCAACAAAAATATTGAAGATTTTTCGTAACTTTCGCCCTTTTTCTTCTTGACTTTTTGCCGCTGATAATGTAATATATCTTAGGTTTGTAAAGTGCGTGCGCTTTACATGAAGGTAAAATACTTTACAGAAAGTGAGGAAAGTCCATGAAAAACCAGACTTATCGCATGACGATGCTCTTCGATTTCTATGGTGAGATCCTCACGGAGCGTCAGAAGGAGTTCTTCGACCTGTACTACAACGAGGATCTCTCTCTGGGCGAGATCGCCGAGAACAGCGGCATCACCCGTCAGGGCGTGCGTGACGTGATCGTCCGCGCCGAAGCCGCCATGCAGGAGATCGAGGACAAGACCGGCCTCATCCGCCGCTTCATGCAGATGCAGGGCAAGGTCAGCGCCATCGAGGAAGCTGCCGCCGAGATCCGCAAGCTCAACTATCGCCAGTACGAAAACCCTGAGCTGGATCGTTTGGCAACGATCATCAGCGACAACGCCGCAGGACTGAAGGAGTAAGCCATGGCCTTTGAAGGACTCAGCGAAAAGTTAAACGGCATATTTAAAACCCTTCGCGGTAAGGGTCGCCTCAGTGAGAGCGATGTCCGCACCGGTATGCGCGAGGTGCGCCTTGCGCTGCTGGAAGCCGACGTCAGCTACAAGGTGGTCAAGGAGTTTGTCGCCTCTGTCACGGAGCGCTGCGTTGGCAGCGATGTGCTGGACAGTCTCACTCCCGCCCAGCAGATCATCAAGATCGTCAACGAAGAGCTGACCAAGCTCATGGGCACCACCAACGCCAAGCTGACCCAAGCCAACCGCGGCCCTACCGTGGTGATGATGGTGGGTCTGCAGGGTGCAGGTAAAACTACCAACGGCGCGAAGCTCGCCGGCCTCATGCGCCGCTCGTTTAGCAAGCGCCCCCTGCTGGTGGCCTGCGACGTGTATCGTCCCGCCGCTATCACCCAGCTGCAGGTGGTTGGTAAGCAGCTGGATATCCCCGTCTTTGAGATGGGACAGGCTGATCCCGTGAAGATCGCCACCGAGGCGGTGAAGTACGCCGCCGACCACGGTCACGATATGGTGTTCCTCGATACTGCCGGTCGTCTCCACATTGACGAGACGCTGATGGACGAGCTGAAGAATATCAAGTCCGCTGTCCGCCCCAACGAGATCATGCTGGTGGTGGATGCCATGACCGGTCAGGATGCAGTGAATGTTGCCGCCGCCTTTGACGAGGCGCTGGGCATTGACGGCGTGCTGCTGACCAAGCTGGACGGTGACGCCCGCGGCGGTGCTGCCCTCTCTATCCGCGCCACCACAGGCAAGCCCATCAAGTTTGTGGGTACGGGCGAAAAGCTGGACATGATCGAAGCTTTCCACCCCGATCGTATGGCCTCCCGTATCCTGGGTATGGGCGATATGCTTACCTTCATTGAGAAGGCCGAGCAGCAGTACGATGAAAAGCAGGCTAAGAAGCTGGAAGAGAAGCTGAAGAAGAACCGCTTCACTCTCTCCGATTACTTAGAGCAGCTGGAGCAGCTGCAGAACATGGGTGACCTCAATCAGATCGCCTCCATGCTGCCCGGCGGCATGGGCAAGGGTCTCGACATGAGCCAGATCGATGAGAAGAAGTTCGCCCGCACCAAGGCCATTATCCAGTCCATGACCATTCAGGAGCGTGAGAATCCCTCGGTGCTGAACGCTTCCCGCCGCCGCCGCATCGCTGCCGGCTGCGGACAGGAGGTCTCCGATGTGAACCGCCTCATTAAATCCTATGAGGCCATGCAGGAGATGACCAAGGCCATTTCCCGCGGCAACCTTTCCGCCCTCGGCATGATGGGTCACGGTAAGGGTAAGAAGATGTCCTCTTTTGGACGTAAGAAACGTTTGAAATAAGTGCCAGCGCATTTATGGATGATATACAAAAACAAATTTTTTAAATTTTGGAGGAAAAATACTATGGTTAAGATTCGTCTGAGAAGAATGGGCGCTAAGAAGGCTCCTTTCTATCGTGTTGTCGTTGCTGACAGCCGTTATCCCCGTGATGGCCGCTTCATCGAGGAGATCGGCATCTACAATCCCTGCGTGAACCCCGCTGAGATCAAGATCGACGCCGAGCGCGCTCGCGAGTGGATCAAGACCGGCGCCCAGCCCACCGACACCGTCCGTGCTCTGCTGAAGAAGGTCGACGTTCTGTAATTTGAGGGCGGCATCGAAATGAAAGATTTGCTGCTCTATATCGCCAGAAGCCTCGTGCAGCAGCCCGATAAGGTCACCGTGACCGAAATCGAAGGCAGCGACGAGCTGACGCTGGAGCTGCGCGTTGCCCCCGAGGATATGGGTAAGGTCATCGGCCGTCAGGGACGAATCGCCAAGGAGATCCGTACCCTTGTCCGCGCCTACGCCCAGCGCACAGGCGTAAAGGTTTCTGTGGATATCTGCGATTAGTAAAAATTCCACCTGCTTGGCAGGTGGAATTTTTTTATTTCTTCATCTGTTTTCCGAACTTTTTCTCCATGATCCACTCGATTCGCGGCAGCACGAAGTCGTAGACCATCAGCGTCACATCTGCCAATACAACCAACGTGACCATCATCCAAAAGCCCATGACTTCGGGCACAAGCACCAGCACGATCAGCAGCTGCAGCGCCGTAAATACGATGGTGAAGAACAGCAGCTTCGTGATAAACCGCAGCACCTTCGGCAACTTTTGAAACTGGGGGCGAATGATGGGATAGCAGCCAAAGAGGCACAGGTACATAAGGCTCTCTTCAAGATTCGGCACGAGAATCAGCGAAAGAACGCTGACCGCCAGCCACAGGATCACTTGATATTTTTTGCCATAGCTGTTTCCGATAGGAATCAGGCACAGACCCGCCAGCAGGGGAGAGACATACATCCCCAAGCCCAGTGCCCCACCGACCACCATCAATACCACGCTCAGTGCCGCCATCATGCCGCACATGGCGACTCGTTTCGATTGTTTCATTACGCGCTCACCTCTTTTTCCTAAGTCTACACCAAATCCGCTACGATTTCAATCCCGCTCCCATGGCAGCGTTTTGCACCTTTTCATTCCACCTGATCTATGCTATAATGGCGAAAACCATTCTTGGAGGACATAGCGATGACCAAGATCCTTTTTATTTGCCACGGCATGGTATTAACCTGAGCCCGGAAACCCTTGATATATCAAGCTTTTTTCAATTTTGACCACCTGATTTTACGACACT
>CAYTOO010000070.1:0-8779 GCA_964439545.1 uncultured Oscillospiraceae bacterium | reverse complement strand
ATCAACTCTCTGCAACAATATCACTATCCTTGAATTGTGAATCCACATAGAAAAACCGCCCTGCGAAAAAATTCGCAGAGCGGTTTTATTCATTGTTTTACTTGATGCAGATGGTTTCGATCTCCACCAGTGCGCCTTTGGGGAGGGCAGCCACTTCCACGGCGGAGCGGGCGGGATACTGGCCCTCGGTGAAGAACTCAGCATACACGGCGTTCATGGCGGCAAAATCGCCCATGTTCTGCAAAAACACGGTGGTCTTGACCACGTTGTCCATGGTGAGGCCGGCGGCCTCCAAAATAGCCTTGACGTTATTGAGGGACTGGCGGGTCTGCTCAGTGATGCCGCCCTCGACGATCACGCCGGTGGCGGGGTCGAAGGGCACCTGACCGGAGGTGATGAGGAAAGCGCCGCAGTCGATGGCCTGAGAGTAGGGGCCGATGGCGGCGGGGGCATTGGTGGTGGAGATAACGTTCTTCATAGAGGGATGCCTCCTTAACTTAAAAATTTGTTGTCCTTATACTACATCACCACCTGCAAAAAGTCAACGAGGAACCCTCTTTGCTGCGGCGCAATATACTAATGCAGGGGAGGCTTTCCCCCGTATTCTTCACCTTGGGAGGAAGAGAGTATGGAAAATGGCATCGCGCTGCGGGACATTTCCCTCACCTATCAGACAAAGGAGGGGGAGGTGGAGGCTCTGCGGAAGGTGAGCTTTCACGTGGCAGAGGGAGAATTCGTGGCACTGGTGGGGCCATCGGGCTGCGGAAAATCCACGCTGCTGGGGGTTATCGCAGGCTTGGAACGCCCCGATGAAGGCACGGTCACCGTCTGTGGCGAACGGGTGGCAGGGCCAACGCGGCGGGTGGGATTCATGCCACAGCGTGACCAACTGTTTCCATGGCGTACCATTCGGGATAACGTTTTGCTGGGGCTGCAAATTCGCCGCGAGGTAGACGAGGAGCATCTGCGCCATGTGGAGGAGTTGTTGGCGCGGTATGGCCTTGAGGAGTTTGCGCGATTGCGCCCCCAGCAGCTCTCGGGCGGGATGCGGCAGCGATGCGCTCTCATTCGGACGCTGGCAACCGACCCCGACATTTTGCTGCTGGATGAACCCTTCTCGGCGCTGGATTATCAGACGCGGCTCACCGTGTCGGGGGATATTTGGCGCATTATCCGCTCAGAGGGTAAGACGGCCCTTTTGGTGACACACGACATCTCCGAGGCGGTCAGTATGGCTGACCGCGTAGTGGTCTTGTCGCGGCGGCCAGCCACGGTGAAGAAAGTGTTTGACATGGGGCAGCTGCGGCAGCTGACACCATTGCAGCGGCGGGAAAGCCCCCTTTTCTCGGGATTCTTTGACAGTATCTGGAAGGAGCTGGAGCTAACATGAAGGAAACCGCGGTCTCGGCAAGGCGGCAGCGCTACCTGACCGCACTGCACCGACAGCAGCGTCGCATCCGTAGTTGGCAAATTTCCCTGCTGGTGGGGTTCTTTCTCTTTTGGGAACTAAGCTGCCTTGTGGGCTTAAGTGACGGATTCCTCACCAGTGCGCCGTCGCGGATGGTGCAGTCGTTTTTGAGTCTGTGCCGCGGCGGTGAGGTGCTGCTGCACGTGGGGATGTCCTGCTTGGAAACCATTGTGGGCTTCACTTTAGGGACGGCAGTGGGGACGGCCATTGCCATCGCCATGTGGTATTCGCCTACCCTCAGCCGTATTCTCGACCCCTACTTGGTGGTGCTGAACGCATTGCCGAAAACGGCGTTGGGGCCAATCTTCATCGTGTGGATGGGGGCGGGGATGGGGGCAATTATCGTCATGACGCTGGCCATTTCCCTTATTGTCACCATTCTCAATATGTACGAGGGGTTTCGCACCACGGACAGCGAGAAGATTCGGCTGATGGCAACACTGGGGGCAACCAAGGGGCAGATGCTGCGGCTGCTGGTGCTGCCTGCCAACTATGGGACGCTCTTGAACACACTGAAGGTAAATGTGGGCCTTTCGTGGGTGGGAGTCATCATGGGGGAATTCCTCGTGTCGCGGGCGGGGCTGGGGTATCTCATCGTCTACGGTTCGCAGGTGTTTAACATGGATTTGGTGCTGACGGCTGTGCTTTTGCTGGCAGTGGCGGCGGTGGTGATGTATCGCCTTGTGCTGCTGGGAGAGAAATTAATTCATCGTTTATGGGGGGTATCGGTATGAGAAAAGGAATTTGTGTGGTGCTGGCAGCGTTGGTGATGCTGTCGGCGGTGTTGTGCGGGTGTTCGCAGGAGTCGAAAGACTTGGTAACGGTACGGCTCAATGAGGTGACACACTCGGTGTTCTATGCGCCGCAATATGTGGCGATGGAGTTGGGGTTCTTTGAAGAAGAGGGCCTCGCCATTGAACTAACCAACGGCGGCGGGGCAGATAAGGTGATGACCGCCGTGGTGTCGGGGCAGAGTGACATCGGCTTAGCGGGACCTGAGGCGTGCATTTACATTTACAATCAAGGCAAGGACGACTATCCACGGATTTTTGCACAGCTGACGAAGCGGGACGGCTCGTTTCTTATCGGGCGCACTGACGAGGACTTCTCGTGGGAGAACTTGCGGGGCAAGACCATCATCGGCGGGCGCAAGGGCGGCATACCGGAGATGACACTGGAGTATGTAATGAAGGAAAATGGCGTAGTGCCCCATGTGGATGCAGTGGTGGATACCTCGGTGCAGTTTAACATGATGGCGGGGGCATTTACCGGCGGGCAGGGGGACTATGTGACGCTGTTTGAGCCGGCGGCCACGGAGGTGGTCAACGCGGGGCAGGGCTATCTCCTCTGCTCTATCGGCGAGGAGTGCGGCGAGATCCCCTACACGGCGTACTTTGCCTCTCAGACCTATTTGCAGGAGAATGGGGACATCATCGCAGGGTTCTGTCGGGCGCTGCACAAGGCCATGACGTGGATCGAGACCCACAGCGATGAAGAGGTGGCGCAGGTCATGCTGCCCCAGTTCCCCGACACGGACCTTGCCGTGTTGACGACCGTGACGGCGCGGCATCGGGAGATCGATGCGTGGAACACGGGGCTGACCATGGAGCAGAGTTCTCTCGAGCGGCTGGAGACGGTGATGACCGAGGCGGGCGAGCTGTCTGCAGAGGAATGGGTGGACTTTGAGGCGCTGGTGGATAACAGCTGGGCCAAGGCGGTAAAATAAGGTATACAAGCGGTTGTGGAGGCGGAAGTTCCGCCTCCACAATTTTATGTTGACATAATTTCCCCATTTCGCGGGGAATTTTCCTCATTTTGGTTACTGCGGAAAGGCAGGGAAAGGAAAACGCTCCTAAATATGGTGTTTTAACGGCAAAAAACTTCAATTTTTTGTGTTTTTTTCGTTTTTTATGTAGACAATCTTCCACATGAATGGTATACTTGCTTTGAATATTATTATGTAAATCTGCGCCTTGGATTTGTCAAGGGGCTTGGTTTGCATTGTCTTGATACGAAATCTGTGGAGAGTCGAGGTGCAGAGAGATGAAATTGCTGCGGAGAGGAATGGCGTTGGTGCTGAGTATCGCACTGGTGTTTAGTCTGATCGCTGTGGTAGCAAGCCCCAATTGGACGAATACTACGTCTTTGGGTCTTTTGAGCCGCTATTATGAGACGGGTAAAACCAATACGGACGCCGAAGCCGCAGCAATGATCTCTACTGTGGCGGGCGACCCGGGCGGCAAGTCTTATGGCGCGTATATGTTCGCCAGCAAGACCGGTACGGTGGAGTCTTTCATCAACTGGTGCAGAACTGCCGCGACCAACACCGCTATCTATGATATTGGTGACCGCCTCTACCGCGCCTATTACAGCAACGGTGCAGGCTGCGGCCCACTGTTCGATCAGGCTTGGCTGGGGATTGCTGCGGAATATGGCAGCGCATTCTTCACCGCACAGGAATCCTTCTCCAAGTCTCAGATCTATGACGAAGCGCTCAAGGAGATTTGCAAGGCCTATCCTTACTTTGTCATCGACAACTACTCCGTGGCGCTGAAGAACGTCATTTGGAGCCGCGCGGTGCATCACGGCCCCAGTGGCGCTGCAACCATCGTGAAGGATGCTTTCGCTTCCCTGGGCGGCTTTGCCAATCAGGCTGAGCGGGATATTATCATGGCCATCTATGCCCAAAGTGGTCGCGTGGTCACGGACAGCGAACTGCGAACGGAGTTGGGCTCAAAATATCCTTCTTCCGGTGTAGACAGCATGAACGGTTCTCTGGCAGACAAGTATAACGTGGATGGCAACATCCTGCGCTATTGGTACGGCTCTTCCTCCGGTGTGCAGACAGCGGTCTATCGCCGCTTGAATGTCAATGAGCCTGCTGATGCTCTGGCTATGCTGCAGGAGAACGCCTTTGTGCTGGCACCTTACAGCGAGGGTAATTACACCATCACCCTGAAGAAGGATGCTTCCACGCTGGCACTGGGTGTGGTGGAAAATGCTGTCAAGGTGGTCAATACCGCTGACAGCGGTGTCTCTGCTGCTAAGTTTACACTGAACTATCTCTCCGGTTTGGGTGTTTACACCATTGAGACCACCGTGGGTACGGCCACCATGCGTTTGGCCGGCTCTACCGGAACTGACGGCTTTGGTACAGTATCTTTGGCTGCACCTTCCACCAGCGATTCTCAGCTGTGGTACGTCGACAGCAACGGTAGCTTAAAAAACAAGGCTACCGGTACATATCTTTCTGTGAAAAATGATACACTGGTAATGGTGAGTACCGCAGGTGCGGATGTTTCTCAGTCTGTCACAGTCGTCGCTGATGCCGAAGCTGCCAACGTTAAGTCTGTTACCGGTCAAAAGATTGTTGAAACTACGGTTGGCGATCAAACCACTACGACAACAGAACCCGCAGGACCTACCGTTAAGTATATTGCAGACGAGTTTGCTGCATTTAAGGACGATGAAGCCCTCGTTTTGACGAGCACGACCAACGAAGACACCACTGTCACTTATACTTTGGGTGCACTGCCTACAGTCACTCCCATCGAGGGCTACACCTTTGACGGTTGGTTTGCCGCTGAAGGAACAAAGGCCGTCACCACTGCAACCGTCGTTCCCGCTGAGGGGTTGACGCTGTACGCTAAGTATACCAAAACCGTCACCTCCAAAATCGAGCCCTCCTATTGGACGCTCTCTTCTGTGGTGAAGGATGTCTCCGACTTCACGGTGCAGCAGCTCATTTATCCCGATAGCAACACTGAACTGCATTACGGTGACAGCGGATTCCCCGTTCGCGGTATGATCTCCTGCTCCGGCAAGATTACCAAGGTGAACCTGAGCATCGTTGGTTCCTCCATCAGCGTGAACGCCTATCCCAACGCTTCTTTCTATGACTTGAACAACCTCGACAGCAGTGTTTCCTACAGTTCGCTGGCACAGGGAAGCTACACCTACAAGCTGACGGCAACGGTGGGCAACACCACCTACACACTGAAGGAATCTGCCTTCAGCGTGGGCGCTGCGGTGACTCCCGATGTGACGACCCCCTCTGTTCCCAGCAGCGATTCTTTTACCGTCACCTTTGATGCCGGTACCAACGGTACCAGCGCTTATGCCAAGAAGACCTATTCCCTCGACAGCGTTATTTACGGCGAGCTGCCCGGCGTAACAGTGAAGAACTCCTCCGTGGAGTTTGTGGGCTGGTATACCGCTGATGGCGTGCAGATCCTGCCCGGTTCTCCCATCGTGGCAGAGAACATCACGCTGTACGCCACGTACACCAACGAGTATCGCTACACGTTCCTCAATTCCAATGCTGTTGCCTACAGAACGGGTACTGCCGCAGCAGGTACGATATTTACCGCACCCGACAGCGGCCCCATCAAGAGCCCTGACAGCAGCTACACCTATACTTTCTCTCACTGGGTGGACAGCGCCAACAACAAGTATTATTCCGGTCAGGCCATTGTGATGGGTGAGGGCGATGTGACCTTTACGCCCGTCTACACCCAGAAGGCCTACACCTCCACGCCCTCCGGCGGTGGCAGCACAACCACCACGCCTTCCGGCCCTGTGTGGACTGTCTCCCCCGGCGCAACGGTTTCCGAGATCGACGGAACGGTGTATAGCGGCAGCAGCGTTGTCACCAGCGGTAAGCTGGCCACCGGCATGGTGGTGAAGTCCGGCAGCAGCGAGTACACCATCTCTGTGATCGGTGACACCAGCGGCGACGGTAATATCTCCGTGACCGACGTAGTCAAGCTGCAGTCTCACCTGCTGAATAAGTCCACTCTTACGGGTGCTTATTTGGATGCCGGTGATCTCAATGGCGATGGTAAGGTCACCATTACCGATCTGGTGAAATCTGCCCGCGTGGTAGCCGGTAAGGACACTATTGGCTGATAGGAGATTCGAACGATGAAACGTATCAGTAAAATTTTCATAACCCTCGCTCTGTGCCTTGTGATGCTGTGGCCGCAGATGGCGATGGCAGCACCCTCTGCCTCTCTCTCCGGCGAGAACTCCATTCAGGCCGGCAGCGATGTGACGCTGACACTGAAGGTCAGCGGCAGCAACATCATGGGCGTGGAGGCCACGCTGAATTACGACAGCTCCGTGCTGGAATACCGCAGCTACAGCGGTAAGCTCAGCGGCTGGGATGTTGTGCCCAACGGCACGAAGTTCGTTATGTACGGCGTGGGCAACCCCATCAACTCCTCTACCAGCGTGGTGTCTGTCACTTTCCGCGTGAAGAGCGGTTTGGATGTAGGTACGGCACTGAGTGCTTCTTTCAGCAGCATCACCGTGTCTGACGGCAACAGCGACAGCAGCGTTGGCTCTGCCTCCTGGTCCGGCAAGGTGGGCGCTGCGCCCAGCAATAACTGCGCCATCTCCAGCTTGACTTGCAGCAACGCCACCCTCTCCCCCGAGTTTACCTCTTCCAACTCCTACTACACCGCCACCGTTCCCTATGATGTGACGGAGCTGAAGCTGGATTGGAGAACCGCCGACAGCGGCGCACGAGTCAGCGTCAGCGGCAACTCCCTGGTGGTGGGTGAGAACACGGTGACGGTGACTTGCACTGCTCCCAGTGGAACCCAGAAGTACTATGTGATCACCGTTACCCGTCAGCAGGATCCTAATTACAAGCCCTCTGATGTGGCACTGCTCAGCGATTTGACGCTGGATGCAGGTCCTCTGTCCCCCACCTTCTCCGGTGCGGTGACGGACTATGTGGCCTATGTCCCCTTCGAGACCAAGGCCGCAACACTGACGGGCGTTGCCAAGGATGAAAAGGCATTGCAGGTGACGGAGGATACCCGTCAGCTGGTCAATGAGGGCGAGACGGTGATGTCCGTGACGTGTACCGCTGAGGATGGCGTTACCAAAAAGACCTACACGGTACATGTGTACCGTATGCCCAAGTATGAGGGGATCCTCCCCACCATGGAGATCATTGATCCCAACGCTGAGCCTGAGATCCCCTCCTTTGCCGTGCCTATGGTGGTGAAGCTGCCGGTGATCGGTCAGGTGTCCACCCTCATTGTGGCTGTGGTGGCAGCGGTGCTGGTCATTGTGTTGCTGTTCCTGCTGGGCTTCCTCATTGGACGCAGCGGACGAGGCGGCTATAACGACTACGATGACGAACCTCCTACGCCTCCTGCTCCTCGTTACAGAGAAGAGCCTAAGGCTGCACCTAAGACTGCACCCAAGGCAGCTGTGGAGCGCAAAGTGGCGGAAAAGCCCAAGGCTGAGGCTGCTCCCGTGAAGAAGGAATCTCCTGTAAAGGCTGCCCCTGTGGCTGCCGCTCCTGTGGTTGTAGAGAAGGCCAAGGTGGAGAAAAAGGCCGCAGCAGTAGATGACGGTCTTTCCAGCCCCTTCGTGGAGGATCTTTCCTCTGCGGTGCAGGAGGAGCTCCATCAGCGCCGCGAGGCAGCAGAGGACAAGCTGGAGGACTTCTTCGTTGACTCTACCTACACCGAGGAGGAGAGCGAAGCGGACAAGTCTGTCAGCACCATGTCTCTGCAGGAGCTGCTGGACGACATCCACAACATGTAAAAGCAAAAAAAGAAAGCCCTTACGGTGGTACCGGACAAGAAAACATCCTAATATACGAAAGGTGGCATAGCGTTTCTGCTGTGCCACCTTCTTTTCCTAGCTTTCTTTTTTCGAAAATTAGTTTGTATCAAGCACAGCAAGTGAGTACCCACTTGCGCTGTACTTACTCATTGATCAGGTACAGGAAGTGTAGCCATACTCGCCATATGGACAGAAAAATGCCACGACGGTTGCTCGTAACGGAGTAGTGTCGTGGTATTTGTGTTTATATGGTTTATACTTTGTCAACAAAACAACAACCAAATGGCTGCCACAAGGAAACTAATTATATTCCTCGTTTCTTATAGCTATTCTGCCAAATAGTCTGCGGATGCGTTCCACTTGATCCCCGCACCAACGCGCCATTCCTCTTCACTCAGGAACTGACTGCAAATATGCGCCATCTGTTCCGGCGTCTCCTGATTCCCACGCTGCAGCCAACCAAATATGATGTTAAAGATGGAACCGATCCACGACAGCACACGGTAATATGCTTCGGGTGAATTTGCATCCACTGCCTGTAGGTATTTCTCGTTTACCGCCATCTGGAATTCATCTACCATACCCGCCATTCGGATGATTGTAAAGAGGTCTTTGATTTCCTGTACTTTCTCAAACAGAATTCGATAGCTGTTGACCATATTCTGCGAGATCAATTCTATGGACAGCGCATTGACGATGGCCTCTGCTGCCCGGTTGAAGATGTTG
>CAYTOO010000069.1:0-8887 GCA_964439545.1 uncultured Oscillospiraceae bacterium | reverse complement strand
TTCGTTTCTTTGATTTTCCGCCTAGGGCTAGACTATTAACTTAATGACATTGCCCCGCGAGGGCGTTTCTTTTTTGTCTTTCTTTACTTCTTTGCTACCACGATGGGCTGATAAAAACCCGTCTTGGCGGGGAATTTCCACTCTACAGCAGAGCAGCCGCTAGCCAAAAGCAGCTCCGTCAACTCCCCGCGGCGCAATGCGCGGTATTCGCAGGAAAACTTACTGACAGAGGGCGTTCCTTCATCGTCGATGATGTACTGGGTAAGCCGATAGCTCTCCCCCACCCACTCCCATGTTTGGAAGGATACCCTTTGCCCCTTATCCGTCTTGTGGATGTAGGGCGGCGAATAGGGCGGCTTATCTTTGAGCAGCGCATCGTAATCGCGGATGCTGGCAACGAAGATGCCGCCATCCGACAGCTGTCCAACGATGCTGCCCACCGCCTGCTCAAGAGATTCTCTCGTCAGCATATGGGGCAGGGCATTATCCATGCAGATAATAATGGGGAACTTCTCAGCAAAAGTCTCCGACAGCTTGCAAAAATCGGCGCGGTGGAAATCAACGGTCACACTGTTGCTCTCTGCACGCACTTTCGCCTCGGCGAGTTCACATTCGCTGATGTCGGAAGCGGTGACGGCATAGCCCAACGCGGCAAGGCCGATGGATTGCGTGCCGATGCCGCAGGCGCAATCGAGAACAGGGGTGGCGGTATCGAAGCCCTCTCCACGGAACAGCTTGTCGAGAAGCACCGCCTGCTCCTTTGTGGTGGCATGCCAGTCGAAAAACAGCTTGTCGTACTGGGAGGCCAAGCTATCGTAAAAAGTTTGGGTAATATCCATATTATTCTGCGCTTTCTGCTGCGGCCTTGGCCTCCTGCTCGGCGGCGAACTCCGCCTTGGCCTCGGCAAGCACCTTGCGGTCATGCTTGGTGGTGAGCTTGCGCTCATCGAACTTGGCAAACATGTCAGGGCGGCGGGACATGGTGCGCTTGTAGCTCTCCTTTTTGCGCCAATCCGCCACATTGCCGTGGTGACCGCTCAGCAAGACGGCAGGCACTTTTCGTCCGTGCCACTCCTCAGGGCGGGAATACTGGGGGTATTCCAGCAGACAATCCCAGTGGCTCTCCTCGGTGTAGCAGCTCTCCTCCGGCAGCACGCCGGGCACCATGCGGCACAGGCAATCTGCCACCGCCATGGCGGGGATCTCACCCCCTGTCAGCACGAAGTCGCCCAAGGACAGCTCTTCATCCACGCACTCGTCAAGGAAGCGCTGATCCACGCCCTCATAGTGACCGCAGACGAGAATGAGACGGTCATACGACCCTTTCAATTCCTTTGCCACCTGCTGGTCAAAAGTGCGACCACAGGGGGACATATAGATGGTATGGATGCGCTCCCCTGCCTCATCGCAGATATGCTGCCAGCAGCGGTAGAGGGGATCGGCCTGCATCACCGCGCCGCGACCGCCGCCATAGGGGTAGTCGTCCACCTGCATCTGCTTGTTGGTGGTATAATCGCGGATCTGGTGTGCCACCACTTCCACATAGCCTCGCTCCTGTGCCCGACCGATGATGGATTGACCCATCATGGCCTCAATGGCATCGGGAAAGAGGGTCATAATGTCAATTCTCATGGCTGCCCAATCCCTTCATCATGTAGACACGGATGGTGTTATTCTCCATGTCCACGGCCTTAATAAACACCTCGGGTACGGCGGGAATGAGATATTCATCCTTCTCGCCGCGGACTTCATAAACCTTGTGGGCGGGGTAGGTCAGCACGCGGTTTACCTTACCCACCTCTTCGCCGGTAGCATCGTCCACAACGATGCAACCCTCCAGCTCGGCATCGAAATACTCGCCCTCGGGCAGCTCCACATCATCGCGGAGGATCTTCACCTCGCGGCCTTTCAAGGCGAGAGCTGCATCCATATCCTCCACGCCGGGCAGTGTCAGCAGCACCACGGACTTATGAACGCGGGCATGGATCACCTCCGTCTCCTTGCCGCCGATATACAGACGGTCGAACTCCGCCAAAAACTCAGGATCGAAGCCCACGGGATTGAGCTTCACCTCGCCACGGATACCGTGGGCGTTGACAATAGTACCAACGGAGATAAATTCCTGTTTCATAGTGTAACTCCTTAGATAATGGGGTCGAGCCAGCCGAGAGAGAACTGCATCATGGTACGCAGGATGTAGTACAGGGCCAGCGCGGCGATGGAGAAAATAATGCTCAAAAGGGACAGCATACTCTGACGGCGATAGTAAGCAATGCCGGCAGTGACGATGGCGATGACATCGGAGATAATGGGCAGGATCAGCATAATGGTCACAGGCACGGCCGCCGTCCAGCTATAGCCCCAGATAATGAGGGAGGCCAGCTCTGCCAAATCGTAGGCGAAGAAAGGCCAAACGATATTCACCACGCCATGGAGAAAGCAGAGCATATCTCTGCGCGAGAAGTTCATGGACGTACCTCCGGACGGGTCTCCTGACGGCGAATCTCCTCCACCCCACCGATGCAGAAATAGTCACGCTTGCGTACCTGCAGTTCGCCGGTGACAAGGATGAACTGCCCCGCCTTCAAGGTGGGCAGCAAGCCCTCGGGATCTTCAAAGCCCGCCAAGTCGATGTCGAGACCGAAGCCCGTCTCCATAACGCCGTCGATAGTGCGCCAGTAGGGGAACCAAACGGACACCTTGCGCCCACCGTAGCGCCCCTGTGCGCCCTTGACATACTCGGCGCGCACCTGCTCGAAGGTCATGGGGTACATCTCCCCATCGGGCATGTGGAAATACAAGCCACCATACATGCGGCTCAAGCGCTTGGTGCGCTGACCGGCGTGGGCGACCATGAACATGCCCATCACCACCATAAAGACGAGAGCGTACTTCCACTCTCCCATCACCAGACAGGCGATGGCCGCCACCAAACCGGTGACGAGGATAATACGATTGGTGCCGTCCTGCTTTTTCCAAAAAGTTTTCAGCTGTTCCATAAAAGAAACCTCCGTACTATTTTATCTTCCTATATCTTTTGTATCTTATCACAATGGGACAAAAAGGTCAAATTGGCTCTTGCTTTTAGGAAAGTATTTGGTATAATTATTTTTGATATTTTTCTATTTTCTATAATTCACTCTTATGAGAGGATGTTGACGTATGGCAGTGAAATTGGAGCTTTATAAGGTATTTAAGGAGGTTGCTGAGGCGGGCAATATTACTGCCGCGGCGCAGGCACTCTATATCAGTCAGTCTGCTGTGAGCCAGTCCATCAAGCAGCTGGAGAGCGACTTGCAGACCCGCCTTTTTGCCCGTAACAGCCGCGGCGTAACTCTTACCGCTGACGGCAAGCTGCTGTATGAGTATGTCCGCAGCGCTATTGGCCTTTTGGAGACGGGCGAGAATAAGCTGAGCCAAACCCGCGAGCTGCAGATGGGCAATCTCACCATCGGCGCATCGGATACGGTCACCAGCCAGTTCTTGCTGCCCTATTTGGAGCAGTTCCATCGCCTCTACCCCGCCATCCATATCCGCATTATCTCCGGCCGTAGCCATAAGGTGCTGGGTCTTTTGCAGTCGGGCAAGGTGGACATCGCTTTCGCCTCCACCCCCGCCGAGGGCAGCTTTGAGACCACCCCCTGCTTCTCCACCCATGCCATTTTTGTGGCCTCTCCCGACTATCCCTGCCCCTTCGATAAGCCCCACTCTTTGGCAGAGATCGCCGCCTATCCCCTCATTCTCCTGGAGCATAAGGCAAGCTCCCGTCTGTTCCTTGAGAAGTACTTCCTGCAGAATGGTCTCCACCTCAAGCCTGAGATCGAACTGGGCGCACGCAGCCTGCTGGTTGATCTCGCCGCCATCGGTTTCGGCGTGGCAGGCGTGACAGAGGAGTTCGTGCAGAAGGATCTGGAGGCAGGCCGCATCCGCAAGATCGCCACCAATTTCGAGATCCCCTCCCGCAGCGTGGATATGTGTACGCTGCTGGGCGTACCTCAGACCGCCGCTGCCAAGCGCTTCGCCGACTTCATCCGTGAAAGCGTGAGAAAGTAATCATTGCAATAGCAAAACCTCTGCACCCGTAGGTGCAGAGGTTTTTTTCTTCTTAAAACGCCCAGTTGCCGTTGCGGAAGATAGGGACGGTCTTACCGTCGCGGCACACGGCATCGATGTTCATGTCGGCAGAGCCGATCATAAAGTCCTCATGTACCATGGACTCGTTGAGACCCATGGCGTGGCACTCGTCCAGTGTCAGCTCCTCGAAGCCCTGAATGGTGTCGGCGTAGCCGTTGCCCAGCGCCAAGTGGCAGGCGGCATTCTCATCAAAGAGGGTGTTGTAGAACAGCAGCTCTGCGTTGCGGATGGGGCTGTCGTAGGGCACGAGAGCGCACTCGCCCAAGTAGCAGCTGCCCTCATCCATGGTGATAAGCTTGGTCAGCAAGTCCTTGTTGACCTCGGCATCCCACTCCACGGCCTTGCCCTCATGGAAGCGGATCCAGAACTTGTCGATCAGCTGACCCTGATAGCTCAGAGGCATGGTGGCGTAGACGATGCCCTCAGCCTCGCCCTTCTTGGGGGAAACAAAGCACTCCTCAGAGGGGATGTTGGGATTAAAGGTGATGCCCTTAAGGCTCTTCTCACTGGCACCGCTGAAGCGGCTGCGCTCCATCATGCCCACGGTGAAATCCGTACCCGTGGAGGAGGTGTAGTGGAGCTGCTTGATGCCGAGGGAGTTGAGGTAGTCGCACTTTTCATGGACTTCGCGGTTATGCTCCTCCCATGCGGCGATGGGGTCGTCCGTCACGCGGGCGGCAGAGAGAATGTGCTGCCACAGCATTTCCATAGCTTGAGAGACACGCAGTTCGGGGAACAGCTTCTTTGCCCAAGCCTTACCGGGAACGGCGGCGATGCACCACTGATACTTGTTCTCCATAGCATCACGCATGGGCTTAATGATGGGGAAGCGCTTCTGCTGTGCCTTTGCCATCTTCTCTTGATTGATGCCGCGGAGACCATCGGGATCTTCGGAGATGATATACAGGCGGCAGGGCAAGACATCCACATAGTGCTGCCAGCGAGCCAGCTCGTAATTCTCCACCTTGCCCAAGGTGGTCAGGCTGCGGTGACGATAGTGGAGCTTCTGCAGGGGCTGATAGTCCCAATCCACCACCACTTTCTTGGCCTTGCGGCGGTAGCACTCCTCCACCACCATAGCAACGAATTCCGGCTGGTCCAGGTCAGCCATAATGAACACTTCCTGACCGGGCTGGACATTGATGCCCACCTGTGCCAGCAGCTGGGCGTACTTACGCAAAACGGATTTTTTCATAGGGTTTCTCCTTGTTCAAAAGCGATATTGGTAATAGTATACCATAGTTTGCCTACTTTGAAAAGTGGGAGGGGAAATTCTCTTGCCATACCGTATATTTCCTGTTATACTGGCAAAATAAACTGCAAAAGAAAAGAGGTAAACCTCTATGAGCGCAAACTCTGCAAAATTCCGTCTTGTCCTGTCCATGGTCATCTATGGTACCATCGGTCTCTTCGTCCGCTCCATCGACCTGCCCACCAGTTTGATCGCCAACTGCCGCGGCGCGGTGGGCGCACTGTTTTTGCTGCTGGTACTGTATCTGCAGAAAGAAAAGCTGGACTTGAAGGCCATTCGTGCCAATTTAAAGATATTGATCCCCGTTGGTCTTGTGATGGGCTTTAACTGGATGCTGCTGTTCGAGGCGTATCGCTACACCACCGTGGCGGTGGCAACGGTGTTTTACTACTTAGCCCCTGTGGTGGTGATGCTGGTCTCCCCTTTCCTGCTGAAGGAGAAGCTGACGCTGCGCCGCTGCATCTTTGTTTTGATCGCACTGGTGGGTATGGTGTTCACCTCAGGCGTTATCCAAAGCGGTGGCGGCGGCAATTGGGATGCCCGCGGTGTGCTGCTGGCCTCCGGTGCGGCGGTGATGTATGCCTGCATCGTGCTGCTGACCAAGTTTACCCGTAATATCCGCTCCTATGATATCACCATTGTGGAACTGGGCATCGCCGCTATCGTGCTGCTGCCCTATAACCTGCTGACGGTGGATTTCTCCGCCATCTCCATCGATGGCACGGGCATCTTGATGCTGGCCATCCTCTGCGTTGTCCACACGGGCATCGCCTATTGGCTCTACTTCGGGTCTCTCCCCTATCTGCCTGCCCAGACCTCTGCCCTCCTCAGCTACATTGACCCCGTGGTGGCCATTCTCCTCTCGGCGCTGCTGCTCCACGAGCCTATGGATGCCCTGTGCGCCATCGGTGCAATGATGGTGCTGGGCTCTACCATCCTTAGCGAAGTCCTGCCTGCGAGAAAAAAAGCGAAATAAACTGCTATATGACAAAAGGACGCCCGACGGGCGTCCTTTTTTGCGTAATTTATTCCATCTCGGGGCGTTCAGCGCCGTAGAAGAATACTGCCACCGTGCCGGGGCCGGAGTGGCTGGCAATGATGGTACCGATCTCGCAGATGCGGATCTTACCCTGCAGTGCGGGGAAAGCGGCTTCTACATCCTCCACCATCTGCTGCGCCAATTCGGGGCAGCGGGAGTGGCAGAGATAGCAGGGGCCATCGTAGGCAGCGCCGTTCTCGGCGTTGGCCAGCATGGTCGCCACCGTGGTCTCAATGGCCTTATTCTTGCCGCGTACCTTATCGTAGGCTTTAATAGCACCGTGGGCATCGAGGCGCATGATGGGGCAGATATTCAGCACCGTGGCAATGGCAGCCGTTGCGCCGGACACACGTCCGGAGCGGCGGAACTGGGTCATATTGGTGGAGAAGAACTGATGATGGACACGGTTGCGGTTGGCCATCAGCCAGTCGTAGACCTCTTGAATGTCGGCACCGCCATCGCGCATATCGGCGGCGCTCTCCACAAACATACCGTAGCCGCTGGAAGAGCAGAGGGAGTCCACCACCAGCAGCTTGCGCTCGGGGTACTTCTCCTTCAGCATCTCGGCAGCCAGGAAGGCGTTGTTCACAGAGTTGGACATACCGGAGCCCAGCGCAATGTGCAGCACATCCTTGCCCTCAGACAAGAGGGACTCAAAGAACTGGGCATAGTTATCAATGTTCAGCTGAGAAGTCTTGGGCATTTTGCCCGATGCCAGCATCTCGTAGAAGCGATCCTGTGCCGTGGAATCGCGACCCATATCGTCCACGTAGACCGTGTCATCCACCGTATAAGTATAAAACAGCACGGGGACACCGCGTTCTTCCATACGGCTGTAAGGCAGGTCAACGGTAGAGCAGCAGGACAGCGTAAAGTTACCGATCATAACGAAAAACCTCCTATAATTTTACATACTTGTACAAGTATAGCACCAAAAAGTTTCTTGTCAATATGCTTTTTGGCGAATTTACAGGGTTTTTGCGCTAATTTTCCCTAAAAAATTCAACAAAAAAGACGCCCTCTCGGGCGTCTTTTGGGGTTTATACAAGCAGTTGTTTATTGATGATATAAAGAGGCGAAAAAGAGTTTACTCCTCCTCAAAGAGGCACTTTGCCAGTTTGTTGAACATGGTATCGCGGCGGCGGATGATCTCCTCGTCCTTGCCGTCGGAGTAGTCATAGAAGCCTGCACCGCTCTTCACGCCCAGCTTGCCGTTGTCCACGCACTCCTTCAACAGGCCGAAGGGTGCCTTGGCATCGCACAGGTCGGGGAAAGTATAGTGAGAGATGTTGCAGTGAATGTCAAGGCCGCCCAAGTCGCAGGTCTCGAAGGGGCCGAAAGCAGCGTAGCGGAAGCCAAGGGCATACTTCATCACATCGTCCACCGCCTCGGGAGAGGCGATGCCCTCGTCCACGATATAGAGTGCCTCGCGGAGGATGGCCTGCTGAATGCGGTTGAGGACGAAGCTGGGAGCATCCTTCACCACCACGGGCTTTTTCTTCAGCTTGAGGGACAGCTCGCGGACAGCCTCCGCCGTCTCGTCGGCGGTCTTTTCACCCTTGATGATCTCCACGAGGGGGATAATGTGGGGAGGATTGATCCAGTGCATGCCTGCAAAGCGCTCGGGGTTGGTGACCGCCTCGGCGATGGCGGTGATGCTGAGACCCGAGGTATTGGAGCAGAGGATGGCATCGGGTGCGATAATCTCACAGACCTGACGGTAGAAGTTGTGCTTTATCTCCAGTTTCTCCAAAATGGCCTCCAGCAGGAAATCGCAGTCCTTCAAATCGGCGATCTCGGCGGTGAAGCTGATGCGCTGCTGCAAGGCGGCGCTCTCCTCAGCGGTGAGCTTACCGCTCTCCACCTCAGTACTCTGATTGAGGGCGATCAAACCCTTGGCCTTCTCGAGAGCGGCGGGGAAAAGATCATAGAGGGTCACATCGTAGCCGTAGCGGGCAAAAGCCTGTGCCAAAGAATAGCCCATCGTACCTGCACCGGCGATGGCAACACGGGAAATGGTGCGCATAAGTAGTTCCTCCTTGTGGAAAATCTATGGGAATTTTTTAATATTGTCTTTTCAGAACATCAAAAATGGGAAAATCATCTCTTTGATATTCTGAAAAGACCCCGATGCAGAGCATCGGGGTCTTTGTTCGCTTTACTTGGAAGCGGTCACTTCTTTAATTAGAAGCAGCCCTGCTCCATCATAGCCTGAGCGACCTTCTTGAAGCCGGCGATGTTGGCGCCTGCCACCAGGTCGTAACCCAGACCATACTCCTCGGCAGCCTCAGCGGACATGTCGTGGATGGTCTTCATCATCTTCTTCAGCTGAGCATCGACTTCCTCAGCAGTCCAGACCAGACGCTCGGAGTTCTGAGCCATCTCCAGACCGGAGACGCCAACGCCACCGGCGTTAACAGCCGTGGAAGGCGCAACGATCATGTGCTTCTGAGCGCGCAGGA
>CAYTOO010000068.1:0-9017 GCA_964439545.1 uncultured Oscillospiraceae bacterium | reverse complement strand
AGAGCTTCTGGACCGAGAGCCAGCTGGTGGACGGCAAGTGCCCCGACTGCGGCCGTGAGGTCAAGGACGCCGAGGAGGAGGCATACTTCTTCCGTCTGAGCAAGTACGCCGACCGGATCCAGGACCTGCTGGAGAACACCGATTTCCTGGAGCCCCGGAGCCGCGTCAACGAGATGGTCAACAACTTCATCAAGCCCGGTCTGGAGGATCTGTGCGTTTCCCGTACCAGCTTCAAGTGGGGTATCCCCGTTGACTTCGATCCCGGTCATGTGGTGTATGTGTGGGTGGATGCCCTCTTCAACTACGCCACCGCTATGGGCTACTGCAACGACAAGTATAGTGACTACGAGCGCTATTGGCCCGCTACTGTCCACTTCGTGGGCAAGGAGATCGTCCGCTTCCATTCCATCATTTGGCCCGCCATGCTTATGAGCGTGGAAGAGCCTCTGCCCAAGCATGTGTACGGTCACGGCTGGCTGGTGATCGATGGCGGCAAGATGAGCAAGTCCAAGGGCAACGTGGTTGATCCCTACGTGCTGGCTGAGCGTTTCGGCGTGGATGCTCTGCGCTTCTTCCTGCTGCGTACCTTCCCCTTCGGTACCGATGGTAACTTTACCAACGAGCTGCTCATCAACACCATCAACATCGACCTGGCCAACAAGCTGGGCAACCTGGTGAGCCGCACCACCGGTATGATCGAGAAGTACTTTGGAGGCACTCTGCCCACCGAGCGCGAGGATGACGGCATCGATTGCGAGCTCAAGACCATGTCCTGCGAGCTGCGTGACCGCTATGAGGCCGAGATGGAGAAGTTCCAGTTCCAGAACGCTCTGGAGGAGATCTTCAAGGTCATCGAGCGCGCCAACAAGTATATTGACGAGACCGCTCCCTGGGCACTGGGCAAGGATGAGACCAAGCGTGTCCGTTTGGCTACCGTTCTTTATAACCTCCTTGAGTCTGTCCGCATCTGCACTACGCTGCTGACTCCCTTCATGCCCGAGAGCTGCGATAAGATCTTCGAGAAGATCGGCGCAGGCTGCGAGTGCTGCCGCAGCTGGGACAAGGCCAACGTCTGGGGCACTCTGTGCGCCGATGTCACCGTCTCCAAGGGCGAGAACCTGTTCCCCCGCATCGATGCTGAGAAGGCACTGGCTGAGTTGGAGGCTCTGCAGGAGGAGCAGCGCAAGGCTGCTCTGCCCGCTATCGAGCTGGAGCCCTACGTGGAGGAGAACGTGGACTTTGACACCTTCCTCAAGTCCGATTTCCGCGCCGTGAAGATCAAAAACTGCGAGACCGTGAAGAAGAGCGACAAGCTCCTCAAGTTCACTCTCGATGACGGCAGCGGCGTTGACCGCACCATCCTCTCCGGCATCCGTGAGTTCTATGCCCCCGAGGAACTCATCGGCAAGACTGCCATCGCCATTTTGAACCTGCCTCCCCGCAAGATGATGGGCATCCCCTCCTGCGGTATGCTGATCTCCGCCGTTCACAAGGAGAAGGGCGAGGAGAAGGTCAACCTGATGCTGATCGATGATTCCGTCCCCGCCGGCGCAAAGCTGTGCTAACACGACCTACAAATCCCGCCTGCAAAGGCGGGATTTTTCTTGCCATTTGTATCCCAATGGAGTAGACTAAAAGAAAAGGAGCGTGAAAAATATGCTGACTATTTATGTGAAATACATCGCCAAAGAGGGCTGCCGTGAAAACTTCCTCCGCGAGATCGTGGAACAGGGAATTCTGACCGCCATCCGCAATGAAGATGGCTGCATTATGTACGATTACTATCTCTCTGCACAGGATGAGAATGTGATTTTGCTCCTTGAACAGTGGGAGAGCGAGGCGCATCAGCGCGTCCACATGCAGCAGCCCCACATGAAGCCCCTAATGGAGATCAAGGATAAGTATATCTCTGATGTGACCCTCGGAAAGGTGGAACTGTGCGATGCTTTTTGATACCCACGCTCATTACGATGACGAGGCCTTTGACCTCGATCGCGATGAGGTCATCACCGCCTTTGGTGGTTTAATCGTCAACCCCGGCATTACGGTGGAAACCTCTGCTTTTGCTGTAGAGATGGCAAAACGCCACGAAAATGTGTATGCCGCTGTGGGTATCCATCCCGAGAACTGCGGCGATTTTGTGCCCGAACATATTGATGCCCTCCGCGCCCTTGCCAAGAATGAAAAGGTGGTGGCTGTCGGCGAGATCGGCCTTGACTACTACTGGGCAGAAAATCCCCCCAAGGAGTTTCAGCAGGAGGTGTTCCGTGCGCAGCTGCGCTTGGCGCTGGAACTGGATCTGCCTGTCATTATCCATGACCGTGAGGCCCACGGCGACACGCTGGCCATTGTCAAGGAGTATCCCGATCTCCGTGGTGTGTTCCACTGCTATTCCGGCAGCGTGGAGATGGCGCAGGAGCTGATTAAAATGGGTTGGTACTTGGGCTTCGATGGCCCCTTGACCTATAAAAACGCCCGCAAGACGGTGGAGGTGGCGGAGGCGATTCCTATTGAGCGCATTGTGGTGGAGACGGACAGCCCCTATCTCTCCCCTGTGCCCATGCGGGGCAAGCGGAACGATTCGCGAAACGTCCCCTATATTCTCGGCAAATTGGCGGAAGTTCGCGGCATCAGCGTTGCGGAGGTTGAGGAGATCACCTGCCAAAACGGAAAAAAGTTGTTCAGAATTGATTGAAAAGTTCGAAAAGTGCGGATGTTTCTGCATTTTTCCTATGTTGCTATTGCAATTTATAAAATCCTTTGCTAAAATTGAAATGTTGACAAACTTTTTAACCACATACATATTTGGAGGAGAAATCTCATGAAGAATCTCAATCGTTGGGTCTACGCCATCGCCGGCGTGGTGATCCTACTGTTTGCCGGTCTCGTGTACGCATGGAGCGTGCTGTCCGGCCCCATCGCCGCTGAGTTTGCTCAGTGGACCAAGGCTCAGCTGAGCCTCACCTTTACCCTGGTCATGATCTGCTTCTGCATCGGCTGCATGATCTGCGGTTTCACCCTGAAGAAGATCCCCGCCCGCACCTTTGTCTGGGCTAGCGCTGTGCTGTTCCTGGTGGGCTTCTTCCTGGCTTCCCGTACCCAGAGCCTGCCCATGCTGTACATCAGCTTCGGCATCATGTGCGGCCTTGCCTCCGGTATGGGCTACAATGCCGTCATGGCTACCATCGTGAAGTGGTTCCCCGACCGTCCCGGTCTCATCGGCGGCGTGCTGCTGTGCGGCTTCGGCGGCGGCAGCTTCATCATTGGTAAGCTCTATCAGGCTTGGACTCCCGCTGAGATCGGCGGTTGGCGCACCAGCTTCGTGGTGATGGGTATCATCATCTTCGTCATCCTCATGATCTGCTCCTTCTTCATGGTGGCTCCCGGTGCTGATTACGTTGCTCCTCCCGCCAAGGCTACCGCTGCCAAGAACACCGTTCTGGTGGAGAGCACCCCCGGTCAGACTCTGAAGAACCCCTCCTTCTGGCTGTTCTATGTGTGGGCCATCGCTCTGTCCGCAGCAGGTCTGGCTCTGATCTCTCAGGCCAGCGGCATGGTGCTGGAGGTTTCCGCTTCCGTGGCAGGCGGTGCTGTTGCTACCATCGTGGGCCTCATCTCCATCTTCAACGCCGTGGGTCGTGTCATCTTCGGCGGTATGTACGATAAGTTCGGCCGCAGCGTTTCCATGCAGGGCGTGAACATCCTGTTCATCATCACTGCTGCCATCCTGCTGCTGGCTCTGAAGAGCCACAGCGTGGTCATCGTGATCGTCGGCTTCATCGTTGGCGGCCTTGCCTACTCCGGCATCACCCCCACCAACTCCGCCTTTGTCCGCGCTTACTTTGGCCCCAAGTACTATCCCATGAACCTGCCTCTGGTGAACACCAACCTGATCTTCGCTTCTTTCGGCTCCACCATCTCCGGCGCTCTGTTTGATAAGACCCAGTCTTATAACACCACCTTCCTGCTGCTGGTGGGTCTGGCCGTTGTGGGTATTGTCTGCTCCCTGGTTCTGAGCGTTCTGGACAAGAAGAAAAAGGCCCAGTAATTTTACTTAAATTGCACAAAGATACGCGGCAAAAGCCGCGTATCTTTTTCGCCCAAAATTGATGCAGGACATCTTTACAATTCGTATAATCGGGTGTATACTCTACACACTGTATTCAAAAAGAGAGGAAATCGGGTGAGATAAATGGCCAGTGATTTTTCCCGCGCCTTATGCCTGCTGCGGCAGGAGCAGGGCATTTCTCAGCGTAAGGCTGCTGCGGAGTTAGGGATCTCCCAAGCGCTGCTGAGCCACTATGAAAACGGAATCCGCGAGCCGGGTTTGAGCTTCGTGACGAAGGTGTGTGACTACTACCATGTGTCGGCAGACTTCCTGCTGGGGCGTACCGCCAGCCGCGATGGTGCCATGATCGAGACGACAGAGCTGTATGATGCGGCAGATGAAAAGGGTACGCTGAAGGGCAGCATTTTGGCAACGCTGCAGAAGAAACTGGTGATGAACACCACGGGGTTACTCTTTGACCTGCTGGGTAAGTGCGGTGACCGCACAGCCATTACGGCAGCAGGGGATTATTTGGGCAGCGCCCTCTATACCCTGCTGCGCAGCCTCTATCGCCGCTGCGGTGGCAACGAGGATTTCTTCGCCGTTACCCCTGCTGATTTTAATGGCGGCATTGTAGATGCGGACATGACGTTGCGCCGCGCCGCCTATCTCCGAGCGCTGAACGGCTGCGAGAATCTGCCAACCCTCAATTCTGATGACTTGACGGGCTGTCCCGGCTTGGGACAGAGCGCCGCACAGGTACTCCACAGCGCTGACGAGCGCGCAAACCACCACATGGAGGATTGACAAAAGTATGTTTGATCAGAGTAAGATTCGTAATTTCTCCATCATTGCCCACATTGACCACGGCAAATCCACGCTGGCTGACCGCCTGTTGGAGCAGTGCAACGCCGTGACCGAGCGCGAGATGTCTAACCAGTTGCTGGACAACATGGATCTGGAAAAAGAGCGCGGCATCACCATCAAGTCCCGCGCCGTGCAGATCTTCTATACCGCCAATGATGGGGAAACCTATGCCTTGAACCTCATTGACACCCCCGGTCACGTGGACTTTAACTATGAGGTCAGCCGTTCCCTCGCCGCCTGCGAAGGCGCGCTGCTGGTGGTGGACTCCACTCAGGGCGTAGAGGCGCAGACTCTCGCCAACACCTACCTCGCCATGGAGCATGAGTTGGAGATCCTGCCTGTATTTAATAAGATCGACCTGCCTGCCTCCGATGTAATGAAGGCAAAGCAGGAGGTGGAGGACATCATCGGCCTGCCCGCCCTTGATGCCCCCGAGATCTCTGCCAAGCTGGGCATCAACATTGAGTCCGTGCTGGAGGGCATCGTCAACGATCTGCCCGCCCCCAGCGGCGATCCCAAGGCACCTCTGCGCGCGCTGGTGTTCGACAGCCAGTATGACCCCTATGTGGGCGTGGTGGTTCTGTTCCGCATTATGGAAGGCTCTATCCGCAAGGGTCAGACCATCCGTTTGATGGCAAGCGGCGCAGAGTACACCATCTTGGAGTGCGGTTACCTCAAGCCTTTGGGCAACGAGCCTGCCGACTGTCTGCAGGCCGGCGAGGTAGGTTATTTCACCGCTTCTATTAAGAACGTGAAGGACACGCAGGTGGGCGATACCATCACCGATGCCGCCAATCCTGCCGCCGAGCCTCTGCCCGGCTATCGTCCTGCCCAGTCCATGGTCTACTGCGGTATCTACACCGAGGACGGCAGCAAGTATCCCGACCTGCGCGATGCATTGGAAAAGCTGCAGTTGAACGATGCCTCCCTCACCTTCGAGCCGGAATCCTCCGTGGCTTTGGGCTTCGGTTTCCGCTGCGGCTTCTTGGGTATGCTCCACATGGAGATCATCCAAGAGCGCTTGGAGCGCGAGTTTAACCTCGACCTCGTCACCACGCTGCCCTCCGTTATCTATCACGTGTATAAGTCCGATGGCACGCTGGTAAAGGTGGATAACCCCCACAACTACCCCGATCCCGGCTCTATCGAGCATGCCGAAGAGCCCTATGTCAAGGTGTCCATCATCGCACCTCAAGACTTCGTGGGCAACATCATGCCCATGTGTCAGGAGCGCCGCGGCGAGTTCAAGGATATGCAGTACCTCGACACTCACTTGGTGGAGCTGCACTATCAGATGCCCCTCAACGAGATCATCTACGATTTTTTTGATACCCTCAAGGCCAACACCAAGGGCTACGCCTCCCTCGACTATGAGCTCTCCGGCTACCGCACCAGCGATCTGGTGAAGGTTGATCTTCTGCTCAACGGCGATGGCGTGGATGCCCTCAGCTTCATTGCTCACCGCGACAAGGCATATCCCCGCGCCCGCCGTCTGTGCGAGAAGCTGAAGGAGAATATCCCCCGCCAGCTCTTCGAAGTGCCCATTCAGGCCGCCATCGGTGGTCGCATCATCGCCCGCGAGACGGTCAAGGCTGTGCGTAAGGACGTGCTGGCCAAGTGCTACGGCGGCGATATTACCCGTAAGAAGAAGCTGCTGGAGAAGCAGAAGGAAGGTAAGAAAAAGATGCGCAACCTCGGCACGGTGCAAGTGCCTACGGAAGCCTTCATGGCCGTCCTCAAGCTGGACAGCGACTAAAATTCTCGAAAAAGTGCTATGCACTTTCCCGAGAAGTCTGCGGCCTGCTGCAGCGCACTCGATGTCCGCTGTAAGCGGACATCTCGCACGTTTGCAGGCCGAGAAGTGTTTTCGCCCACGCACATGTCGCGGGCGAAAACGATTGGAATGCTTTCGCCGCTGTTGCGGCGAAACTCTGCGAGGCTTTTTCATAGTCCTATTGTATCCTTATGTGGGCGATGAAAATGGAACTGCGAATTCGTGATTTGCGAGAGGATCGCGACTTAAAACAGAAACAAGTAGCGGATTATTTGATGTGCGACCAATCCCTGTACTCCAAATACGAGCGGGGCGAGCGCCCTCTGCCGTTGGACTATGCCGACAAACTGGCAGACTTCTACGGTGTCAGCGTAGATTATCTCCTCGGCAGAACAAATATCGAGAAGCCTTATCCCAAGAAATGATAAAACCGCCTCTCCTTGGAGAGGCGGTTACCGTCTTTTTTACGCCTTTTTCTTCTTAATGAAGAAGGGAAGTACCAAAATAATGGCGATCAGTGCGGCGAGGAAGATGTTTTCGTTGGGAACGAAGGAGGTCGTGCCATCGTTGTTGACGATGACCTCCGCGTTTTCCAGCACCTTCTTGCCGATGGCGGGACCCACCACGCCGGGGATCAGCACTTGGGAGAAGATGCGTACGCCCTGCAAGCGACCCGCCTTACCCACGGGGGTATTGTCGCGGATCATGGCGCCGAATACTGCCATGCCCGCCAAATAGCCGCTCATCATGAAGAGGGAGCCGATAAACACGGGGACGGTGGTCTTGGTGAAGAACAAAATCACATAGCCCACCACAAGCCCCACCACGGCAATGAGACCGGAGTAAGTAAAGCCCTTCTTATCATACACGCGACCCCACAGCGCTGTCACCACCGAGGCGAGGATGATGGCAGGTGCCATGATCAGCACGTAGTTGGTCATCTGGAGGGACACCTCATAGTAGATGATGAGGTAGGGCATGAAGATCTGAATGGAAATGTTGAAGATAATGAAGGCCAAAAGGGCGAGGTACAGGGTGGGGTTGCCCTTTACCGTCTTGGGACGGAAACCGTAGAGAATGCTCTCCCAATAGGGGTCGGACATCTTCTCCACAGGGGGCTCTTTGATAATGAAGAAGCCCAAAATGCCCACCGCCGTCACCACCGTGCCGATAATGGCGAAGATGGCGCTCCAACTGGAGGCCTTCTCCAAATCGAAGAACATGAAGCCGCCGAACACCACCAGAATACTCACCAGCGGCATCATGGCGTTGATACCCTCCGCCGCGCCGCGGTTGGTGGGGTCGGTAGAGTCGGTGAGCCATGCGTTGAAGGCCGCATCGTTGGCAGTAGAGCCAAAGAAGGTCATGATGCAATCGAGGATGATGGTGAGGCTCACGCCCAGTGTGGCGGCAGACATGGTCATGGAGGCAGTCTTGGACAGAATATCTTCGCGGAGGAAGATGAAGCTGAAGATGGAAAGACCCCACAGAATGTAGCCCGCGCAGATGAAGAGCTTGCGCTTGCCGATCTTATCCGACAGCGTGCCCATCAAGATGGTGGTCAGCGTAGCGGTAATGGCGGAGGCCATGACCATGTTGGAGATATCGGCGGCGGTTGCGTGGAACATTTTGTAGATAAAGACGTTGAAATACATATTTTCAACGACCCATGCCACCTGTCCCATCAGGCTGAAAATAGTCAGCGCCAGCCAAAAACGCCCGCTCAATTTAGTTTTCATGGTATCACATCCTTTGGGGGTATTATAGCGCGAATATGGAGCGTTTGCAACAAAAAGCGCCGCCCGAGACGGGCGGCGCTTTTATCAAATCTTTTCTTAGCCCTTGATGGCGGAGCGAAGTGCTATGCACAAAAGAGGGGAGTTATTTTACAAAAGTAAATATGAATAACCCCAAACCATCTAATATGACCCCACCAATGATTGCGATTAGGGTTACCCAATGTCCCAAATATTGTTTAACTAATGACATAAAAATATTTACTAAGCCTGTACCAATAGAAAATGAACCTAACAATCCTAAAATACAACCGAATGCCCCGCATAAATTGGCGATTTGCGTTGTAGGTTCAAATGCATTGCTTGGTGCAATAATCAAAAAAACAACAAAAGGAATAAGAAGAATGATAACAGAAAGTATAGTATGAAGTGTGTAAAAAACACCGTATTTTTCTTTTAAGATTTTTTCCTGCCTTGGAGAAAAATAATTCTTTATATTTTTAGGTAATTTCCAATGCTCATTAAATTTCATGTTATCACGTATAATTAAAACCATCTCGAAAGGGGTGGTTTTAATTATTTCTCCTTTCCT
>CAYTOO010000067.1:0-9260 GCA_964439545.1 uncultured Oscillospiraceae bacterium | reverse complement strand
TCCTCCTTGGCAAAAACCTTCCATTTCAGCGAGGCGTATCTTAGCAAGCTGATCCACAAGACCCTCAACCAGAGCTTCACCGATATTCTACGTTCACTGAAGATGAACCACGCCATGGAGTACCTAATGAACACCTCCATGAAGATCAGCGAGATCGCCGAGAAGGTAGGCTACGATTCGGTAGACCACTTCTCCCGCACCTTCCGCAAGGTTTACGGCGTTTCCCCCTTGGAATATAGAAAAACCCATAAAAATAACAGCGGAGGCACAGCACTATGAGCATCCATCTTTCTATTACACAGTTTAAAATCAACGGGCAGACCCACACGGCGCTGACCGATACCAGCGACCTGCACTTCAGCCTGTGGGTGGAAGGTGCGGCGGAAACCATGCGCCTTTGTCTGCTGCAGGGCGACACTCTCTGCTGGGACAGCGGTGCGCTGCCTTGGCAGCCCTATTATTCCGCAAACCTCCCCTTGGAGCGCAAGACCTGCTATACCGTCATCGCCGAAGTCAGCGGTAATGGCACGGTGGCAGAGACTACCATGTCCCTCCGCAGCGGCATGATGGGGGAGGCGTGGGGCGCACAGTGGATCGAGCCTCAGCAGGAGAGCGCCATCCCCGAGCGTGACATTTTGTTCTTCGAGCAGTTTGTCCCCATGCCCGACCATTTTGGCGGTCATGACCGCCTGCGCCCCGTGCAGGAGCTACGCCGCACCTTTACGCTGGAGCAACTGCCCCACACCGCCACCCTCTACGCCTGCGCCCACGGTGTATACGCTCTGTGGCTCAACGGCAAACGGGTAGATGAGCGCCGTCTCGCACCTGAGACCACGCCCTACGAGTCCATGCTCTACTATCAAATCTACGATCTGACCCCCTTCCTGCAGGAGGGCGAGAACACTCTCCGCGTGCTGCTGGCAGATGGTTGGTGGATCGGGCGCATCGGTCTTACAGGTCACAGCTGTCAGTATGGTGACCGTCTCGGCTTCTTAGGTCGCATGGAGTTGGACTACGAGGACGAGACCGCCTACATCGTCACCGACAGCGAATTTGAATCCCGCCCCTCCCACATCTGCTATGCAGACCTCTTTATGGGCGAGAAGTGGGACATGACCGCATCCGCTGCCCCTTGGACTCCCTGCCTTGAAACAGGTGCAGCGGACAGCACCCTCACCGTGCAACCCATCGCCCCCATCAGTGCATGGACAACACTCGAACCTGTGGCGGTGATGACCACCCCCAACGGCGAGTTGGTGGCAGATTTCGGTCAGTGTTTGGCAGGCGTGGCGGAATTGCACCTTTCTTGCCCTGCGGGCACGGTCATCACTCTCGACCACAGCGAAACACTGGATACCGAGGGCAACTTCTTCCGCAATATTTTAGGCCGCAACAAAGACCAGCAGGATATGGTCATTTGCGGTGAGGGGGATACGGCGTTCTGCCCCGAATTTACGTATCACGGTTTCCGCTATGTCCGCATCAGCGGCGCAGCGAAGGAGCAGGTGCTGTCCATCCGCGCCTTGGTGATAGGTACGCCTCTTGAAAAACTGGGTGACTTCTCCTGCAGCAATGAGCTGCTCACCAAGCTGCAGAGCAACATCTGCCGCAGCACCCGCAGCAACATGGTCTCCGTGCCCACCGATTGCCCCCAGCGTGAGAAGATGGGCTGGACGGGCGACATTCAGGTATTCGTCCCCACAGGTAGCTTTAACTATGATTTGAGTGGCTTCCTCGGCGCTTGGTTGGGACAGATGCGTGTCTCTCAGACGGAGGATGGCGGCATCCCCATCATCATTCCCACCTATCCCGCCCAAACTGCCATGCAGGCCAGCACCAACGACGGCAATACCTCCTCGGCATGGAGCGATGCCTGCGTGCTTGTGCCGCTGCAGCTATATAAGATGTATGGCGACAAGCAGGTGCTGCGGGACAATCTCCCCATGATGGAGAAGTGGATGGACTATATTGAAGCCGCATCCCACGATTACCTGTGGCAGGATGGCTATCACTTCGGCGATTGGCTCATCCCCAGCTTCCAAGACGACATTGAGGGCGGTACGAAAGCCACCGCGCCCGTCATCGCCGCCTGCCAGTACGCCGTCACCACCGCCGCACTCATTGAAGTGCTGGAAGCCCTCGACGAAGAAGATAAAGTTGAACAATATCGCACGCTGCTTTATAATATTCGAAAGGCCATCTGCCGCCGCTTCGTCCGCGAAGACGGCACGGTGGAAGGCGGCACACAGGGACTCTACGTCATGGTGCTTCACAGCGGCGCTGTGGAAGGGGAGCTTTCTCAAAAAGTCGCCGCACGCTTGGCAGAGCTGATTGAGGCCAACGGCGGCGCGCTGGATACAGGCTTCGTCTCCACGCCCCATCTGCTGAATGTGCTGATGAAAAACGGCTACAAGGATTTGGCATGGCAGCTGCTGATGCGCACGGAGAGTCCCAGCTGGCTCTATCAGGTGGTCTGCGGCGCAACCACCATTTGGGAGAACTGGAACGCCATCCGCCCCGATGGCACAGTGACCGCCAGTTCCTACAACCACTATGCCTTAGGCAGTGTGGGCAGCTGGATCTACCGTCACATCGGCGGTCTGCACCCTGTAGAGGCGGGTTGGCGCAGCATTGAATATGCCCCCGACATCCACTGCGGTCTCGAGGGCGCACAGTGCAGCCACTTGACCCCCTACGGCCTCGCCCAGTGCCGCTGGACGCGGACGGAGAACGGCACAGAGATTGAGGTGCAGGTGCCCCACGGCGTGACCGCTTGGCTGCGCGTAGGCGAGGAGAAATACCCGCTGACGGCAGGCAAACATCCTTTTACCATCTAATATGGAGAGAACACTATGAACTACTATCTCGCCATTGATATCGGCGCATCCTCGGGCCGCCACATTGTGGGCTGGCAGAAGGATGGCGCTATTCAGACGAAAGAGGTCTACCGCTTCCCCAACGGGGTCAAGTCGGTGGACGAGCATCTCATTTGGGATATGGAATCCCTCCTTGCTGATGTGAAGGCGGGCATCGCCGCCGCAAAAGCGGAGTTTGGCGCAATCGCCAGCCTCTCCATCGACACATGGGGCGTGGACTATGTGCTGATGCAGGGCGACAAGGAAGTATGGCCCTGCTATGCCTACCGTGACAGCCGCACCGAGGCGGCTATCTCCAAAGTCCATGAATTGATGTCCTTCTCCGACCTCTATCGCCATACAGGTTGCCAGTTCCAGCCTTTCAACTCCCTGTATCAGCTTTTCGATGATAGGGCAAAGGGTCGCTTGGAGGGCGTAACGGACTTTTTGATGGTGCCCGAGTATCTTTTCTATAAGCTCTGCCGCAATAAGGCGAAGGAGTACACCAACGCCACCACCACAGGTATGGTGAATGCCGAAACGGGCGAATTTGACACCGACATCATTGCCGCTCTCGGCTTGCCTGAAAAGTTGTTCCCCAAACTCTCGCAGCCTGCCACGGTCATCGGCGCATATGAGGGCATCCCCTGTGTCCTCTGCGCCACCCACGACACAGGCTCTGCGGTGGAGGGCATCCCCATGGAGGGCAAGGAACTCTATATCTCCTCGGGTACATGGTCGCTGTTGGGCGTGAAAACCCCCAAGCCCATTACCGATGCGGGCAGTGAGGCCGCCAACTACTCCAACGAAGGCGGCGTGGGCTACAACCGCTATCAAAAGAACATTATGGGCATGTGGCTGGTGAACCGCCTCCGCGATGAACTGTGTCCCGACAAGCCCTTTGGCGAAATCGTCACCGAGGCTGAGGCGAGCACCTTTGAAGCTACGGTGGATGCCAACGCTGCGGAGTTCATGGCACCCGAGAGCATGAAGGCGGCCTTTGACAAGGCGCTGACGGTTGCACCTCAAACGGTGGGCGACTATTTCCGCTGTGCCTACCGCAGTTTGGCGCTCAGCTATCACGAGGCCATCTGCCAGTTGGAGCGAAACACCGGCAAAACATACGAAAAGCTCTACATCGTAGGCGGCGGCGCGAAGAATCAATTTTTAAACCGCCTCACCCAAGAAGCAACGAAGAAAACCGTGATTGCCCTGCCTATCGAGGCCACCGCACTGGGCAATCTTAAGATTCAGATGGAGGGTAAATAACATGAGCTACACGGAAGCAAAAGCCAAATACGCCGCCTTGGGCGTGGATACCGATGCCGCTATTGCGAAGCTGAAAACCATCCCTGTTGCATTGCACTGCTGGCAGGGTGACGATGTGGGCGGCTTCGACCAGAAGGAGAAATCCCTCTCCGGCGGCATTCAGACTACCGGCAACTATCCCGGAAAAGCACGCACTCCCGAGGAACTGATGGCGGACATCGATCAGGTCATCGCCCTTGTCCCCGGTCAGGTGAAGATGAATCTCCACGCCTGCTACGCCATCTTTGATGAGGAGAACGGCGGCTGGGTGGATCGCGACAAGATCGAGCCCAAGCACTTTAAAAAGTGGGTGGACTACTGCAAGGAGCGCGGCCTTGGCTGTGACTTTAACCCCACCTTTTTCTCCCATCCCATGTGCGATCCCCTGACTCTCTCCAGCCCCAATGAGGACGTCCGCAAGTTCTGGGTGGAGCACGGCAAAGCCTGTGTCCGCATCTCCCAGTATCTCGCCGACGAGCTGGGTCAGCCCTGTGTCATGAACATCTGGACGGGTGACGGCTACAAGGACATTCCCGCCGACCGCCTCGGCCCCCGTATGCGCTATAAGCAGTCCTTCGACGAGATCCTCTCCGAGCCCTTCGACAAGGAGAAGGTCTATCCCTGCGCTGAGAGCAAGGTGTTCGGTATCGGCGTGGAGAGCTACACCGTGGGCAGCGCCGAGTGGTGCCTAAAGTACGCTTCCTCCCGTGATGACTGCATCTGCTTGATGGATAACGGTCACTATCACCCCACCGAGGTGGTGTCCGACAAGATTTCCTCTATCCTCGCCTACGACAAGAAGATGGCACTCCATGTGACCCGCGGCGTCCGCTGGGACAGCGACCATGTGGTGCTGTTTGACGACGAGACGAAGGAGATCTGCAAGGAGATCGTCCGCTGCGATGGTCTTGATCGCGTGTTTATCGCGCTGGATTATTTCGATGCCTCCATTAACCGCATCTCCGCATGGGTCACGGGCTTCCGTAACCTCCAGAAGGCACTGCTCTTTGCCATGCTGCAGCCCAATGCCACCCTCAAGAAGCTGCAGGATGAGGGCAACTTCTCCAAGCTGATGGTGATGCAGGAAGAGCTGAAGACCATGCCCTTTGGCGATGTGTGGGAGGAGTACTGCAAGGTCTGCGGCAAGCCCGCCGACGGCGAATGGTACAGCGAAATTGAAAAATACGAGGCCGATGTGCTGAGCAAGAGAGGATAAAGAAGATGAAGGATATTTTTACCGCTCCCTTTGTGGAGGAGATGAAGAAAACTACCGCCAACATGTATCGCATGGGCTGGGATGAGCGCAACGGCGGCAACATCAGCGTTCTGCTGGATACCGCCGAGGTGGGCGAGTACCTCGACCTCAACCACGTCATCCGTACCATCCCCACGGGCTTTGATGCCACCGCCCTTATCGGCAAGATTTTCATCGTCACGGGTACAGGCAAGTATTTTAAGAATGTCACCGATGACCCCGAGACCAATCTGGGCATCATCCGCATCGCCGAGGACGGCACTACCGCAGAACTGCTGTGGGGCTACAAGGACGGCGGTAAGTTCACCTCCGAGCTGCCCGCTCACCTTATGAGCCATATCAAGCGCTTGGAGGTCAACCCCAACAACCGCGTCATCATGCACACCCACCCCACCAATCTGCTGGCCATGACCTATGTCCACGAGCTGGACGAGCGCGAGTTCACCCGCACATTGTGGCGCATGTGCACCGAGTGCATCGTGGTGTTCCCCGATGGTCTCAATGTGCTGCCCTGGATGGTCTGCGGCACCAATGAGATCGGCGAGGCTACCGCCGAGAAGATGACCACCGCCCGCTTGGTGGTATGGGGTCTCCACGGTATCTACGGCGCTGGCGCAGATCTCGACGAGACTTTCGGTCTCATTGAGACCGCCGAGAAGGCCGCCGAGCTCTACCTCAAGATTGCCCACCTGCCCCGCGTGAACACCATTTCCGATGAGCAGCTCCATCTGCTGGAAGAGCGCTTCGGCGTGAAGGCACGCGAGGGCTGGCTGGACTAAATCCTCAGAAAAAGAGGTGTTTCTTTTGAAAACACAGGAAATCAATATCCGTGACCCCTATGTGCTGCTCCATGGCGACACCTATTATCTCTACGGCACCCGCAGCAGCACCTGCTGGGGCGAGGCCGATGGCTTTGATTGCTACATGAGCTGCGATTTGATAGAGTGGGAAGGGCCTTTCGAGGTGTTTCACCGCGGCGAGGGTTTCTTCGCTGACAGAAACTACTGGGCACCCGAGTGCTATTTCCACGAGGGAAAATTCTATTTCCTCACCACTTTCGGCGCAGAAAATCGTAAAAAGGGCATCTATGTCCTCACCGCAGATTCTCCCTTAGGCCCCTTTGTCCCCGTCAGCGATACTCCCTTGACCCCTGCGGACTGGACGTGCATTGACGGCAGCCTATACTGGGATGAGGCGGGTACACCGTGGCTCATTTTCTCCCACTCCTTTGAGGACACCCCCGATGGCGACATGTGCGCCGCAGCACTCAGCGGTGATTTGACCCGCTGTGTGTCCGACCCCGTGGTGCTCTTCAGCGCCAAGGATGCCCCGTGGGCAACGCCCATTCCCTTTGCCAAGGCGGAGTTCGGCATGGATGGCGATGTGTACTTCACTGACGGCCCGTGTGTTCATAAGATGGGCGATGGCACGCTGGCAATGCTGTGGTCCAGCTGGTCAAGGCGGGGCTACGCTGTGGGAACAGCCGTGTCCCCCAACGGTAATATCCTCGGGCCGTGGCAGCATAAGGAAACGCCCCTGTTCCCCGAAAACGGCGGTCACGGCATGGTGTTCCGCGATAAATCGGGACAGCTTCTTTACACGCTGCACTATCCCAACGATAAACTGCAGGAACACCCCATCTTTGAGGCCGTTGCCGAGAAAGATGGCGCATTACTCCTTGTAAATTCCTAACCCCAAGAGAGAGGAGGGTGGGCATGTCCGTTAATACCGCCGCAGGCGTACTGAGCAAGAGCGCCTTTGCAAAATTCGTGGTGGCAGGGTCACTGTTTCAATTCTTCGCCACCTTGATGCAGGCCACAGCCGCTACCTATTTCAGCAACTATATGACAGATACCGCCCTCATTCCCGCCGCGGCAGCCTCCCTCATCATGGTCATCGCCTGTGTGTGGGATTTGATTGCCGACCCTGTGCTGGGCGGCATCATGGAGCGAACGGAAAGCCGCTGGGGCAGATACCGTCCCTATGTGCTGCTCTCTGCCCCTGTGCTGACGGTGCTGTCGTTCCTGCTGTTTTATAATGTCAACGGTCTGCCTCTGACATGGCGCATCATCTATCTTTTGGTGATCTACATGTTCTTCGGCACGGCGATCACCCTTTTCTCCGTACCTGCCAACGCATTGATTACCAGTACCGTGGGCAACATGGAGCAGCGAAACAAGTCCTTCATGTTTGCAGGCATCGGCATAGGTGCTTCCTTTACGGTGGCCTCCACCTGGTCGGAGGATATTGCCCAATGGTTGGGCGGAGGTGCGTATTACTGCTGGAATATGCTCCTCTACGGCGTGCCGCTGTGTATTGCCGCCGTGTTCTTCTTCCGTGTCTCCCGCGAAAGCTTCGTGGCAAAGCAGGAGCGCGCCCCTCTGCGGGACTCTCTCAAGGCGGCGTTGCGCCATCGCCCTGTGTGGAGCTGTATCACCATTTGGGCTGTGGCATCTTTAAGCTACGGTCTCATGTTCAGTTCCTCGGTATACTACATTAAGTACTATATCGCCACGGACATGTCCCAGTGGGCACTCATTGGCACGTATATGTTCGTCATCTCCATGGGCGCACTGGTTTCCATGGTAGTGTTCCAGCCCCTGTTCTTAAAGCTGTTTCACTATGACCACAACAAAGCCCTCATGCTCTCTCAGGGGCTGACACTGGTGTTGTACGTGGTGTTGCTGTTCTTCGGTCGCACCAGTTTTACCTTCCTGTGTGTTGTCAGTTTTATCGCTACCGCCTGCACATCCATGACACAGGCGCTGCAAAACGCCTATGTAGGCGATGCCATCGACTATGTGCAGCTGAAGGAGGGACAGACCTTAGGCGCGGTGATCACCTCCCTTAAAACCTTCTGCGGCAAACTGGGCAGCGCCACCGCCAGCTACAGTGTCCTCGCCATGCTGGCTCTCACAGGCTATGTGGAGAACGTGGTAGGGGAGGGACAATCCGCCGCCGCTATGGCAGGCATCAACTTCTTCCGCTTCGGTCTGCCTGCTCTGTGCTGTATTGCGGTTCTGCTTATCGCCATCTTCTATCCCATCCGCAAATATTATGGCGAGATCCGCACCATGAAGGAGCAAATGCATAGTGGTGAATAACACAATAAAACGCGCCGTCTTGCAAGACGGTGCGTTTTGCTTTGTTGACCTGTGGTCTTCAAAATGATATACTATCTCCATCGATACAAATTTTAGGAGGAAACTTTGATGAATACTCTCGATGCCATCTTCGCCCGCAAGTCCGTCCGCAGCTTCTGCGGCGCACCCTCTGCCGAGGAACTCAGCACCGTTCTTAAGGCTGCCTACGCCGCTCCCGTTGGCCGCGCCATGTATGAGACCGTCCATCTGACGGTGATCTCCAACGCCGAGCTGATCGGCAAGATCAACGAAGCCGCCCGCGCCTTCTTCAATAACCCCGCCGCTAACCCCATGTACGATGCCCCTGTCTACATTCTGGTGTCCTCCAAGCTCAGCGGCACCAATGATAACGTTCCCTATTCCAACTGTGCCACCATCGTGGAGAACATGGCGCTGGCCGCCGTGGAACTGGGTCTGGGCGCATGCCACATTTGGGGCGCTACCGCCGCACTCAGCATGAACGCCGACCTCGTCAAGGAACTGAATCTCCCCGAGGGCTTCTCCCCCTGCTGCGGCATGATCGTGGGTAAGACTGCCGAAACCTATACCGAGCGCGACATTCCCGAGGGCCGCATCGAGACCGCCTATATCAAGTAAAATCCCCCATTACAAAAACGCACCACCCCGCAGGGTGGTGCGTTTTGCAGTTTGTCAAAGAACTTTTCAAAGGCCCCAGGATCCTGTATAATGGAGGAAACG
>CAYTOO010000066.1:0-9464 GCA_964439545.1 uncultured Oscillospiraceae bacterium | reverse complement strand
CTTCTTCGTCATAGCATATTCCTTTCACAGAAAACGGCATCCGCATCCTGTGTCTATCAGGAAGTAGGATGCCGTATCCAAGTTTATGTAGTTTATAAATAGATCTCGCAGTCGTCCTCGACCTTTTTGCAGTTTTTAAGAACGGCTTTCATAACCGATGCGGCATCGACACCGTCTTCAAATTCTACGATCATTTTCTGTGTCATAAAGTTTACCGTTGCTTCTTTAACACCGTCGGTCTTTTTGGCGGCATCCTCCATTTTCAGTGCACAGTTGGCACAATCAACTTCGATTTTATAAGTTTTCTTCATAATATGATACTCCTTTGCATTTCAATTAAATGGTTATTTAATCGTTGCTTATAGTATATTGTACGATTAAACAAATGTCAATGTGTTGGGATAAATGACTTCTTATAGGGATAATCTTTTGTCTAAATGGATTATTTTCTGTTTTCGTATTGTTATTTCTGGGCCTAAATGGTATAATGGGAACGTGTTAGGAGGTAGTATTATGGACTTTAACCCGTTACCGCATGATCACGGACATCTTTCCGGGGAATTGCGGCTTGAAATGCCGAAATCAGAGACCTTTGAAACGGTTTCCGAGCTTATGAAGATGATGAGCGATGGTAAACGTATACAGATATTCTGGCTTTTATGTCATTGCGAAGAATGTGTTATCAATATATCCGCACTTTTGGAAACGAGCAGCCCGGTTGTGTCACATCATCTAAAACTCTTGAAAACAGCAGGGCTTATCACAAGCCGCCGCGAAGGGAAAGAGGTCTATTATACAGCGGCGAAAACCACGAGGGTTCAAGTTTTGCATGAAATGATCGAGCAGATCGTCGAAGTGGCGTGTCCGGCTGAGGATGTATTGAATAAGGCAGGCGCCCATACCGACGATTCTGTTATTCAAATAGTCAATGAGGTGCACGACCTGCTAATAAGGGATCTTACAAAGCGATATACTATAGAGGACCTTTCCTCTAAGTTCCATATCAACCAAACCACGCTGAAAACGACTTTTAAAATTGCTTTCGGACAATCGATTGGTGGATATATGAGAGAATATCGTATCAAACGGGCAAAGGAACTGCTGTGTAACAGCGATGATTCCATTGCCGAAATTGCCTATTCTGTCGGGTATGAAAATCAAAGTAAGTTTACCACTGCATTTCGGGATATAACAGGGCTGCTCCCACGTGACTATCGAAAAGCACATACAAAAGAATAGAACCTATCATTCGGTGCCGCATCATATTATTATGTGAGAGTTCAAAGTCATACGCAAAACTGCCGAAAATATCTTTTTCATAGCCAATAGACAAAATTAACTTGTGTATTTTACACCAGCAACAGCAAAACCACCCCGTTTGGGGTGGTTTTGCTGCGTTTTGGAGGAAGTTCGTTTCTTAGAAAATCATGCCGATGAAGCACTGGGCGGCGAGATAGAGACCCAAGGCGCTGAAGAGGGGCGCGAGGCGGGCGGACTTGCCGCAAAAGCGCTCCTGCAGCTGTCCAAAGAGCCACGCGGTGAGGGTGAACACGAGACCGCCCACCACCACAAGGCGGAGGATCGCCGCGGCGGTGACGAACCCTGCGGCAAAAGGCAGCAGGCCGAAGGCGGCAGCGCCCACGAGGATGATGACGGCATCTATTGCCTTTTCCCCCTGCACCAAATAGTGGTCAAGGAGCAGCGCTGCGAGGGAGAAGAGTACCATGTTGGGGATGGTAAAATGTGGAAGCACGGCGAAGGGGGCGAAGGCCTTCACAATGAGGGCGGCAATGAGTGCCACCGTCAGCACCAGCACCAGGGCGATGGCGCGGAAATGAGTGTTATGTTTCATAGTTCAGCCCTCCCATACGCTGGCGCTGGACTCGGCATCGGCACCTGTGACCACTGCCACGGCGGCGTTGACTCCGCGGACAATGGCCTTGGAAGTGACGGTTGCGCCGCTGAGGGCGTCCACGTTGCTGCCAATGTCAACGTTGCCGTTGGTGTTCAAAAGCTGTGCCAAAAACTGCCAATCCCGCAGTGCCCGAGCGCCGAGACCGAAGGTCTCGTGCATCTCCTTCACCACCACGCCCGTGACGCGGCCGGTGTTGTCTACGCCCACCATGAGAACAATATCGTCCACGTAGCCGTTGGTCACGGTCTCGATGACGAAGCCGTTTTCTGCCTTATGGACGGCGCGGATGGCCTCATCCTCCCCTGTGTAGGGCTCGGGGGCGAAGGTGGTGCTGTTGGGCAGCAGGGTCTGCATCATGGCAAGCTCCGCTGCGGCGGTGTTGGCACTTGTTGTTCCTCGCAGGGCGACAGCGAAAGCGAGCAAAACAACTGCCGCCGCTGCGAGGGTCAACAGGGAGAGTAAAGCGGATTTTTTCATTGTTCGACACCTCCTTTTTTCGTGCCGAAGCGGCGGGGCGGCGTGTAGCGGTCAATGAGCCATGCAAAGGCGTTCATGATAAGGATGGCATAGGTGACACCCTCGGGGAAGAGGCCAAAGTAGCGGAAAAAGACCGTCAGTGCGCCACAGCCCATGCCGTAAAGCACCTGTCCCTTTTTCGTCACGGGGGAGGTGGCATAGTCGGTGGCCATGAAGATAGCACCCAGCATAAGTCCGCCGCCGAGGAGGCTGTAGAGCATCCAGTGCAGGGGCGCATCCGTCCGATAGAATACCAGCGTCAGCACCGCCACCGTGCCCAAGTAGGCGAGGGGGATGCGGGGGGAGATGACCTTGCGGGCAACGAGATAGATGCCGCCTACAAGCAGTGCGGCAGCGGATACTTCGCCGATAGAGCCGCCGCAGTTACCGAGGAACATATCAAGGAGACTCTCCTCGGGCAGTGCGGGCATCACCATGCGGTGGAGGGGCGTTGCGCCGCTGATGGCATCGGGCAGGGTATAGTGGGTGAGACTCACGGGGAAGAGGAGCAGGAGCAGTGCGCGGGCGGCGAGGGCGGGGTTGAAGATATTCTGCCCCAAGCCGCCGCAGAGGATTTTTACAAACACGATGGCGAACACGCTGCCCAGCGCCGCTTGATAGTAAGGCACGGTGTGGGGCAGCGTCATGGCAAGGAGCAAGCCCGTGACCACGGCAGAGCCATCGGTGATGGTTTTCTTCTTGGAAATAAGTCCCCACAGCCACTCAGCCACCACGGCGGCGGCAACGGACACCACCGCAACGATGGCGGCGCGGATGCCCATCACCACGATGCCCACAATGAGGGCGGGCAGCAGAGCGATGACCACGTCAAGCATAATACGGCTGGTGCGCAGTTCACTGCGTACGTGGGGAGAGGAAGTGACGGTTAATTTCATTTGTTCGCCGCCTCCTTTACAAGTTGTTTGCCCTGTCGGATGCGCTCCACGAGGGGCAGCTTTCCCGGGCAGATGAAGGCGCAGCTGCCGCACTCCATGCAGTCCGCTACGTTGTAGCGCTGCAAACTTACGGCGTTGCCGCCCTCGGTATAGCGGTAGAGATACAAGGGCTGGAGATGCATGGGGCAGACCTCCACGCACTTGCCGCAGCGGATGCACACGGCATTGTCCTTTGCACCGTTGTTGTCCTTGGGCAGGCACAAAATGGCGTTGGTGGACTTGATGACGGGCACATGGAGCTCAGACTGGGCGCGGCCCATCATAGGCCCGCCGCTGATGATGCGCTCTGTCATTTCGTTCATGCCCCCTGCGGCCTCAATGAGGTCGGCAATGGGCGTGCCGATGCGGACGATGAAGTTTTGGGGCTCCGCCACCGCCTCACCCGTGACGGTGACGATGCGCTGGGTCAGAGGGATGCCGAGGCGCACGGCGCGGTAGATGGCAGCGAGGGTGGACACGTTGAACACGGCGCAGCCTGCGGCGATGGGCAGCTGCAGGGGCGGCACTTCGCGGCCTGTCACCGCCTGCACCAGCTGCTTTTCCGAGCCTTGGGGATAGCGGGTGGGCAGCACACGCAGCTCAATGGCGGGATAGTCGGGCAGCAGCGTGCGAAGGCGCTCGATGGCCTCAACCTTGTTGTCCTCCACCGCCAGCACCGTGTGTTGGGGCTGGAGCAGCTCGTGGAGGATCATCATGCCCTCCAGCACCTGCTGGGGCTTGGTGCGCAGAAAGGAGTCATCGGCGGTGATATAGGGCTCACACTCGCAGCCGTTGGCAATGAGTGTGTCGGCCTTGCCCATGGCGGACAATGCTTTTACATTGCTGGGGAAGGCTGCGCCGCCCATGCCCACGATGCCCGCCTCACGAATGGCGGCAAGCACCTCATCGGGGGTGGTGGGGATGGGATTGGTGACAGTTGCGTCTTGATAGTCGTTGTCGATGACCACCGACAGCACCTGCCCCAGCAGGGGATGGGGGCGCGGCTCTACTGCCGCCACCGTGCCCGACACGGAGGCGTGGACGGGGACACACAAGCCCTCGCCATCGCCTACTTTTTCTCCCCGCTTCACCTTGTCGCCCACCTGCACCAGCGGCAGGCAGGGCGCACCGATATGCTGCTGCAGGGGGATGATGACTTGGCGGGGCGTGACCGTTTTGAAAGGCGCAATGCCTGTGGACAGCGCCTTTTTCTCCTGGGGGTGCACACCGCCGAAAAACAGATGCTTCATCCTTTCACCTCATGTTCTCAACATTGCCCGAAACGCGGGCGTCATGGTTTCTTCGCCGTTTTTTTCCACCCACAGTACGGCAGCGCCGCACTTTTCAGCAAGGGCGCGCCCCTCCTCTATGGGCAGGAGGAATAATGCAGTGGACAGGGCATCGGCAAGACCCGAATCACCGCAGACGATGGTCACGCCGGTGTACCCCTTGGCGGGCAGCAGCGTGACGGGGTCAATAATGTGATGGTATTCCTCCCCATCCACCATATAGGTGCGCTGATAGTCGCCGCTGGTGACCACGGAGGCGCGCTCTACATAGAGGGTGTGGAGGTTCTTTTCGGCATCCTTGGGGTCGCGGATGCCCACCACCCACGGTGTATCCGCGCTCTTGCCCCCTGTGGCGCACACGTTGCCGCCCACGCTGATTAAAAGCCCTTCGGGGGCGTTCTCCGCCACGCGCTGTGTCGCCCAGCCCTTGGCGATTGCCCCCACATCGAGAGACATCTCGGGGTCGGCAAGATAGACGGTGGAGGCGGCTTCATCAATGATGACATTGGAAAAATCCATGTGCTGGGATGCCTCAGTAAGAGCATCCATCGCAGGGATGCGGGCGTGGAGCGGGTCGGCGATGCCGTCGGTGCGTGCATCGTGCCACAATCGCAGTACGCTGCCCATGGCGGCGTTCACCTTGCCGCCCGTTAAGTCGTAATACGCCTTGCAGTCCTGCAAAAGAGCGATGATGGATTCATCCACCACCACGCTGTGCTGTCCCGCGGCATCGTTGACGGTCTTTAAGTTGTGGATGCCCTCGTAGTCGTGGTAGATGTCGAACAGCTGGTGATACACCAGCAGTTCATCGTGTATCTGCTGTGCCTTTTCACGGAACGATTCCTCGGATTCGTCAACGCCCACCACGGTGGTGACGGTGTCAAACAGTGTCAGAAACGTGGCGGTGTACTGTTGCTCGCGAGGGGCTGCAGGGTTGCTGCAGCCCACAAGGAGCAGACACATGCAAAGGAGGAGAGGGATAATTCGTTTCATCAGCCCATCGCCTTGGTAATCAGCGTCTGGAAGTCGCCGATTTTGATGGTGACGGAGGCGGTCAAGTCGGCATCGGTGGGTGCGGTGGTCTCGTTGACGGCGATGCCCGCCACCTCAGCGGCGGTCTTGCCCACGATATAGTCGGCAAAGGCGGCAGCCTGTGCGTCCCACTCGGCGATAGCGCCGCCGTAGGCCACCATGCCGTAGTTCTCACCCAGCTGATTCTTGGTGAGAATGGGGGCGGTGAGGTCGGTGGTCAGTGCCCCTGCGGTGGTGAAGCCCACATTGGCCTGCACGGCATCGAAGAGGCAGGCGGTGATGACACCATCAACGTGGGAAACAGCCGCCACGGTGGTATAGAGCTGGATGTTGCCGTCCTTTTCGGCGGTGGCATCGGCGCTCTTACCAAGGGAGTTCACCACGGACAGCGCCAGCGTATCACCGCTCTGTGCGCCCAAGTGGGTGGCATTGGCGGCGGCGGACTCGATGGCAGAGACATAGCCGCCCAAGTAAATGGTGGCAGAGGAGGCAAGGTCAGAGCCTGCGGGGGCTTTGCCGCTGGTATCCACTGCGCCGTTTTTAAACTCCTCTACCGTCTTACCCACGGCGAAGTCGCAGAGGGCGGCGGCCTGTGCGTCCCACTCGGCAATGGCGCCGCCGTAGGCCACCATGCCGTAGTCAGCGCCCAGCTCGTTCTTGGTGGGAACGGGTGCGGTCAAGTCGCTGGTGATTTTGCCTGCGGCATCGAAATTGACAGTTGTGCCCACGCTGTCGAGGGCTGCGGCGCGGATAACGCCGCCCTCATCCACCAGCACGGCGGCGATGGTGAGGTCATATTTGGCAGCGCCTGATTCCTCGGCGGTGGCGGCAGTGCTGCCCGAGACGTTGGCAACGATGGCAAGACCTGTCTTCAGCGCGCCCTCGCCGCCTGCATCCACCACAGTATCGCCGCCGTCATCGGGGGCAACCACCACGGGTGTGCCGCCGCAGCCTGCCAAAAGGGTCATGCTCAGCAGCAGCGCCAGCATCAGTGCAAAAACCTTCTTCATAGCAATTTCCTCCATGATTTCTCTCATTTTTTCGGGGAAACATTCCCATCCAATCGTCGCGTTTATCTTATTAAGAGAATGTTCCCCGATTTGTGCTGATTTTATCAGCCCACTCTTAACGCCACCTAACGCCTTTCTTAAAATTTGTTAAGAAAGGCAAAAAAAGTCACGCGGCAGAGGAATTCTGCTGCGTGACTTTATGGAAATGATTGGAAACTCACTCCCCCTCGCGGAGACGGGGCAATGTGACGGTGAAGGCCGTGCCCTCCCCCACGGCAGAGCGGACGGCAATGGTGCCTGCGTGGTCTTCCACCACCTGCGCCACAATGGCGAGGCCAAGACCCGTGCCCTTGCCCGAGTCCTTGGTGGTGAAGAAGGGGTCGAAAATCTTGCCCAGCACCTCTTGGTCAATGCCACAGCCGCTGTCGGCGATGGTGAGGGCCACGGAATCGTCATCGAAAGTGGTGTCGATAGCGAGTGTGCCCCCCGCGGGCATGGCTTGGAAGGCATTGAGGATGAGGTTGAGGAGCATTTGGCACAGCTGGATCTCGTTGGCGCGGATGGGCAAGTCCCAGCAGTTGAGGTTCAGCTTCACCTCCACCCCTTCGCCCTTGGCGGGCAGTGCGATGGAGAGGGCTTTTTTCACCAGTTCGTCCAGCGACACCTCGCGGAAGGTCTTCTCCGAGTTCTTGCGGGAGAGGTCGGACAAGCGGGAGATGATCTCCTTGGCCTTATGGGAGGCGTTGTAGATCTCCAGCACGTTGTCGTACAGTTCCTCCTCCTCGGCGGGGAGTTTTTCCAGGGTCAGAAGGCTGTAGCTCATAATGGGGGTCAAAAGATTGTTGAACTCATGGGAAATGCTGGAGGTCAGCGTGCCGATGGTCTCAAGGCGCTGATGGTGTGCAAGCTTTTGCGCCTGCTCGTTGATTTTCTCGAGAGCATCGTGGCGCTCCTTCATCTGAGCCAGCTCACGGGCGGCGGTGCGGTTCTCGCGGGAAAGGGCGGTGATATAGTAGCCCAGCAGGCCAAGGCCCGCCAAAATGACGATGAAGCTCAGCACCATAGCCGCCGTGTCGCGCCGGAGCACCTCCAAATGGGCATCGTAGGCGGTGATGACACAGATGGAGAACACGCCGTTAGCGGATGCGCCGTCCCCCATGAGGGCGTAGCCCATGGTGGATGTGCCGCCCGCGCCCTCTATCTCAAATATGCCCACATCCTGCGTGTCTGTGCCGAGGGCATCGAAGGTGAAGCGGCGGGCAGGGGAGGCGGACAGGGCATCGGGGGTGATGACCTCCACGTGGGTGTCGTTCCCGTGGTGGCAGATGAACACCTCGCCCCCATCCTCCATCAACAGCAGGCGGTCAGCTTCGTTCACGGCGGAGCTGTCGGCGAGATAAGTGCCAAAATCTTCCATATCCAGCACGGCGGCGTAGGCGATGTTTTCGTGGCGGTGCAGAAATGCCAAGTGCCATGCCCCGTCAATGCTTTGACACAGGAAGAGGTCTGCGGGGTCGGCGGGAAGGCGGTAGTCGGTGTCACCGTCGGTGGAGAGGAGCACTTCGCCGTCACAAATGGCGAGGAGAGTGCGCACCTGCAGATCCTGCACCAAGAGGTTCTCCTCCATGCGGAAGGCGAGGTCGGCGGTGTCCCCCGTGGTGCGGAAGGTCGATTCCGCCTCCAAAAAGCCGCGGCGACCCGTCACGTAGTTAAGGCTGTCGTAATACAGCTCAAAATAGCCCCGTGCCGAGCGGTCAACGGAGGCGACAATGTCCGTCATCTTCTCCTCGTGCTGGACGATGAGATTCTCGCGGAACTGCCCCAGCACGCGGTAGCTCAGCAGCAGACCTGCTGCGAGGCACAGCGCTGCCAGAGCTATGGTGACGATCCGTTTCCATTGCATCTCCCGTTCCTCCCCTCTTGCAATGTGGAAAATCTTAATTTATAATTATAATAATTTCGCGAAATTTGTAAAGGGGGTGCAGTGATGGCAGAGGTAAAAGACCGCGTGCTGATTGTAGATGACGATGAGGCGGTGCAGTCGGTGCTGTATAAGGTCATCTCCACTGGGGGCTTCGATGCCATGGTAGCCTCGGGGGGCGAGGAGGCGTTGTCCCTCATTGAGCGCAACCGTTTCGACCTCATTTTGCTGGACATCAATATGCGTGGCATTGACGGCTTTGAGGTGGTACAGACCATCCGTCAGCGTGGGGTGGAGACACCCATCATCATCGTCAGCGGGCGGCAGGAGGACTACGACACCCTCTACGGTCTCGACATCGGCGCGGATGACTATGTGACAAAGCCCTTCAACCCCGTGGTGCTGGGTGCGAAGGTGAAGGCCCTCATTCGCCGCAGTAAGGGGGCGGGCCGCGACAGTGTGATTACCGCAGGGCCTTTCCGCTACGACACCACCACACTGCGCTTTTATAAAAACGGTACGGAAATCGTCCTCTCCTCCCGTGAGAATGCCATGATGAAGCTGTTTTTGGATAACATCAACCGCATTTTCCCCCGCGAGATGATTTACGAGATGGTGTGGGGGGAGGCCATTGTGGACGAGAACGCCATTATGGTGTACGTGAACCGCTTGCGGCAGAAAATTGAGGATGACCCCGCCAAGCCCAAGTATATCCAAACGGTGCGGGGACTTGGCTATCGCTTCGTGGTGTGAGGAGCGGGGGCATGTATAGGTAAAAAAAGAAAGCCCGTGGGGCAATGTCATTAAGTTAAGAAAATCTGGACTTCACAAAGAGTGGAGTCCAGA
>CAYTOO010000065.1:0-9706 GCA_964439545.1 uncultured Oscillospiraceae bacterium | reverse complement strand
GGATCTCGTTCTTGCTGCGGCGGCTGCGCTGAGTGGCGCGAACACGGCGCACCTCCTCCAACTCCTCCTTCAGCTTGTCGATCTTACGGCGGATATGGCGGCGGTCGGTCTCCAGCTGTGTTTCGCCGGGACCCTTAGTGCCGATGGGAGAACCACCCGTACCGCCCTGACGCTCCAAGTGCGTCCACATACCAATAAGGCGCGGCAGCAGGTACTGATACTGGGCAAGCTCTACCTGCAAGCAGCCTTCCTTGGTCTTGGCCCGCTGGGCGAAGATATCGAGAATGAGACCGCTGCGGTCAAGAACCTGCACGCCCACCAATTCCGTCAGCACACGGATCTGAGAGGGGCTGAGGTCGTTATCGAAAATGACCATGGTGGCCCTTTCATTCTCCACCATACGTTTGACCTCTTCCACCTTACCCTCACCGATAAAGCTGTGGGGATCGGGCTTGTCACGGCCCTGCAGGATCATACCCACGCTCTCGCCGCCTGCAGTTTCCACCAGCGCGGCGAGCTCTGCCAAACTCTCTTCATCGGCGCTGTCGCGGCCTAAGACAGGAGAACGCAGGCCCACCAGCACGGCATAGCTGCGGACTTCACCGAAATTTTCTTTTGTTTCCACCATTCTACGTTCCATAGTGTTCCTCTTATCGGATAGAATTTCCTATATTATATACGATTCCCCATCGCTTGTAAACGAAAAAAAGACCTGCACCCGTGGGTGCAGGTCTTGGTGTCACGCAACATTAGCCCTCCAGACCGAAGCGCTTGTTGAACTTGGCGACGCGGCCGCCGGTATCCACCAGCTTCTGCTTGCCGGTGAAGAAGGGGTGACACTTAGAGCAGACTTCTACGCGAATATCCTTCTTCGTAGAACCTGTCTCAATTACATTACCGCAGGCGCATTTAATAGTAGTCTGCTGATAATTGGGATGGATTCCTTCCTTCATTGCTCTTGTTCACCCCTTTCTGGTACACTTGTCGGATGCAAAACCTGCAAACGCAACTGTGATAATAACACACCTTAAACAAAATTGCAAGCCTTTTTTACAAAGAAATTGCAGAATCTTTGTGGAAAAAGTAGACGATCTTTTCCTTGACGGGCATTTCAAGCACTTGGGACAGCGCGTGGGCATAAGCTTCCAGCTGAGGACGGTAGCTTTCAGCTCTTGTCGCTACCTCATCGTCCCGCACACGGTCGGTTTTGAAGTCCACGACCACCAGCTGCCCCTTCTCCACCAGCACGCAGTCCGCCACACCTTGAAGGATCATCTCCTCCCCTGCCGCGGCTACATCATACATGGCGGCATCTACCAATAATGCAAAGCGATACTCGCGGTAGACCTTCTCCGCAGCTTGGATACGCTGCGCCAAAGGCGAGGCGAGGAATCGGACAACGAGACTGCGATCCACTGCCTCGACCTGCAAGTCGCTTAAGAGTTTCTTGCTCTGCATAGCGGCAATAGCCTCCTCCACTGCCTCTAAGGTGGCGGGCGTGGCGAAGTCGATATGCTCCATCACCGTATGGACAGCAGTGCCCCGCTCGGTAGCGCTCAAGCCAACCTGAGGCTGCATAAAACGGGGCTGATTAAAGGCAGAAACACGCATTCGGGTAGGCAGCGCAGAATCCGTCAGTTCCTCGTCCACCATGCGCCCCTTCAGCTGGGTGGCCGTGACCTTGGTGGGGATCACGGCGGCATGGTCATAGGCATAGACCGCCTCCAAGGGCGCGCTGTCAAAGGGCAGCACCTCTTCCTCGGGCAGGTCGGTGATGACCACATCCTCTGTCCCTCTTTTGACAGCAGCGGTGGGGTTAATCCATTTCTTCACCTGCCAGCCGCCGCCTGTAGAGTCGCACAGCAGAGGCATCAACAGCCAATCACCAAGGCAGGTGGCGTTCTCCACCACCTCGGGGGCAACAGGCAATTCTGCCGAGAGGGACAGTTTTTCCATAGCGCTGTCCATCTTGCGGCGGCAATCCACGGCGATGAGCTTTTCCTGGGGGCGGGTCAAGGCGACATAGAGAATACGCATCTCCTCTGCCTTATCCTCACGCTGCAGCTTCATGGAAAGTGCGGTCTTGCTAATCGTATCGTAGCGAATGCGCCGCTGACGATCTACGCACTCACAACCGATGCCAAGCTGAGGATGCACCAACACAGGGGAGCGCAAGTCCATAGTATTGAAGCGCTTGGAGAGGTCGCAGAGGAACACGATGGGGAACTCCAAGCCTTTGGACTTATGGATGGACATGATGCGGACACCGCCTGCAGAGCGGCGGCCTGCCAAGGGGGGCGTTTCTCCCGTTTCCAAAAGGCGGCGCAGATGGGTGATGAAATCGAAGAGACTTCCTTTCCCTCCTGCCGACAGATCGCGGGCATAGCCGTAGAAGGACAGGAGATTCTGCCGCCGCTGCTCACCGCCCTCCATTGCACCGAACACCGCCAGGAAGCGGCACTCGTGGAGCATACGCCACAGCACCGTGTCGGCGTGTTCTTCGCGGGCACACTCACGGAGCATCTCCAAATCGCGGAGAAAGACTGCCGTTTCGGGGCTGTCGTCCAACAGGAGCGCATCGTAATAGTCACCATCACGCTGCAGCATACGCACCATCGCCAAGCGGTCGGCGGTGAAGCCGTACACAGGCGAGCGCAGCACGGAGATAAGGGGCACATCCTGTCGGGGGTTATCAATCAGCTGCAGCATGGCGAAGGCCACGGCGATCTCCACCGTTTCGAAAAACGCACCGCCCTCTTCTGTACCGCAGGGGATGCCGCGCCGCATCAGCGCCGAGGTAAAGGCGCGGAGACGGCTGCGGGGAGAGCGCATCAAAATGGCGAAATCCTCAGCGCGGCAGGGGCGCAGCGTGCCGTCACCATTATGGACAGGGAATCCATCGCGAAGCATCTCCTCAATGCGACTTGCCACGAAGTCCGCCTCCACGGCAGTGCGGTCGAAGGACTCCTCTTCCGTGTCCACCACATCAATGAGATGGAGTTCTGCGGCACGGTTCTCCGCCTCGGGATAGTAGGCAGCGCCGAAGTTGAGGGCCTCATTATCCCCATACTCCATCTCACCCATGGTCACAGACATGATGTTTTTGAAGATGAAGTTGGTGGCCTGCAGCACCTCATCACGGGAGCGGAAATTGCGGGATAACAGAATACGGCGAGGGGAATCACCCTCTGTATTCTCCGCATCTGTAAAGGTATTATACTTTTCAAGAAAGATGGTGGGATCAGCGAGTCGGAAGCGGTAAATGCTCTGCTTTACATCGCCCACGGTGAAGAGATTTTTCTCCTCACGGGAGATGGCGGAGAAAATGCAGTTCTGCACCTCGTTGGTATCCTGATACTCATCCACCATGATCTCGCGGTAGCGGCGAGAGACCTGCTGAGCAAGCTCTGTAGGATTCCCCTTTTCATCCAAAAGCAGTTCAATGGCGAAATGTTCTTGGTCAGAGAAGTCCAACGCACCCATGCGCACCTTCTCATTTTGATAGGCGCGACTGAACGCAGCCGTCAAGTCGGCGAGAGACAGCATAGCGGGTGCCATGGTCTTAAGATCCTCCAAATGCTCGGCAGCAGAAACGGCAAAGTGGGCGGTGAACTTCTTCACATCGTCCTTGCACTGCTTCCAAAGAGACTTCATCCTTTCCTTTTCCTCGCTGTCGCCGCGAACGGCCTTCAGGCGGTCAAAGGTAGGGATAGTCCTTCCCATCCCCTCCCACCGCTCAGCAGCGGCGAAACGGCGCATTTGGGCGGCGGCATCGGCAAACGCACCGCTGTAGGCGGCGGCAACTGCCTCCTCCGTCAGTTCATCCACCGCTTTTTCCAGCCGATCTGCCCAAAACAGGGCGCGGCGGGCGCCGTGAGACATCAAGAGTTTGCCATACTCCGTCTCCTCCAGTGCCTCAGGGGGATTCTCCCAACTACTGCGGACACCATCCAGCCACTGCAAGGGATAGGGATGGCTCTGGAGTTTGCTGTGAAGTTCCAGCACCAACTCTGCCAGTGCGCGGTCATCGCGGCCTGCGCCGAGGGTTTCGGCGAGGTGCGCATCACTCTCCCGCTCATCAATATGCTGATAGAACTCCTCCAACACGCGATTCAGCACGCGGTCACGAAGAAGCTTTGCCTCCTGCTCATCCAATACACGAAAATCGGGGGTGAGATTGCGACCACCCACAGGGGGCAGGAGATACACATTCTCACGGAGCAGCGCGGCACAGAAGGCATCCACCGTCTTGATATCCGCTTGGTAGACACGATAAAGCTGACGGCGCAGATGCTGATTGTTGGGCTCTTGGGCCACACGGCGGGAGAGTTCTGCGGCGATTTTACCGCGGAGTTCCGCAGCTGCTGCCTTGGTGTAAGTAATGATGAGGAAGTCATCTACGCTGCACTCCCCATCGGCGATGTAGGCAAAGAGGCGCTCCACCAACACCTTCGTCTTGCCCGAGCCTGCGGCGGCGGAGACCAGGAGACTGCCACCACGATTTTCAACAGCACTGCGCTGTTCGGGGGTCAATTTCACCTCAGCCACGGTTCTCCACCTCCTCCGTCTTTTCATCCACCAGTTGCCAGAATTCCTCGGGCGCTGTTTTCTTCAAGTACCGCATACTGTCCTTTTCGCGGTCAAAGTAGCAAGCAGAGGCAAAGGGACAGTAATTGCAGGCCGTATCCTGCGGGCCGCGGGCGTAAGGGTCTGCTGCAATGTTTCCGCTGCTGATTTCCCGGGTAATATCGTGGAGCAATTTCTCCACGTAGCGGCCCAGTTTACCAAGCTGCGCTGTGGTGGCGATGCCGCCACTGAGGACACCGTCCTTATTAACAGCGATGGGAAGATAACTGGGGCGCTCCAAGGCACTGTGTTCCATGGCTTGCAATACCTCGGGCTCACTGAGCACCAAACCTGTACGGCGCACCGTTTTCTGCAAGGCGGCGGCGATTTTCTCCTCACTTGTATTACGATCAAGGCGCAAAATCTCACTGCGTGCGGGATGATACAGCACACCTGCGGGGACGATCTCTTTTCCGAAATACTCACTTCCCTGTTCACCTAAGGTGAAGAGGTACAGCAGCATCTGCAATCCGAGACCATAGCGCACATCGGTGAGGTCGAAGGCTTTTTTGCCCGTCTTATAGTCCACCACACGGAGATAGAGTTTATCATCGTGGATCCAACCGTCCACGCGGTCAACCTTACCTGTCAAGGAGAGCTTTGCATCCCCCTCCGTAATGGTGATGGGGCGCAAATCGCCATCCTTGCCGCCAAAACCCAACTCGAAGGCCACGGGAGCAAAGTCGGAGTTGCGCAGCTCATCGGCGATGTTCTCAATGATATCGTAGGCCGCCGAGCGGAGTCGGGAGAAGAGATAGCGGAATCGGGCAGTTTTCTGCTCGAAATTATCGATTTGGGTGCTGGCGTAGAGGTCAACGTACTTCTTCACAAGTGTGCGAAGTGCGGTGTTGTCCACTTTCCCGTAGCCGCCTAAGTCCTTTACCTCGCGGCTCACGTTCTCCAAGAGATAGTGGACGAACGTGCCCACCTCGGGTGCATCGAAGGCGGCGCTTTTCCGTTCCTTGGCACGGAGGCCGTAGCGCATAAAGTAGCTGAAATGGCAGGAGTTGGCTCTGTCCATACGGCTGGCAGACATGGAGAGTGTCTTGCCGTACAAACTTTCCACTGCGGCAGGAGACAGCTTACCCTTGGGCATCTCGCGGGCGCGTTCCATGGCATCCAACACAGCATCATACCGTCCGCTGTCGCGGAAATACTGCCACAGGCGGGGATCATCCCCCGCCTCACAAAGGGCAGCACTCTCCAAACGGAGGCGATAGCTGCCGTCCTCACTCTTCACCTTCACCGTGGGGAACAGGCGGGCAACACGCTCCACCACGAAGGAGGGGCGCAGCTCTGCGCCTGTATTATCGGTGGCGCACCAGCTGATGTGGAGATACTCCGTAGGCTGGGCAAGGCAGGCATAGATATTCTGCAGTTCATCGTCCAAAGCATCGTAAGTGGCATCGGACAGAGGCAGATCACGCTGCTGCAATGTCTCACGGGCAGCACTGTCGAGGATGCCGCCCTGCTTCTCCACACGGGGCAGCACCGAGTCGTTAGCACCCAGCAAAAACATGGCGCGGACACGATGGCGGTCGTTGCGGGTGATCTCGCTGATCTTCACCTGATCGAGAGTGGCGGGGATCGTGCCCACACTGTAGCGGCTCAGCACGAGGCGCAGCAAGCGTGCGAACTCCTCGCCGTTCATGGTGTCATCGCCCAAAATCTCCACGAACTGATCGAGGACATCGCAGAAGATACTCCACAGCTGGGCGTACTCCTCCGCCTCCTGCACGCAGCCTTGCTGTGTAAGGCTATCAGCCTTTACACGCAGCTTATCAGGCACACCACAGGCTACAGCAAACTCATAGAGAGCGCGGGCTTTCTCGCCACCATAGCTCTCCCCCTTCAGTCCCGCGTGGAGGGCTGCAAAGGCGGGGCGCAGTTTCTCACGGATACGGTTAATATCATCAAGGCGGCCTTGGCTCTTCTCGTCCAACTCAAAACCATAGCCCTCTGGGTGGGCAGTCCAAGGCTGCTCACGCACCCACATCTGCCCGTGGATCTCCCAACGGATCACATAGTTCTCCAACAGGTCACACTCATCGCGGCTAATGCCCGCAAGACCCGTTTTGAGACAGCGGAACATATCCTCGTACTCAAAGCCGCCCGTCACCGCCTCCACAGCGGCGAGGAGCATGGTGATGACCGCCTTCTCCGTCAAGTCGCTGCGGCGGCTCATATAGGCGCTGATGCCATCGCGGTGCAGCACCATCTCCAGCAGCGCACCATACCGCTCCATATCGCGAGTGGCCACGGCGATGTCGCGGTAGCGATAGCCCCCCTCCGTTACAAGGCGGCGAATCTCGCTGCTGACGTACTCCACCTCGGCGTAAGCATTGGCAGCCTCGTAGAGGGTGATGGCGTCCTCTGCCCCTTCCCCTTCGTAGGGAATATCGAAGCCGAAGAAACGATGCTCCAAATGGGCAAGAGGTCCAACAAACTCTTTTTTGACATAGCGGGTAGAAACCTCCACGCCCGCTTCCCGTGCCATACGCTTTAAGCGCTCACGCTGGGCAACAGCATTTTGGAAGAGGTCGCTGCTATACTCATCCCCCAACAGAGTCACCGTTACGCTGTGGCAGCGGCGCAATGCGTAGGAAAGGACATGCTCCTCCTGCTTGGTGAGGAAAGAAAAGCCGTCCAAGTACAGGTCTTTGCCATCAAAATAGCTGCTCTCATGGAGGTGATCGCACAGCTTTTCCATGCGGGAGCGGCTGTCGATACCGCCACCGCGAAGATGGCCGTCATAGAGGGAGAAAATACGGGCAATGTCACGGAGCTTATCGCCCATAGTGCCCTCCACATCGGCAACGCGCTCAAAGAGGACATCGGGGGAAATATCGTAGGCGTAGAATTCATCGGCGAGGTCGGTCAGCTGCTGCAAAAAGGCTGCGCGGCGGGAGGGCCTGCCGAACACCTTCAGCTCCGAATCGGCCTGTGCCAAACTGCGGCGCATGGTGAGGATCTTGCCGCCGTCATCCAGCGTAAAGTCAGCACCGCCGCCCGTTTCCGACAGTACGCGGCGTGCAAGGCGCTGAAAGCTCAGCACCTCGGCGCTGCGGGAAGCCGTTGCACCGCAGTGGTGCAGCAAGTCCATCTCCGCCTCGTGAGAGGTATGCTCGGGCACCAGCAGAATCTGACCCCGCTCATGGCGGCGCTCCTCGATCTGCTGCAGTACCATATTCGATTTACCGCTGCCTGCGCGGCCGATCAAAATCGTCAGCATAGCCTGTTCCTCCCCAAGTTTATCTTTTTTCTCATTATACACGATTTCCCGCCACAAGAAAAGGTATTAGCGCTTCAATTGCTGGAAAACTTCTCACATATGCACAAATTAGCGACAGCACCCGCAAAGATGCTGCCGCTTTATATTCACTTCCCCATCTTCTGCCGCAGCTGCTGCCACAGTTCTACGGCGCGGAACTTGAGGATATAGCCCTCGCTCTCGGTGATGAAGGACACATCTTCTTCGCTCATCCCTGCGGCAATAGCGGTTTCCGTGAGGTCACAGGCCGCCGCGGTGCACAATGGCGGGAACACCACGCACCACCAGTTCTGCCCCGCTCCATCGCCGATGACGAGCCGCAGCGCCGTATATTCCCCCGCAGGGAGAGAAAACCCATCGTACTCTTTCAGCGGGAACTCCGCCTGTCCCAAGGATGCCGTCACGCCGTAATCGTAGCCCTCTGCCGTCACAGTGGCACGGGCGATGCTCTCAATGCGGGGCAGACTCTTCTGCAGCTCTGCCTGTGCCTCCGTCATATCCTCGCTCCGCTGCAAGACGGCGGTGGCGTAGTCCAGCACCGCATCGCGGACCTCCAGTTTCAGTTCTTGATCCTCGGCGCTGTCGGAGTTGGCGATCACATGAAGGCGGATCATCTTGCGGGATAAATCCTCCTGCTGCTCTACGCTCCATACGCCCAACAATAACGCAGCACACAAACCGAGGAGCAGTGCCAGTTCCCATCTATAAAAACGTTTCATAAAAAATACCGTCCTATGTAGAGATTTTTCTCTATCATGGACGGTATTTTCAACTTTTATACAGGTTCGGTAATAAAATAATCCCAACCGCTGATGTCCAGCACCTCGAGGGTTTCCTTCGTCTCGTCCTCGGTGCGGTACAAACCAGCCACGGCGCTGCCGCTGCCGCACAGGACAGTACCCCATGCGCCGCGGCGCAGCATAGTCTCCATGATCATGGGGACTTGGCTGTTGAGAGGCAGGGCATCTTCAAAGTCGTTATGGAGTCCCACCGCCAGCGTGACCACTTCTCTTGCAATCAGCGCCACCTCGGTGATCTCACGGCAGTTAGTGCGCTCTTCCCGCTCGCAGTTGTCGAGACGGGCATACATCTCCGCGGTAGAGAAACTCTCCTTGGGCTTGACGATGAGGAAGGTGCATTTGGGCATTTCCTTCAAAGGAGTCAGCACCTCTCCCCTGCCGCACACCAACTGGGTGCCGCCGCCAACGCAGAAAGGTACATCGCTGCCCACTGTGGCGGCAATAGATTCCAGCTCCGCGCGCTCCATGTCGGGAGCATAGATCTTCTGCAAGCCCCGCAGCACGGCTGCGGCATCAGCGCTGCCGCCGCCCAAGCCCGCCTGCATGGGGATGCGCTTTTCAAGGGTAATGTCCACACCATCGCACGCAATCCCCGTGTGGGCGAAGAAGGCGCGCAAAGCCTTCATACAGAGGTTGTCCTCTGCCTTTTCCGTCACTGCCGTATCGCACACAAGACGACATTCACCACCCGTGTGGGCGGTGATCGTCACCGTGTCGTGAAGACTCACAGTGGTCATAATGCTCTCAATATCATGATAGCCATCCTCACGCTTATCCAACACCTCCAGTGTCAGATTGAGTTTGGCATAGGCTTTCTCGGTTGCAGTCATAATTGGGGTCTCCTTTACGAAAATAGAGCCGTCCCGTATGTGGGACGGCTCTATTATATACTATTCTCTCTCAAAAAGCTACGGTAAAATCAGCGGATCTCGCGAGCCTCGATGTAATAGCGCTTATCCTGAGCATGACCCATGGAGAAGGTCTTGCGGGGCAGCACACCGTCAGCCAT
>CAYTOO010000064.1:0-9974 GCA_964439545.1 uncultured Oscillospiraceae bacterium | reverse complement strand
GTGAGCTGATGGAGAAGAAGTACGGCAAGGAGGGCGCAGCCAAGCGCATTTATGCCACCACCGATGCCCACAAGGGCGCACTGAAGAACCTGGCCGATGAAAACGGCTACGAGACCTTCGTCGTCCCCGATGATGTGGGTGGCCGCTACAGTGTGCTGACCGCCGTGGGTCTGCTGCCCATCGCCGTGGCAGGTGTGGATATCGATGCCCTCATGGGCGGCGCTGCCGCTATGATGGAAACCTGCACCAAGGCCGATTATGCCGCCAACCCCGCATGGCAGTATTCTGCCGGGCGCACGGCCCTCTACCGCGCAGGCTATAAGATCGAGGTGCTGGCCGCCTACGAGCCCTGCTTCCGTTTCATGTCCGAGTGGTGGAAGCAGCTCTACGGCGAGAGCGAGGGCAAGGAGAACAAGGGTCTCTTCCCCGCCAGCGTGGAGTTCACCGCAGATCTGCACTCCATGGGTCAGTACATCCAGCAGGGTGAGCGCCACCTCTTCGAGTCCGTGGTGCGCTTCGGCCCCTCTGAGCATGAGATGCTTGTTCCCTACGATGAAGCCGATGGCGATGGCCTCAACTTCCTCGTTGGCAAGGATATGGACTTCATCGCCCGTCAGGCTATGGACGGCACGCTGCTGGCCCACGTTGAGGGCGGCGTTCCCAACATCATCGTGGAGAGCGGCAAAAACAACGCCTTCACCCTCGGTGAGCTCATCTACTTCTTCGAGTACTCCTGCGGTCTCAGCGGCTACATGCTGAACGTCAACCCCTTCGACCAGCCCGGCGTGGAGGCCTACAAGAAGAACATGTTCGCTCTGCTGGGCAAGCCCGGCTACGAGGCTCTCCGCGAGGAGCTGCTGGCAAAGCTGGGTTAAGTGACAAATCTCACAAAAAAGTTTACGGTTTTTCTCGTTGCTTTTTTGAAAACTCTATGCTATGCTTATTCTAGGGACAATGTCCCGATCTCCCATTTTGTAGAAGGAGTGTGATTTCTTATGGTTAGATTGATCATGGGTTCCAACGGTGCAGGTAAGACGAAGCAGCTGATCGAGCTGATTAACAATGCTGTCTCCGCCGAGAACGGCAGCGTAGTATGCATCGAGCCCAGCGCCGACATGACTTACAACGTCAGCTATAACGTTCGTTTGGTCAACGCCGGCGAGTACAACGTGAACAGCTATGAGTGCCTGCGCGGCCTGGTTTGCGGTCTTTATGCGGGCAATTACGATATTTCTCATATGTTTGTGGACAACCTGTGCAAGATCACCGGCGATGACGACCTGCACGCTGTGGAGACCTTCCTCAGCTGGCTGGATCGTTTCAGCCACAAGAACAACGTGAAGTTCACCGTCACCATCAGCGCTGACGAGGAAACTGCCACCGATGGTCTGAAGCAGTACACTTGATCCATCACCTACATTGAAAAAACCTTGGAGAGCGATCTCCAAGGTTTTTTATTTATTTTCTTTCAGTTTTCAGAAAAGGCCGACTTTGCCGCGCCGCACAGAGGGCAGACAAAATCCGCTGGCAAGTCCTCAAACTTCGTGCCGGGCGCCACATTATTGTTGGGATCACCCAGTTCCTCTTCATACTCCCAGCCACACAGATCACAGCGATATTTCTTCATAGAGATTTCCTCCTTTAGTTTTTCTTGAGGATAGTATACCAAAATTTTTCCCAATCATGTGTTGCAAAAGCGACGAAAGAAGATGTTTTTGATCATTCCCGCAGGGCCACCGCAATTATTATTCAGTAAGAGCAAAAAAAGACCCCTTTCGGGGTCTTTTTTGTCGAGCAGGCGATTCACAACCGCGTTCATCACAAATCCTCTTTTGGAGGAGTTTTTTACCTACTCTTTGGTATCAATCAAGGCTCCTTGAAACCTTAATCAATCAATGTTTGGTTCAACTAAAATTAGTCCTTCTTCTTCAGCACGACAGCGGAACCGGCAGCGGCCATGACGCTCATGCCAACGTACATAGCGATACCGGCATCGAAGGTCTCAGCGGACTCAACCTTCTCCTCGGTAGCGGGAGCGGTAACAGCAGCACCCAGAACGACATTGTAGCCAGCAGCATCGGTGATGGCGTAGCCAGCCTTACCAGCGGGGATAGCATTGTCAGCATAGATAGCGGAGCTGGTCATCAGGCAGGTGGTGCAGATAGCGCTGGTGGGAACATTCACGCCAGCGGCGGTATCATACTTGTAGTTGGTAGCCTTGAAGGAGTGGTCAACAACAGTCTGCTCATCGCCCTTGCTGTAGACAACACCATCAACCAGATAGTTGTCAGCCTCGGTAGTGGTAGCAGCGGCAGCCTCGTAGACCTTACCGTCAGCAGTCTGGAAATAGACAGCACCAGCGGTGGGGGTACCAGTCACGTAACCGCACTTAGCAGCGGTGGAGAAGGCGGTGAAAGCGGTAGCCTTAGCGCCATACTTCACATTACCAGCATCGGTGCCCAGCTGAGCCAGATAAGCGACGATGGTCTTGCCGTCCTTGGAAGCCAGGACATAGTCATTGACAGTAGCCTTGGCAGCAGCGATCTTGGTGTAGTAGACACCGCCGATCTCAACATAGGCAACACTACCAGTGCCATTGCTGTAAGAAACAGCAGCAGCCTCAACCTTAGCGACATCGTTGGCGACATCACCAGTGCCGGTAGCCATAGTAGCAGCCAGAGTAGCATTAGCGCTGTAGACATCGTACAGGTCGGGGTCAGCAGCGAAGGCGGTGGTGGCCAGGCCCAGAACCATAACGAGGCTCAGAACCAGAGCAACAATCTTCTTCATTTTGTTTTTCCTCCAATAAAATAATCTTGCACAAAACGAAATTCAACGATATATCGTTTTTTGCTGTGTCCAGTATACCCCCCCCCGTGAATTGTCAAGAGATTTTCGCATTCTGTAACCGAATTGTCATTTTTGTTGCCCTTGTTGTTGATATTTTCCCCCGTTGTGGAAAACTTTGCGTGAAATTTCGGTAGTTTTTCGTGGTCGGAAGTGCCCTAAAAAATCGGCGCGGCGCAAAATTGCGCCGCGCCCTGCGGTCTATGGATGGCCTTTCGGTCATGTTGTAGGGGCGGATATCATCCGCCCGTGTCCTACCGAAAATCTCCCTTTTATCGCGGGCGGATGGTACGCCCGCGAAGCGTAGCGGAGCAAGCACCCTTGGGGTGTCCGCCCCTACGAACCCTCTCAGTCTCGCCTGCGGCGAGCCAGCTCCCCCAAAGGGGGAGCCTATCTATAAAAAAAACCGCCCGCAGGCGGTCTTTTTTACAGCACATCAATCTGACACATGGTCATCGCTGCTAGTGCATTTTCATGGCTTGCAGGTGTCACACCCGCGCAGCAATCCTTCCACACGGCAATAGGCGTTTCCCACAGCCGCGCTTTCAGACACAGCGCATTGGAAATCACGCAAATATCGGTGCAAAGTCCCACCAATTCGATGGCCTCATAGCCACCCTTCTCCGCAAAATCGCATAGTGCCTCCGACCCGAAGGTGGGCTTATCAATAACCGCCACCGTCTTTTCCTCACCTGCTGCCAATACAGCAGGCTCAATCTCCCATCCCGCCGTACCTTTCACACAATGGACAACAGGCAGCTTGCGCCCCTCTGCCGTTTCAAGATAATTCTCGCCATGGGTATCGCGGGTATAGACCACATCGCCGTCAAAGGCGGCAATCTTCTCAATGACAGCAGGCACAATGGCCTCTGCCTCTTTCGTCCCCAGCGCACCGCAGATGAAGTCCACCTGCATGTCCACCACAACCAACAGCTTTTTCATTCCTTCTCCACCTCCGCAATCAGTTTGCCACACTCGCCGCAATACCACGCCGTCAGCGGCTCGGCGGCGCGGGTCAATTTGATTTCCTTCCGTTTGCTCCACAGAAAATCCCCCTCCTGCTTCGCGCTATACCACTCAAGGGGAATCATGGGATTTGTCTGATCCACGTAGCCCTTTTCCATCTCTTTACCGCAGTAGGGACAGTTCATGGGTCTCTCCTTTCTCAGCCCTTCTCGTGCTTGGCAAAATATGCCTTGAGAACCTCCAAGCTCTCCTCCCGCAGCACGCCAGACGTTACCTCGGGCTTCCAGAAGGAGTTGTCAAACACCATCTTACTGCAGTTGCAGCCCTCATTGCCCAGCATATTCTCCAAATCATCGTTGCTTGCGCCGTACACAAGTCTGCCCAGCTTTACCCACACCATAGCACCGCTGCACATAAAGCAGGGCTCGCAGCTGGAGTACATGGTATACTCCCGCAGATCGGTGATCCCCGTCTCCTCACAGAAGCGGCGAATCAAGCCGAACTCACCGTGGAACGTAGGGTCATTGCGCGTATAGATTTGATTTTCGTTGGTGTACACCACCTCACCGTCCTTCACCAGCACCGCGCCAAAGGGCTCGTTGCCATGCTCCACCGCCAGCTTCGACAGTGCGATGGCCTGCTCCATAAATTTCTTATCCATTCTTGACCCCTCCTTTTTTCCTCATTATACCGTCCCCACTCCAAAATTGCAACACAAGGCCAACTCCCCCTTTACAAACGCCGCGGCGAGGCGTAAACTGCACTGAGAGGAGGCGATGATATGAAGCGCGGACACTATGCCTGGGCGGTATGCATTGCATGCCTGTTTCTTTTTTTGTGCAACATGGGTCTTTGCAGCAATATCCTCACCGTCTACCTCCCTTTCATTGAGGCAAAAGGCATCAGCGACGGCATGGGCAGCGCAATTCTCTCCGTCCGCTGCCTTTTCTCTTTCCTCACCACTTTCTTTTTGAGTGTCTACTACAAAAAATTCTCCCTGCGCCACGGCATCTTGCTTGCCTCCATCATCGGTACGCTGTTCCCCTTGGTGTTCTGCGTGGCAGGCAGCAATCCCTTCATCTACTACTTCGGCGCCATCCTCGCAGGCTTTGCCTACGGCGCAGGTGTCATCTATCCCGTTTCCCTTCTGCTAAGTAACTGGTTTCACGCCCGCCGCGGCTTTGCCATCGGCCTCATCGCCGACCACACCCACGAGTATAAGAGTTCCTTCGTTCTCTTCGCCGTGATGATGACCCTCAGCCTTTTGATTCTCTTGTGGGCTTACCGCAAGCGAGCCACCCTCACCCCCGTACAATAACAAAAACATCCCCGCGAAAGGCGTACCTTTCGCGGGGATTTATTATTCTTCTTTAGTCCTGCTTATCAAACAAACGCTGATAATACATGTTGGAGGTATACAGTGCTGCTGCGGGATTGTGTGCCAGCACGCGGTCCTTGGTGACCACACTGGTGCACAGGGCATTGGCGTGCTTAATAAACAAGCTGTCATGACCCACGCACAAACCCATAATGAGGTTCAGCTCCGTGCCCGCATCGTTCAAAAGCTCTGCCTGCAGCACAGGATTGCACATATTGGCGCCCACTGCATCACACTCTTGGGGAATGCCAATGTCCACCTTCGGTGTCGCGCCGCACTTGCACACCACGCCATAGACCTCAAAGCCGTTGAGCCGCAGGATCTTCGTCAGCGTGCGGGACTCCTCAATGAGACCGAGGCAGGTGGCGATGCCCACCTTCTTCACACCCAGCTTCTTGGCAAACTGAATGACCTCCTCCACACGGGTACGCTTACCGTACCCCTCATACTCCACCTGTGCCGCCGCCACGGCGATGCGGTTGTCCTCCTCGCTCTTGAGAGCATCCATAGCGCGCTTATAAGTATCGGGGTTCATGTTGGTAGTCAAGCAGAACTCGGGATACTTGCTGTCCTGATAATGGCAGTGATACACATGACAGTCCACACAGGAAAGACACTTCTTCTCTTCCATTTTTCATTCCTCCAAAATTTTCGCGCCAAAGGCGTTATATTTCTTCTTCGATTGTAGTCCTTTCCTCCCCCAAAGTCAACCGCTCCAGCGCGCAAAAACAGCCGCCCATAGGGCGGCTGTTTTTCAGCAATCAATGCAGTATTTACTTGCCAAACTCCTGCACGGCCTCTTTCAGCAATGCGCGGACCTCCAAATGCTGGGGGCACACGCCCTCACAGGCACCGCACTCAATGCAGTCCTGTGCGCTGACACCGCTGCGCTTGCGCATCTCCTCATAATAGCCCGCCAAGCCCATATCATTAAAGAGCTTTTTGCCGTTGAGGCACATGAAATAATCTGGGACACTCAGCTTCTGAGGGCACACCGACACGCAGTAGCGGCAGCCTGTGCAGGGGATCGCGCCCATGTCGCGGAACACGCCGCACACTTTTTCAACAGCAGCCATTTCCTCTTCATTCAAGGGTTTGAACTCCTGCATGAAGCTGAGGTTATCCTCCATCTGCCTCACGCTGCTCATACCCGAGAGCACCATCATGACACCCTCCTGCATGGCGGCAAAGCGGATGGCGTAGCTTGCGTTACTGCCACTGCCCACCGCATCGAAAGCCTTCTGGGCCGCCTCGGGCAGGTTCATCAGCGCGCCGCCCTTCACAGGTTCCATGACGATGACGGGTTTTCCGTGCTTGCGGCACACCTCAAGGCACTTACGCCCCTCCACCATGGGGTCATCGAAGTCCACGTAGTTGATTTGCAGCTGCACCACTTCCACCTGGGGGTACTCCGTCAGAATCTGATCCAGCACCGCCGCCTTGTCGTGGAAAGAGATACCCAAATGCTTCACGCGCCCCTCGGCAATGAACTCCATGGCCGTTTCATAGGCGCGGCACTTCTTGTATTTCTCAAAGAACTCCGCATCCTGCGCGTGCATGAAGTAGAAGTCAAAATACTCCACGCCGCAGGCTGCCAGCTGCTTTTCAAAGAGGGGGCGAATGTCCTCGTTCTTCTCAAAGTGGAAGGTGGTCAGCTTATCCGTCAGCACGAATCTCTCGCGGGGATAGCGAGAGGCCACGCATTCCCGCACAGCGATCTCACTCTTTCCGTCCAAATAGCCGTGTGCTGTGTCGAAATAGTTAAACCCCGCCTCCATGAAGGTGTCCACCATCTTGCACATCTCGGCGTTGTCCACCTGTCCGTCCTTCATAGGCAGACGCATGCAGCCAAAGCCGAAATTCTTCTTGATGTTCTCAAAGCTCATTTCTCTTTCCTCCTCGTTGCCGCAGTTATTTCACCACGGTACAGGTTTTGATGCCGTAATAATCAAAGCATTGCGCCGCCTCTTCATCGATGCGCTCGCCGCACACCACAACGGGCACAGCGGGAGGACATCCCACCGAAGCCGCCGCCAACACGCGCCCAACGCTTTCCTCTACCGGCACCGTCTCGTTGGGGGACAGCATGGCCTCCCGCACCGACATAATGGCAGTGCAGGCGTGAAACGCAGGGGGTAATTCCTCAATGGCTGCCTGCTTGGGGACGGCGCACAGCACCTCTTCCAATCTGTGCAAACCATCCTCCCCAATTTCGGGAGTCAGCATCAGCACCACGAAGTCGCGGTCAGCGAATTCACACACGATATTTTCCCGCAGCAGCCCCGCCGCCAATTCTTCGCCCGTATATCCGTAGCCCTTCGCTGCGATGGTCACCTTCAGGGGCTCATCCCCCTGTAAGGTATAGCACATCGCCGCCAAGCGCACCTTCATTTCCTGCACCTTCTCGGCAAAGGCATTTAGCTTCTCACTATACCCATCCGTCAAATAAGCATTCGCCCCGTCCAGCGACTCCATAATGAGATAAGAAGGGCTGGTAGACCCGAACAGCTGCAAGGCGTTCTTGCACTGTGGCGCAAATGCCTCAGCTACATGCAAATACGCGCCACCCGTCAGTACAGGGAAGGTCTTGTGGGCAGAGTCGCAGCACATATCCGCACCCAAATCCATAGGGTGGCGGGAGGGCTGCAAAAACTTCAAGTACGCCCCGTGGGCATTGTCCACCACCAGCAGCACGTCGTGGCGATGGCATACCACGGCAATAGCGGCAACATCCGCCACATTCCCCAAATAATCGGGGCTGGTCAAATAGACCGCCGCGGGTTTCTCCGCAACCGAGGACAACATCGCCTCAATCTCCTCGGCGCTCACCTTGCAGGAGAGATAGCTCTCCCCCGCCTTGGGCAGCAGCCACTCTACTTCCACATCCAGCAGCGCCACCGCGCTCATAAATGTCTTGTGTGCATTTCTCCCCGCCGCAATGAGAGGTCTTTTCCCCTGTGCTTTGGCATGGAGCGCCACCAGATACACCATGGCACGGATACACTGAGAGCTGCCCTCCGTAGAGTAGAAGGTGGGCACACCGAAAAGGGCGCTTGCATTCTCCTCGCTCTCGCGGATAATACCCTCCGCCTCATAGAGGCTGTCCGCCCCCTGAATTTCCGTAATGTCCCACCGCTCTACACCGAGGGGGCCGACGCCCTTATGCCCGGGCATGTGCAGCCGCAGAGCATCACCCTCAGCATAGCGGCGGGCAAAGTCACAAATAGGCGTAGTCATACTCATTCACCAAGTGCGCGATGGATGGCCACCATAATAGCGCACTCCATTCTCTTGCGGAACAGCTTGCAGCCGTACTCATATACGCCCGTCACGCTGCCCGTGGAGTGGTAGGCATTGGCCGCGCAGCCACCCGAGCAATAAAGTCTTGCCCAACAGTCGCGGCACTCGGGGTGTGCGTACACGTTACAGGCGGCGAACTCACTCTGAATTGCCGTATTGGTCACGCCGTCCCAAATGTTGCCCAGCAGGAACTTCTCATCACCCACAAACTGATGGCAGGGATAGAGATCGCCCCAAGGTGTCACCGCCATATACTCCGTGCCGCTGCCGCAGCCGGAAATACGCTTGTAGATGCAAGGGCCGCCCGTCAAGTCGATCATATAGTGATAGAAGGTAAAGGGCTTGCCCGCCTTGTCCCGCTCCAGCATCAACTCAGCCAGCTTCTCATACTGCTCCATGACGATGGGCAGATCTGCCTCTGTCAGCTCCGAGGGATCACCGGGGGCACACACCACAGGCTCCATACTCAGCTCCGTAAAGCCCAGATCCAGCATCTGCTGAATATCCTTCAAAAAGTCGGGATTGGCGTGGGTGAACGTGCCGCGCATGTAGTAGTTCTTCCCCTCCCGTGCCTCCACCATTCTTTGAAACTTGGGCACGATCCGATCCCAGCTGCCGTTGCCCGCGTAGTCCACGCGGAAACGGTCATGGATCTCCTTGCGCCCGTCGAGGCTCAGCACCACATTGCTGCACTCGCGGTTGGCAAACTCGATCACATCGTCATCGATCTGCAAGCCGTTGGTGGTGAGGGTAAAGCGGAAATTCTTATTCTTCTCCTTCTCAATGGAGCGGGCATAGGCCACCAGATCCTTCACAACCTGGAAGTTCATCAGCGGCTCGCCGCCGAAGAAATCCACCTCCAGGTTGCGGCGGCTGCCGGAATTCTCCACAAGGAAATCCAGCGCACGCTTACCCACCTCAAAGCTCATGACCGCCCGCTCGCCGTGATACTTACCCTGACTTGCAAAGCAGTAAGAGCAGTTGAGATTGCAGGTGTGTGCCACATGGAGACACAGCGCTTTCACCACACCCGCCGTCTTTTCCTTTAGCTGCCCCGCCATGGGCTCGAAGGTGTCGGGAGCAAACAGCTTCCCCGCCTCCTTCAAAGACGCCACTTGACGGTAGCACTCGGCAATATCCTCCGCGGTAATATCCTCGCGCCCTGCATACTTCTCTTCCATCGCCACAAGGATGTCCTCGCGGGTATTCTCTTCAAACATGCCGATAATGTCATAGGCTACCTCGTCCACCACATGGACAGCGCCCGAGCACACATCCAGCACCACATTGTAGCCGCCAAGCTTATACTGATGAATCATACTTTCTCTCTCCTTTGAGGTCGTATCAGAAAAAATGCCGCCTTAACGGCGGCATTTCGGTATGTGCAATTACTTGCTCTGAGTGTTCTCGCACTGCTGATTGGCGATACCGCAGCTGGTCTTGCAAGCAGACTGGCAGGAAGTCTGGCACTCGCCGCAACCGC
>CAYTOO010000063.1:0-9995 GCA_964439545.1 uncultured Oscillospiraceae bacterium | reverse complement strand
ATTCTCCACGGCGATAGTGTCAATGGCAATCATGCTTCCATCGGTAAATTTCAGCTCCACACAGCAGTTATCCATATTGTAAGCACAAGATATTAGGTTTTTCATGGTATGTCCTCCATAATTCGTATTATAAAGAGAAAGTCCCGTCTGACTTCCTGTTAGAAATCAGACGGGACTTGTCCGTATGCACCCCGGAAACCGTCAGCTAACAGTTGATAGGTAAATTAGTTCCTTATCACTGTTAAGCCAAAGCATTCGGGGTTTTCTTTTTTCACTTTTCACTTCACCATCGCCCGCACCTGTGCCATCTTGGCAGGGGAGATGTGGCAGTAGCCGTGGGGATTCTTTATTAAGTAGTCTTGGTGTATTTCCTCTGCGGGGAAGAAGTTCTCCAGGGGTTTTATCTCCACATAAAAGCGGTGGTGATTCCCCTTTTCCTCTGTAGCGGCACGCTCCACGATTTCGCGGCTCTCCTCATCGGTGTAGTAGATGCCCGTTTGGTACTGCGTGCCAATGTCCATGCCCTGCCGATTGACAAGGGTGGGGTCGATGACGGCAAAATAGGCTTTGAGCAGCGTTTCAAGGCGCACCTCCGCGCTGTTATATTCCACCTTCACCGTCTCACGAAAGCCTGTCAGTCCCGTACATACGGCGGTATAGTTGGCGAACTCCCCGCCCTTCCCGTTGGCGTAGCCGCTCTGAGCATCCACCACGCCGGGGAGTGACTGCATGAGATGCTCTAAGCCCCAAAAGCAGCCGCCCGCCAAATAGATGACCTTCTTCATGCCATCCACCTCCTTTTTATGGTAGTATACCCGCCCTGCGGGAAAAAAGAAGTGATTATTGCAACAGCCAAGCCCCCGAATGGACACCATTCGGGGGCTTTCTATATTTCCTGCATGCCCGCTTTTACAGGGGCACAGCGGGAAAGGGCAAGTAGTTAAAAAAGTAATAATTTCATTCCAAAATTATATAGCGAGGGCGTTTTCCAACCGATTGATTTGCAGCAAATGGCATTTTATAATATAGCATATATTCGCTGACGATGTTTTACAGCTGCTTGATGCAGTTGTTTTCATGTACTCAGGATGGAGGTATCTTATGGCAAAATTCATTACTGCAAAAGAAGCAGCGAAACTCATTCCTGATGGCGCAACCATTGCTGTTGCAGGTCTTGGTCTGTCCGGCTGGGCAGAGGAGCTGGGCTGTGCCATCCGTGATAATTATAAGGAGACGGGTCATCCCTGCAATCTGCATTTGAAGCAGGGCAGTGCCATGGGCGACCACGGTTACGGCAATAATTTCCTGGGCTGGGATAAGCAGGCTCTGCCCGAGGGCTTAGAAAAGCCCGAAGGTGTCCGCGGTACATCCCGCTTGGGCGAAGCAGGCGAGGGCTTGGTCACCCGCTGGACGGGCGCTCATGTTATGAGTGCCGATGCGCTGAACGCCCTTGCCGCACAGGGGAAAATCATCGGTAACTGTCTGCCTCAGGGTGTTGCAGTGAATCTGTGGCGTGAAATCGCCGCAGGCCGCCCCGGTCTCATTACCAAGGTCGGTCTCGGTACTTTCGTGGACCCCCGCATTGAGGGCGGACGTATGAATAAGGAGACTACGGAGGACATTGCAGAGCTCATTGAGCTCGGCGGCGAGGAGTACCTGTTCTATAAGAGTTTCCCTGTGGATGTGGCTCTCCTCCGCGGCACAGTGGCTGATGAAAAGGGCAACATTTCCTTCATGCACGAGGGCATCATCAACGAGGGTCTCTCCGTTGCCCAAGCCACCCACAACAGCGGCGGTATCGTCATCGTGCAGGTGGAATACGTGGCAAAGGCCGACTCCCTCAATCCCAAGGATGTGAAGATCCCCGGCATTTTGGTGGACTACGTGGTGCAGGCCACCGACCCCATGGCCTGCTGGCAGGCCGAGGGTGTCTATTGGGAGCCCTCCTTCTCCGGTCAGATCCGCAAGCCTGTGCAGGATATTCCGCCCCTGCCCTTGGATGAGCGCAAGGTTATCGCCCGCCGCTGTGCCATGGAAGTCATCTCCGGCGGCGTGCTGAACTTGGGCGTGGGCATCAGCGCCTGCGTGGGTAATATTCTCGCAGAGGAGAGCTGCCTTGACCGTGTCACCATGGTCAGCGAGTCCGGCATGATCGGCGGCGTTCCCTGCCCCCTGCCCAACTTCGGCAGCAGCTATAACCCCGAGTGTACGGTGGATCATAACTCCATTTTTGACACCATCGACGGCGGCGGTCTCGACATGACCTGCCTTGGTCTCGGCGAATGTGACGAGGTGGGCAACGTGAACGTCAGTAAGTTCGGCTCCCGCCTCATTGGCCCCGGCGGTTTTATCGACATTACCAACGCCACACAGAAGGTGGTGTTCTGCGGTACGTTCCTCGGCAAGGCCAAGTACGCCGTAGGCGATGGCAAGCTGACCATCCTGCAGGAGGGCAGCGTGAAGAAGTTCCTCAAGAGCGTGCAGCAGATCACCTTCTCGGGCAAGTACGCAAAGCCCGAGCAGGAGGTGCTCTATGTTACTGAGCGGTGCGTATTCAAGCTGATGGACGGCAAGATGACCCTCATCGAGATCGCCCCCGGCATGGATCTGGAGAAGGACGTTTTGGCACATATGGACTTCGTCCCCGCCATTTCTCCCAATCTTAAGGTGATGGATGAAGCCCTCTTCTGCGATACATGGGGCGGGCTGAAAGATTGCCTTGCGTAAAATGTACAAAAGCCTTCTCTCTCGTTGTCTCTCCCCTCAATAATCTCTATTCTCCTTTCATGATCGGTCTACATTTTTCATTTCTCCTTAGCGGGAGAGAAGGTATCTGCTATTACGGAAAAGCGACCCGCTCTTTTTGGAGCGGGCCGCTTTTTGCTTATTCAATTTCCACCAGCACAGGGCAGTGGTCACTGCCGAAGATCTCCCCGTGGATCTCTGCCGCCTTGACGCGGGGGAGAAGCCGCTCGGAGACGAGGAAATAGTCGATGCGCCAGCCAGCGTTGCGCTCGCGGGCTTTGAAGCGGTACGACCACCACGAATACTCCACCGCATCGGGGTGCAGGCGGCGGAAAGTGTCGGCAAAGCCGCTGTCCAGCAAGGTTTTCAGCGCCGTCCGCTCTTCAATGGTGAAGCCTGCGTTCCGCTCGTTGGCCTTGGGGTTCTTAATGTCCATCTCCGTTGCCGCCACGTTGAGGTCTCCGCAGTACACCACGGGCTTGGTGGCATCCAACTCCATCAGATACTCCCGCAGTGCCGCCTCCCACTGCAGGCGATACTCAAGGCGCTTCAAACCGTCCTGCGAGTTGGGGGTATAGCAGCACACAAGGTAGAATTCCTCGTATTCCGCCGTAATGATACGTCCCTCATGACGATGAATGTCTTCGCCGAAATCGTAGGTTACGTTGATGGGCTCTTGCCGCGTAAAAATCGCCGTACCCGAATAGCCCGCCTTGTCGGCGCTGTTCCAAAAGCGGTGATAGCCCTCTAATTCAAAATCCGCCTGCTCGGGGCGCATCTTCGTCTCCTGCAAACAGATAATGTCGGGGTTAAGGCTCGCCATGGATTCTAAAAACCCCTTGCCCAGCGCTGCCCGCAGACCATTCACATTCCAAGATACCAAACGCATATGTACCCTCCTAAAGACATACCGCCGCCCATGATGGGCGGCGGTTGTGATGTTTCTATGTAGTTAGTTGTTGCCGCGGTTGAAGATGGCCAGAATGTCGGCGAAAGACGTATCCTCGTCCTGTGCCTCCGCCTCTGCAGCGGCCTCGGTGGCCTCTGCTGCCACGGGAGTGGGTGCGGCGACCTTGCACTTGCCCTCGCCCTCGGCAAAGCCCGTGGCGATGACGGTGACCCGCATCTCGTCGTCCAAAGTCTCGTCGAAGGTGGCGCCGAAGATGGTCAGTGCCTCGGGATGCACCGCCTGCTGCACCAGCGTGGCGGCCTGCTCCACTTCCTCCAGACCAATGTCGGGAGAGCCCGTGATGTTGATAAGTACGCCGCGAGCGCCCTCGATGGAGGTCTCCAGCAGGGGGCTGGAAATGGCCATCTTTGCGGCCTCCTCGGCCTTACCCTTACCTGCGGCGCGGCCCACGCCCATGTGGGCAAGACCGGCATCCTTCATAATGGCGGTCACATCGGCGAAGTCGAGGTTAATGAAGCCCGTATCGCGAATGAGGTCGGAGATAGACTGCACCGCCTGACGCAGCACATCGTCGGCGATCTCAAAGGCGTTGGCAAAAGTGATCTTCTGATCGGTGGCATACTTCAAACGCTCATTGGGGATGATAACAAGGGAGTCCACCTTATCACGCAGCACCTCAATACCTGCCTCAGCCGCGCGCATACGGCGAATGCCCTCAAAGCCGAAGGGCTTGGTCACCACGCCCACGGTGAGCACGCCCTGCTCGCGGGCGATCTCTGCCACAATGGGAGCTGCGCCCGTGCCCGTGCCGCCGCCCATACCGGCGGTGACGAACACCATGTCCGTATCCTCCAGCGCCTTGCCGATCTGATTGCGGCTCTCCTCAGCTGCCTGACGACCCACATCGGGGTTAGAGCCAGCGCCCTTGCCGCCCGTCAGCTTCTCGCCGATCTGCAGCTTATAGCCGGCAGCAGAAGCGTTCAGCGCCTGCTTATCCGTATTTACAGCGATAAAATCAACGCCCTGCACGCCGCCGCGTACCATGCGGTTCACCACATTGTTGCCGCCGCCGCCCACGCCGATGACCTTGATCTTTACAACATTTTCCACGCCCGTTTCCATTCCGAAAGCCATATTGCATCCTCCCAAAGAGATGGTATATAAAGAGGGGTTATCCTAAGTAAAATACTATATCTTGTATTATATTGCGATTTTCCTTGTAGGTCAAGGGGAAAGCGGCGAAATATAAAAAAACTTACATACCCCCGACAGCCTTCGAGGGTATGTAAGCTCAATTTATGGAAATATTTGTCTATTTTACGACTGCTGTGGGATAAAGCTGGCCCTATCCTCCTGTGTCATGTCGATGCGGCCCTTCTCGTTGACCTCCAGCCGCTCCACCACCGCCAAGAGGTACTCCAGCTTGTAGTCGAGGTCGGCATCCCGCCGCAACGTCACCTCAAAGCGGTCTAAGTACTGCATGGTGAGGAGGGAGCCGTCGCTCAAATCGATCTGCTGCACATCGGCAAGCATGTTCTTTTCAGCAAGCAGCGGCAGCAGCTCGCAGAGCAGCGCTGCCGAGGCTTCACACTCCTCCGTCACGGCGATGGGCAAGCCCACTTGAGCCTCCGTGAGGGTGAGTCCGATGACCTCGGCGTATTGGCTGGCAGCAGAGAGCGCCTTACTATCCACCACCTTACACTGTGCCGACAGCAGCCACGTCTTACCCCCGTGGCGCACGGCGGCGGGCGCGTTGCACTCCGTCACGGCGATGACAATGCCATCGGGCAGGGCACGGCGGATCTGCACCGTTTCGATGTAGGGCAGAGCCGAGGTGATTTTATCGGACACCTCGTACTTATTCATGAAGAACATATTGTCCTCCATCTGAATCCCCGAGGCATCAATGATTTTCTTTTCTGTATAGCGCTCTGTGCCGATGACGTCAATGCGCTCAATCTTGAAAAAGAGGGTCAAGGCCACGGCGATGGCGGCGCAAATGACCAAAAACGTCAGCAGCTTATAAAGGAGTGAGAGTCCCCCACGCCGCCGTTTTCGATTGTACCGATTGCGTCGTGCCATAACGGTGTCCTTTCTTCGTAGTTTATGTGGAAATGGTGATGTCCCCGCCCAGAGCGCGGAGGTCGCGGGCAATGTCCTCATAGCCCCGCAGTATGTGGTGAATGTCACGGATAATGGTCGTGCCCTCGCTTTGCAGCGCTGCTACAACGAGGGCTGCTCCGCCCCGCAGGTCGGCGGCGTGTACTTCTGCGGCGTAGAGCTGCTCCACGCCGCAGACGAGGGCTACTTTTCCCTCCAAGCGGATGTCAGCCCCCATCCTCGTCAGCTCCGCAACGTGGCGGTAGCGGTTTTCAAAGATGTTTTCCACGAACATGGTCGCCCCCTGTGAGCGCAATAGCGCCGCCATCAGCACGGGCTGAGCATCGGTGGGAAACCCGGGGTAGGGATACGTCCGCACAGGTGGCAGGGAACGCAGCTGCCCTGTCGAGCGCAAGGTAATGCTGTCCTCGCAGCACTGTAGCTGACAGCCTGCTTGGTGCAGCGCCGTGGTGACAGGCGCAAGGTGTCGATAGTCGGTGTCGCGGAGGGTAATTTCCCCGCCACAGGCGGCGGCAGCACAGAGATATGTAGCCGTCACGATGCGGTCGGGAATGGGGCGGTGGGTGCAGTCCTGCAGTGTTGCCCCGCCGCGGATGGTAATGGTGGATGTCCCCGCCCCACGGACGGAGATCCCCAATTTTTGTAAAAAGTATTGTAAATCCACAATTTCGGGCTCTCGCGCCGCGTTGGAAATGGTGGTGATGCCCTCTGCCGCTGCAGCCGCCAGCATGGCGTTCTCCGTCGCTCCCACACTGGGGAAGGGTAGCAGAATCTCGCACCCCCGTAGCTTGCCGCGGCAGCGCAAAATGCCGCCTGTTTCCTCGATTTCAGCCCCCAACCGCCTTAGTGCGGCAAGGTGCAAATCGATGGGTCGCGGCCCTAACTCGCAGCCCCCGGGGTAGCTTAAGGTGGCCTCGCCGCAGCGGGCGAGGATTGCTCCTAAGAACACCACTGAGGAGCGAAAGCGGCTCATGAGTCGGGTTGGGATGTCACTGCGGTCAACATTGGCGGCATCCGCCACCAAGTCGCCGCCCTCCCAGCCTACGCAGCAGCCAAGATGCTCCATAATCTCCACCGCCGCATCCACGTCCGTGAGGTGCGGACAGCCTTCAATGCGGCAGCATCCTTTGTGGAGCAGCGCCGCCGCCAACAGGGGCAGGACGCTGTTCTTCGCCCGCTGCACGGTCACTTCGCCCCGCAGGGGCGCAGTGCCGCGGATGGTGATGTGGCTCATATCCTCTCCGCCTTTCGTGATGGAAATCACTCCATCCTATGCAGAGAGGGGGCAGATGGTCACACCAGTGCCATCACTGTGTCGTAAATTCGTGCCGTGGCATCGGGGATGCCCAAGGCACGTGCGGCCTTCTCCATCTCCTGTCGTTTGCCGCTGTCGGAGAGGATGGCGGCTGCTGCATCGTAAAGTGCGCTGCCGTTGGCCTCTGCCTCCGTCAGCACCACTGCGCCGCCGTGCTTTTCTAAGAGCCGCGCGTTTTTCTCCTGATGGTTTGCCACCACGAAGGGGGAGGGGACTAAAATCGCCGCCTTGCCCAGCGCGGTGAGTTCGCTCAAGGTGCTTGCTCCTGCCCGGGAGATGACCAAATCCGCCGCCGCCATGACAACGTCCATGTTGTGGATATACTGCCGTACATCCAGCATTTCATCGTGGAGGGACAGCTTCTCCACCGCCTCGGAGAGGGCATCCCAACTGCCCTTACCTGCGGCGTGAATGTGATGGAAGGGATAGAAATCCCTCTTCTCCCGCTGGAAGAACTCCAGCATCCGCTCATTCATGGTAGATGCGCCAAGGCTGCCCCAGAAGGACACCACCAAGGGCTTATCGTCCGTGTAGCCCAATGCGGCGCGGGCTTCCTGCTTCGTCAGCGCGAAGAAATCGCCGCGGACAGGCGTACCCGTCACCACGATCTTCTCGGGGTGCTTATAGTGTCTGCGGCAGTCCTCAAAGCCCACCATCACGCACTTTACGCTCTTTTCCAGCATCTTGGTGGTGAGACCGGGGATCATGTTGGACTCGTGTACCGTCGTGGGAATACCCATCTGCGCCGCTGCCTTCACGGCGGGGTAGCTTGCGTAGCCGCCTGTGCCCACCACTAAATCCGCCTTGAAGCGGCGAATGATGGCCTTGGCCTTTTTCTGCGAAGAGCCCAGCAGCTTTAAAGTGCGGAGATTGTGGCGAATGCCCTTGGGGGAGAGGTCGCGGTGGAAGTTGCTGACCTCCACGCCCTCGAAATCGTAGCCCGCCTTCTCTACCAAGCCACGCTCAATGCCGTTGGGCGTGCCGATGAACAGCACCTTCACGCTGCTGTCCTTTTCCTGCATATATCGTGCCAGCGCCAGCGCGGGGTTCACATGACCCGCCGTGCCGCCGCAGGTAAAAATCACGTTCATACTTTGCTCCTTCTTTGTACGATAAAAACATCGGAGATTTTTGGCATCAAAACCCAAAGGTTTTTGAACCAGACTATTTACCCCTCCCGCTTTGCGGGGATTTGACGGGATACGCTCAATACCAATCCGATTTCCACCAACTGCAGCATCAAGGCCGTACCGCCGTAGCTGAAGAAGGGGAGGGAGATACCCGTGGCGGGCACAAGACCTGTGACCACCGCCACGTTTAAGAAAACCTGCAAGCCCAAGTGGGACATAACACCCACCACCAGCAGTGTGCCGAAGCGGTCGCGGGCATGGAGTGCGATCCAAAAGCCGCGCAGCAGCAACAGAGCGAACACCAGCAGAATGAGGCTTGCGCCAATAAGACCCAACTCCTCACACACTGTGGAGAAGATGAAGTCGTTGCTCTCCTCGGGGAGATAGAGGAACTTCTGTCGTCCCTTGCCCAAGCCCGTGCCGAGAAGACCGCCCGAGCCGATGGCAATGAGGCTCTGCACCATCTGATAGCCATCATCGGAGCTGTCCAGCCACGGGTCGTGCCACATGTTGATGCGGCTTGCACCGTAAGAAATGATGCCTGCATCCACCAGCGCCACAAAGCCCCAAGCGGCGATACCCACACCGCCCACGCCTGCGCCGATGAGCCACGCGGGCATACCGCCCACCGCCATCATGATAGCACCTGTGCCCACAATGAGGATAGTGCCTGAGAGATGGGGCTCTAAGAGCATCAGCACGGCGATGACCGCCAGCCATACGCCGTAGGGCAGCACGCCCTCACGGAGATCACGCATCCGCTCTTTTTTCTTGGAAATACTGTCGGCAAAATAGACGATGACCGCCAGCTTTGCGATCTCCGAGGGCTGGAAGGTGAACACGCCGTCGATTCCTAACCAGCGGGTGGCGTTGTTCTTGGTAATACCCACGCCGGGGATGATGACCAACAACAAAAGGAAAATGGCCAGCACCATGAGAATTTTCGCCGCACCGCGCCAGCGCTGATAGTTTACTCGCGCCACAAACAGCATGGCGACGATACCTGCTGCGGCAAAGACGGCTTGACGCTTGAAATAGTACCCTGCGCTGCCCGTCTCATAGTAGGCCGAGGGGAAAGAGGCAGAGAACAGCATCATAAGTCCAATGCCTGTCAGCAGCAGTGCCAAGAGGAGGAAGGGAATGTCCATAGAGCCTTTACCTGCGAAATAGTGCTTTCGCGCCATTTCTTCTTTGTGCTGCTCCTGCGCCTTGCGTGCGTGGTGTTCTTCTCGCGTCACGGTGTTTCCCCTCCTTCCTTTAAAGTTTGTAGTATTTGAAAAATGATACCTTAGAAAATTTTACACATTGAAAAATCTTGCTGCCACGCCGAAATAGGCGATGAGGCAGCCCACAGCGCTGACGATGGTGAACACCGCCACCACCTTGCGCTCGTTCCAGCCGCACATCTCGAAATGGTGGTGGAGGGGCGCCATCTTGAAAAAGCGCTTGCCGTGTGTCAGCTTAAAATAGCCCACCTGAATAATGTCGGACATGGTCTCGCAGATGTAGACGATGCCCACCAAAATGAGAATGAGGGGCATATCGTAGGCAAAAGCCAGCGCCGCCACAGCGCCGCCGAGGAACAGAGAACCCGTATCGCCCATAAAGACCTTGGCGGGGAAGTGGTTATAGATAAGGAAGCCCAAAAGACCGCCCAGCATAGCGCCGCCGAAGAGACCCAACTGCTCATAGCCCTGCCAAGCAACGCCCACCGCCGTGAAGAAGGCCGCCACAGGGAGGGTAACGGAGGAGGAAAGACCATCCAAGCCATCGG
>CAYTOO010000062.1:0-10132 GCA_964439545.1 uncultured Oscillospiraceae bacterium | reverse complement strand
TCAGGTCACCGAAGAAGCGGAAGGCCACGGCGGGCTCGGTGGTAGTGCCGGACTTGGAGATAACGTTGACGGAGAAGTCCACACCCTCCAGCAGCTCGGCAATCTCGTGCATGGCATCGGCGCTGAGACCGTTGCCTGCGAAGTAGATGTTGGGGGTGTTTTTCTTCTTCAGGTTATAGTTGGGGGAGCAGAGGCACTCGATAACGCCGCGGGCACCCAGATAAGAGCCGCCGATACCGATGACCACCAGTGCCTGAGAATCACTCTGGATCTTGGTGGCAGCGGCCTTGATGCGGGCGTACTCTTCCTTGTCATAGTCGCGAGGGAGATTTACCCAGCCGATGAAGTCGTTGCCTGCGCCTGTGCCGTTCTGCAGGTGACCCTGAGCCACGTTCAGCTCGGGCAGCAGGGTTTCAGCATAATTGGGGGAAACAAAGGATTCAATATTGGCGTTATTAATGCGGATCATGGCAAATGCCTCCTATGTGTAATATTTCAATATCATTGCATAAAGATTTTCTACTTTTCATCATACAACGACCCGCGGGAAAACACAAGGAGAAATTCTGCTGTTAGCGGCAGAAGATGGCCATTTTCAGCATACGCACCGTCATCTGCCACCATGTGAGTTGGGGAACATCGCAGGCGGCCAACAGGGGAAGAGTTTTAATGACCGTGTCGCCGCTGTGGACGGTCAATGTGCCGAGGCGGTCGCCTGCGGTAACGGGAGCGGCGACTTCTTCGGGCAGGTCGATGGTTTGGGTTAGGGTGGTGGCGGTGGACTTCTCTGTTAAAACGGCGCAATTATCCGAGGGGAGAACAACAGCTACCGTGTCCTCTGTGCCAAGGGTAACGGGAAGAGTGGGCAGGGGTTCGGCGGGAGTGATGTGGGTGAGGGCGTAGGTGGAAAAGCCGTAGTTTAAGAGGGCTTTGGCATCGGTGTTGCGCTTGTCGGCAGTTTCGCCGTCCATGATAACGGCGATCAGCTCCATGCCGTCACGCTCGGCGGTAGCGCTGATGCAGTAGCCCGCCTTGTCAGTGTAGCCTGTTTTGAGACCTGTTGCGCCGTCATAGAAGCGGATGAGCTTATTGGTGTTGCTGAGACCGAAAGTGCCATTGCGGAGAGTGTCCATCCAGATGGTGGTGTAGTTGCGGATCTCGGGATGATTAAGGAGCAATTCGCGGCTCATGAGGGCGATGTCGTAGGCGGAGGTGAGGTGGCCTTCGGCGGTGAGGCCAGTGCAGTTGACAAAGTGGGTGTCCAGCATACCGAGGGCACGGGCGCGCTGGTTCATCTGCTCGATAAAGAGTTCCGTGACACCCGCAACATGCTCGGCGAGGGCAACAGAGGCATCGTTGCCCGAGGAGACACAGAGGGCTTTTAAGAGGTCATCTACGGTGATTTGCTCGCCCTCGGAGAGAAAGACCTGGGAGCCGCCCATGGAGGCGGCGTGGGCGCTGACGGTGACGGTGTCATCGAGGGAGATTGCCCCGTCTTCGATGGCCTCCATGACCAAGAGCATGGTCATAATTTTGGTGACGGAGGCGGGAGGAAGGGCTTCGTGCTCATTTTGGGCGAAGAGGATCTCGCCCGTTTCTTTTTCCATCAGGAGTGCTGCGTGGGAGGTGAGGGGGATCTCCACGGCGAAGGCGGGGACAACGAGGAAGATGGAGAGGGCGAGGGAGAGGAACAGGGAAAGACAGCGTTTCATAGCTTTGCCTCCTAGAATCGTTTTGCTCCACTGTATGAAAAAATGTGGCGGGGTATACGCCGAATTTCGCCTTGCATTGGCAGAGGGAGTGTGATATGATAGCAGGGAGCTTGAAATTGATGCAGGATTCGTATATCGGTAATACATCGGCTTCCCAAGCCGAGGAGGCGGGTTCGACTCCCGTATCCTGCTCCAAAAAATAAACGCCCGTGTGGGCGTTTATTTTTTTACTAGCCCGCGGGAGACTCCCGTCCCGCCTCAGTTGATGTTTTGCGGTAGTGCTTGGTTGAAATGTTCAAAATTTGGTGGTATGCTTGAAAAAACAGAAACTTTTGAGGGAGGTAGCCTATGACAACCTACAAATCTACCAAACGAGTTGTGACCCTCGCCTTGGTAGTTGCCTTGGTGCTGAGCTTGTTGAGCGTTGCCTATGCCGATTTTGGCCCTAAGCCCTCGGTGCGGGTAAGCTTTGAGAATATGGGGGAAGAACTGTGCTATGGAACACTTCTCTCGGAACGGAAGTCCACAGGCCCGTCCAGTGCGTGGGACGGCGTGGAAGAACACGCACAGCATAACGGGATGGAGAATTACAGTCATTTTGTGCTGGACGAGGAGACGTGGCGCGCCTTCGTGGAGTATGAGGACGGGGATGGCTACTACTTCCTGCAGGATGGATGGCTCGTGAGCGGTGAGGAGGGTCTCGCGTGGACGTATTACCCGCCCAATCCCTTCAAGATTTTGCTCTATTTCCCCGAGACGGGGGAGTTTATGACCAGTGGAATTTATGAGCGGTACGCCTTCGACAGCTACTTTACGGTGGATATGGCGGAGGTGGATGAAAGCGGCTTACTGCTGGCGGAGAAGTCCTATCGCTATGGCCCTGAGATCGTGTCCTTTTTCGCGCGGTTTTTGCTGACCTTCGTCATTGAGATGGCCATTGCGTGGCTCTTCGGCTTCCGCGAGAAAAAGCAACTTCTTTTGTTGCTGTGTGTCAATGGCGCAACGCAGCTCCTTCTCAATGTGCTGCTGAACATCATCAGCTATCATTTGGGTATGCTGGCCTTTGTGCTGTACTATATCCTCTTTGAGGTGATCGTGTTCGTCATCGAGGCGGTGGTGTACAGCATTTGGCTGGGGCGCGTCAGCGTAAAGCCCAAGAAGGTGTGGGTCTGCGTGGTGTATGCGCTGGTGGCCAATGTGGTGTCCTTCCTCGTGGGATACAATTTGGCGCTGGTGATTCCGTCACTGTTTTAATGAGACAAGAAGAAAAGCACTTGCCTGCGGGCAAGTGCTTTTTGTATGTCAGGGGGTCTCTGCCAACGCCTCGAAGTCGAAAAGGGAGAAGCGGGCGAGGTTGATGAGGATAATGGACAGTTCACGCTCTGTTACCTGAGGGTCGCCGAAGAGGAAGAGGGTATATAGACCAATGAGACTGGAGGAGAAGATGGTGCAGGCGATTTCGGCGCTGGGATTGTCGCCCTTTGCGGCGCGGAAGCTGTCGCGGAAGGCGGCGGTAATGTCCTTTTTCCACTTGTAGGAAAAGCGGGGGTCGCCGTATTTGCCCATGAGGGCGCGGAGGGTGTCGCCGTTCTCGGTGAGGCAGCGGGCGATGCCTTGGGTTTCCTTCAGCAGTTCTTGGTTATTGTTCTTGCGGAAATCGCAGGAGCGAAGGCCGTCACAGACATCACGGAGCTGAGTCAGCACATCGTCCTCTACCGCTTCCAAGACTTGGTATTTGTCCTCATAGTAGAGATAAAAGGTGGATTTGGCGATGCCGCAGGCTTTGCAAAGGCCATTGACGGTGATGCCGTCAATGCCGCCCGCTGCGTACAAGTCCATAAATACGCTGCGGATATGGCGCATGGTCTCCTGCTTATTAAACTCTCGGCGATTCAGTGTCATGGTGAAACTCTCCTTTACTCCCGGTAGTTTTATTATACTACCATGTGTTCGAGTTTGGCAATTGGTGAAAAAGTCGAACTCTTTTGTAGAAAAAGTACAGCGAAAACACCTTTAGCAACCATAAGTTCTTAACAAATGGGGGGTGAATGGGGTAAAGTATACCCACAAAGTTTCCTACTAAAGCAGTTAGTGTAAGAATCATCTCTCTCTCAAAAAAAGAAAACAGCGGCATCGAAGGGGTTACGATGCCGCTGTTTTCTTTTTTTGTTATTGGGCCAAATGGGCTTTTGCGTAGAGGGCTGCGCCGATGATGCCTTTCTCGGGGAAGTCCTCGGAGCGGAGCAGCTGCAAAGTGGCTGCAGGGAAAGGCTTGCGGGTGTGGGAGAGGGTCTCTTCCACCAGTGCATTCCAAGGGAAGTCGGCCATGGAGGGGACACCGCCGCCAATTAAGATGCAGTCGGGGTCGAAGATGTTGGCCTCGGTGGCGATGGTCATGGCCATGTGGTGGAGCATGGCTTTGATTTCGGGAGTATCACCGCAGTGGGTGAACAAAGACTCGATGGGAACGTGGGGGAAACGGGTCTTTTGCAGGTGGGCGAGGTATTTGCCGCCTGCGAGATTTTCCATGCAGCCGATATTTCCGCAGCCGCAGGGGAGAGTAGAGCCATACACGGGGATATGTCCCAACTCGGCGGCGACACCGTTTTTACCCAGCAGAAGGCGGTCATGGATCATGACGGCGTTGCCGATGCCTGTGCCGAAGTAGATGGCAACCAGTATCTCATGATGCTCCAAGCCGTAGTGCTTGCGGTCGTAGTAAAGGGTGAGATTTACATCACGCTCCAGAAGGACGGGGACGGACAGGCGGCGGGAGAGTTCTTCCTTGACGGGGAGATTCTCCAAGAAGGGGAGATTGGGGGCTTGCAGAACGGTGGAACGGGCCTTATCCACCGTGGCGGGGAACCCCAACACGATGGCCTCCGGCGTAAGGGAGGCGTGGGAGATGTATGCGGAGAGAAAAGCGGCCAGATCACCGAGGGGGTCGGCGGGGTGGATGATGTCTTTTACCGCTAAGCGCTCAAAATGGGAGACCTGCAGAGAGTCATCTACGACACCGATGCGGAAATGGGTGCCGCCAATATCAACACCGATGATCGCCATCTCAATCACCCGGGAAGAGGATCCCTGCGGCCTTGCGGGTGGATTCGATGACTTGGATGGTACTTAGGGTGGTATCCAAGCGGGCATCAAGGCTTGCCCGCTCATCGTTGAGGAGCAGGCGGGTCAGCTCTTGAATTTCACAGAACCAGCGGTCGGGGTTATTTTGCAGGTTTTGTGTTTCGTCGCTGGTCTTGGTGACGGTTCTGACGGATTGGATGCCGTTGGAGCCGTTTTCAACGTAGATATAGCCCTGTTCGCCCTCGATTTGGAAGAAGTTAATGCCCCAAGTGTCCTTAGCGCCTGCGTTGGTGCTGACAAAGCCATCGTATTCCATGACCATAATGCCGGAGGTGTCGGAAAGACCGGCGGGACGGTTGGGGTGATAGGTGGCGCTCTTAGGTGCGCCGAAGAGGAGGACATTTAAGAGAACGTTGTAGAAATTGATGTCCATCAAGCAGCCGCCGCCGAAGGCGGGGTCAAAAACAGGGGGCACTTCGCCACGCAGGACGGCATCGTAGCGGGAGGAGTACTGGCTGTAGTTACTCATAACTAGCTTGATGTTGCCGATTTTGGGGAGTTCCTCTTTGAGAACAGCGAAGTTGGGCAGGAAGGAGGTGGGGGCGGCCTCAATGAGGAATAGGCCGCGCTCGCGGGCGAGGGTGGCCAACTCCTGTGCGTGGGCGTAGGTGGTGGTAAAGGGCTTTTCAAGCAGGACATTTTTTCCTGCCAGCAATGCCTTCTTCGCTTGGGGGTAGTGGAGCAGATTGGGCGTGGCAATATAGACGAGGTTGATGCTCTCGTCGGCTAAAAAGGCGTCCATGTCGGTGTAGGTCTTTTCGCAGCCGTATTCCTTTGCCAGTGCTGCGGCTTTTTCTGCGCTGCGGGAGTAGACGGCCTCTAAGATGATGCCGTCGGTGCGCATGACGTTATCCAAAATGGAGTGGACGATGACACCGGAGCCGATGGTGCCCAGTTTGATCTCTTTCATAGGCAGATCCTCTTACTTTCCGTGGGATTTGGCCACCTCCGTGGCCTCCTCCAGAATCTCCAGCACGCGGACGACCTCTTCATCGCGGACAATTTTCTCTGCGCCCTGCTCAATGGCGGCGACAAGGTTATCGTAGATGCGCTCATAATGGGCGCAGCCGACGGGGACTTTTTCTGTGACGGCCTCGCCGTTATTCATGTAGACGAGAGTGCCCCAACGATCCTCGGAGGCGGGAGCGGTGCTGACCTTATGGCGACCCACCACCTTTTTCTTGCCGGAGTTGTGGATGACGGGAGGCAGGGTGAAGCTGCCGTTGGTACCGTGGAGGGTGAAGCGGGGATAGTCAATGAGGACGCACATGTTGGTGTTGACGGAGGCTTTGGCGTTGCCATAGTAGAATTCTAAGTCATAGTAGTCATCGCCGACACCGGGGTGGTGGATGCTGCGGACATCGAAATGGGTCTTGTCGGGCATGCCTAACAGGGAGATCACCTGATCGATGGTGTGGACGGCGAGGTTATAGAGGGTGCCCAGATGGTCGTACCAGCCGTTGGTTTTGAAGTAGTCATAGTGGCTCTCCAAGCGCACCAGCTGACCAAGTTTGCCGCTCTGAAGCACTTCCTTTACTGCTAAGAAATCGGCATCGAAGCGGCGGTTTTGGTTGGGCATGCAGATGAGACCCTTCTCCTTTGCCAGGGCGAAGACCTCGCGAGCCTCGGCGGCGGTGGGAGCGAAGGGTTTTTCCACCAAGGCGTGCTTACCTGCGTTTAAAATGGCCTTGGCATAGGGGACGTGGAAACGGTCGGGGGCGCAGACAACGGCGAGATCCACCTCGGGGTCATCCAGCACCTGCTGCAGATCGGTGGTGAAGGTGATCTCGGGATAGAAGGGTTCGTACTCGGCGAAAACGGGGATATCCTCTTCGCGGCGGAAAACGTATTTTACGCGGATGTCATCGCGGCTCTCCACGTAGGGGAGATGGTACTCGCGGGCGCTGACACCAAATCCGATATAGGCAACAGTAAGCATATTGGCACTCCTTTTTGAAGGTCGTTTTGAAAAAAGCACTTGCTTTGCGGGCAAGTGCTTTTTGTTGTTTTCGATAGGCTGGACTTAGCCCCACAGGGAGGTCAGCATGGGAATGACTTGCTTTTTGCGGGACATGACGCCGGGGAGGAACACAGTGTTGTCCTTGGGATCTACGGAGAAAGCGTTGCGAATGGTTTCATCGCTGCCTAAGTAGAGAAGCTGCGTACCTTCCAGCAGCACGTCCGTCAGCATCAGCATCACCAAGTCGTAGCCGTGGCGGCGCTGCATACGGGTCATGGCAGAGAGGAGCTCCTCCTTGCGCTCCAACACACGGTCAGAGTCGATGCAGGTGACCTGTCCCACACCGAGGCGATACTCGGCGATGTGGAACTCCTTAAAGTCGCTGCGGATGAGATCCTCCACAGGCTTATTGTCGGAGACACCTGCGGAGAACAGCTCGTGCCCCAGCTCTTCCAAAGAGACGTGGGCGATACGTGCCAAGCGCTCGGCCATGGCGATGTCGCGCTGGGTGCAGGTGGGGGATTTGAACATGACCGTATCCGAGAGGATAGCGGCGGCCATCAAGCCCGCCATCTTGGGGGAGGGGACAACGCCGCACTCCTGGTACATGGTGGCAATGATGGTGTTGGTGCTGCCCACAGGCTCGTTGCGGAAATGGATGGGCTGCAATGTCTGAATATCGGCGAGGCGATGGTGGTCAATGATGGTGAGGATCTCCGCCTGCTCGATGCCGGGGACGGTTTGAGAGAGTTCGTTGTGATCCACCAGCACCACCTGCTTGCGGCGGGGCTTGAGCAGGTGATAGCGGGACAGGGTGCCTACAACTTTTTCATTCTCGTCCAGCACGGGGTAGCAGCGGTAGCGGCTCTTCAGCACCACTTCGCGGACATCGTCAATGTAATCGTCCAAGTGGAAGGAGATGACCTCGCCAGTAGCGCAGGGGCGGGAGATGGGGGTGGCTTGATAGATCAAGCGGTGAACACGGCTGGCATCGTAGGGGGTGGAGATAATGCAGGTGCTGCCTGCGTTCTCAAGCCACGATTCATCCACCTCTGTCTGGCAGAGGATGAGGCAGGCGACCTCCAGATCCAAGGCGCGGCGGATCATGTCCGGCTGGCTGCCGCACAGAACAATGCTGTCCTTCTCGTGGAAGAGAAGGTTTTCACAGCTCTGAGGCAATGCCACATGGACATGACCGGTGAGGCTGTCCACCAAATGACCTGCCTCGCCCACAATGCGACCCTCAATAACGCTGAGGAGGTTGAACATGGGGATTTCCTCTACGCGGGGGTCGGTGATGGTGTTGAGGCTGAAGGTGGCAATATCGCCGGCGGAGAGCATGCCGTACAGCGTGCCGTCCTCGTTCACCACAGGGAGAGCAGAAATGCGCTGATCCCGCATGTTGCGCCAAGCCCGATCCATGGTGACGGAGGGGCTGAGGCAGGGAGGACGGTCAAAATCCAAGTCCTTTACCTGCGTGCGGACATTGTTCAGCGGCTGAGGAGGCTCAAAGCCGAAGCGTGTGAGCATACGGTTGGTCTCGTCGCTGATGGCGCCCAAGTGGGCGGCGATATAGTTGTTTTTACCCAAGGCGTTCTTCAGCGCCGCATAGGACATGGCGGCTACGATAGAGTCAGTGTCGGGGTTGCGATGACCGGTAACATAGATGGTGTTCATAGACAAAGTCTCCTTTTCCGATACTGCTGCTTTACATATGAGTCCATTATAATCCTCTTAAATGCGCAGGTCAACAAAAGGAAAAAATTTTAACAAAGCACTTGACAAATTGTCTCTCATCGTGTATCCTAACAACAGTTAGCGATGGCTAACTGAAAGAACGCAAACGAAGAAGGTGCAATCATGAATCTGCGTCAGGCGCAGGAAGGTGTGGAGTATACCATTCGCTCCATTGCCACAGGTGACAGCGAGCTGGAGTCGTTTTTGTTCTCTCTGGGCTGTTACACAGGCGAGCCCATCACCGTGATCGCACAGAAGGAGAACGGTTGCGTGATCGCCGTAAAAGACGGACGATACAGCATCGACAAGCAGTTGGCTGAAGCCATCGGCATTTGAAAAAAAGAGAAACAGCGGATATGCCGCTGATTTTCTTTCCTGGTTGGTTAGCGATAACTAACCACTGGAAGATAGATGAGGAAAAAACAACGAGGAGCAAGAGACGTTATGAAGATCGCATTGGCAGGAAACCCCAATAGTGGTAAGACCACAATGTACAATGCCCTGACCGGACGCAATGAGCGCGTGGGTAACTGGGCAGGCGTTACTGTGGAAAAGAAGGTAGCGCCCATTAAGAAGAGCTTTTACGACGGCGCAGAGGAGCTGCTGGCAGTTGACCTGCCGGGCGCATACTCTATGTCCCCCTTTACATCTGAAGAGAGCATCACCGCCTCTTTTGTGAAAGAGGCCAATCCCGATGCCATTATCAACATCGTGGATGCTACCAACCTCAGCCGCAGCCTGTTCTTTACTACGCAGCTACTGGAGCTGGGTATCCCCGTGGTGGTGGCACTCAATAAGAGTGATGTGAACGAAAAGCGTGAGACCATCATCGATGTGGTTGCTCTGTCTGCGGCTCTGAAGTGCCCCGTGGTGGAGACGGTATCCACCGATGCAGGTCATGAGGGTCTGCGCAAGGTGGTGGAGGCCGCTGTTGCCTGCCTCGGCAAGGAGCAGGCTGCCCCCTATCAGCAGGGTGAGCGCGATCTGACCGATAAGACTGTGGTGGAGCAGGCTGACCGCGAGCGTTTTACCTTCGTCAACGGCGTTGTCGGCAAGGTGGAGCAGCGTAAGGTGCTGAATAAGGATAAGAACTCTCAGGATAAGATCGATGATATTCTCACCAATAAGTGGCTGGGTATCCCCATCTTCGCTGTGGTGATCTTCCTTGTGTTCCAGATCTCCCAGGCGTGGGTCGGCCCTTGGATCGCCGATACGCTGGTGGGCTGGCTGGAGGCCGGTCAGGAGGCGCTGCGCGGTGCAGTTTCCGGTGCCTCCGACATTGTGCAGGCACTGTTTGTTGACGGTATCGTGGGCGGTATCATCGCCGTGGTGGGCTTCCTGCCTCTGGTGATGGTCATGTACTTCCTCATGGCCCTCTTGGAGGACTGCGGCTACATGGCACGCGTCAGCGTGGTGCTTGACCCCATCTTCAAGAAGGTGGGTCTCAGCGGTAAGTCCGTCATCCCCTTCGTGATCGGCACGGGCTGCGCCATTCCCGGCGTTATGGCCTGCCGTACCATCCGCAATGAGCGTGAGCGCCGCGCCACCGCCATGCTGACCCCCTTCATGCCCTGCGGCGCCA
>CAYTOO010000061.1:6631-10201 GCA_964439545.1 uncultured Oscillospiraceae bacterium | reverse complement strand
CCGCCAAACCCCGTAGGGGCGGATATTATCCGCCCGCACACCGCACCATCGAACATCCACGGGCGGATAATCCCCCAAGGGGACTTGTTCCGTTTCACTCCGCGGGCGGATAATATCCGCCCCTACGCTATCCTATGAAACCCCATTACCACAAAGGAGGCACATCTATGACACCCATCGACCAACTCCGCCAAATGGTACAAGACAGCTCCTACATCGTCTTTTTCGGCGGTGCGGGCGTTTCTACCGAGTCGGGCATCCCCGATTTCCGCAGTGTGGACGGATTGTACAACCAAAAATACCCCGTGCCTCCCGAGACCATGCTGAGCCACAGCTATTATGAGTCCCACACGGAGGAGTTCTACCGCTTCTACCGCGACAAGATGATCGCCGCCGATGCCCTCCCCAACGCCGCCCATAAATGGCTCGCCGCACAGGAAAAAAACGGCAAATTGAAAGCCGTCATCACCCAGAACATCGACGGACTTCACCAAAAAGCGGGCTCTTCCGAGGTGCTGGAGCTCCACGGCAGCGTGTGGCGCAACTACTGCCGCCGCTGTGGCGAGTTCTATGGCCTCGATGCCATCACCGAGACCACGGGCGTGCCCAAGTGTCACTGCGGCGGCGTCATCAAGCCCGATGTGGTGCTGTATGAAGAGGGCTTGGACGAGGATGTCTTAAGCCGCGCCGTCCATCATCTCCGCAACGCCGACATGCTCATTATCGGCGGCACGTCCCTCGCCGTGTACCCCGCCGCAGGGCTCATCCACTATTTCCGCGGCAAGCACGTGGTGGTCATCAACAAGGGCGCAACGGCGAAGGACGTGGGCGCAAGCTTGACCATCGACGGCGCGATCGGCGAAGTGCTGGGGCAGATTTGAGGGCTTAGCACCAACTTGCGGCGTTGCAACAACCAAGCCTCCCTCCTCTGGGGGAGGTGCCCCGAAGGGGCGGAGGGGGTTAGATGGAACTTTCGAAAGAAAAAGCGAATAACCTTCTGCCCGCCGCCAGAGCCTTACGCCGCAACATGACGCGGCAGGAAAAGCACCTGTGGTACGACTTCCTGCGGCAATATCCCGTAAGAGTCTATCGTCAGCGTGTCATTGACCGCTTTATTGCAGATTTCTACTGTCATCAAGCCCGCCTTGTCATCGAACTGGACGGCTCACAGCACTATTCCGATGAGGGGCTTGCCTACGATGAGGCAAGAACACAAGTTTTGGAAAAATACGGGATTTCCGTCCTCCGATTTTCCAATTTGGACATAGACCGCAATTTCCGCGGCGTGTGCGAAATGATTGATAAAGTTATTAAAGAACGGCTTCTTTTACTTCCATAACAAGCACTGCCTGCCGACCCCCTCCGTCAGCTTCGCTGACACCTCCCCCAGAGGAGGGAGGCTTAGATTCTGCACCCCATAACTGTTAACTATTAATTATTCATTATTAATTAAAATAAAGGAGGTCTCCCCATGAAGTACACTGAGATGACCCTCGCCCAGCGCCAAGAGGCTTACGCCGCCGAGAAAGCCCACTTTGAAGAGCTGAAAGCCCTCGGCCTCAAGCTGAACATGGCACGCGGCAAGCCCGGCACGGAGCAGCTGGACATCGTCATGGACATCTTTAATGTCCTGCCCACCAAGGAAGATTACGTCTCCGGCGGCATCGACAGCCGCAACTACGGTGAATTGAGCGGCATCCCCGAAGCCAAGGCACTCTTCGCCGAGATTTTGGGCTGCAAGCCCTCTCAGGTCTTTGTGGGCGGCAACGCAAGCCTCCAGCTCATGTACGATGCCATCTCCAAGGCCTACACCCACGGCCTCAAGCGCAGTGTCCGCAAGTGGAGCGAAGAGCCCGTGGTGAAATGGCTCTGCCCCGCCCCCGGCTACGACCGCCACTTTAAGGTCAGCGAGACCTTCGGCATGGAATTAATTACCATCCCCATGACTCCCGAAGGCCCCGACATGGACGCGGTGGAGGAGTGGATCCAGGACCCTGCCGTGAAGGGTATGTGGAACGTGCCTAAGTACTCCAACCCTCAGGGCATCACCTACTCCGATGCCACCATCGAGCGCATCGCCGCCATGAAGCCCGCCGCACCCGACTTCATGCTCATGTGGGATAACGCCTACTGCATCCACGAGTTCGCCACCGACTTCGTCCCCTTCCCCGACATTATCTCTCTGTGCGAGAAGTATAATAACGACCATATGTGCTACGAGTTCGCCTCCACCTCCAAGGTCACCTTCCCCGGCGCAGGCGTGGGTGTCATGGCGGCATCCGAGGAGAACATCGCTTACTATAATAAGCTCATCTCCATTCAGACCATTGGCTTTGATAAGATCAATCAGCTGCGCCACGTCCGCTACCTGAAGGACAAGGAAACCACCCTCGCCCTCATGAAGCGCCACGCCGAGATCCTCCGTCCCAAGTTTGAAGCCGTTCTCCACGGTCTTGATACGGAGATCGCCCCCCTCGGCATCGCCTCTTGGGAGCGCCCCGTGGGCGGCTACTTCGTGTCTTTGGACGGCATGGAGGGTACTGCCAAGCGCACGCTGGCCCTCTGCGCCGAAGCAGGCGTCACCATGACGGGGGCAGGCGCTACCTTCCCCTACGGCATCGACCCCGCCGACCGCAACATCCGCATCGCCCCCACCCTGCCCCCTGTTGGTGAGCTGGTACAGGCGGTGGACGTCCTGTGCACCTGCCTTAAATTGGCAACGCTGGAAAAACTTGGTGTTTGACAAGTGTCCGCAGTAGTGCTACAATAGTACATCATTTAATTTTACCATTTTCTGCCAAATATAACGATAAGGAGTGATAAGCAATGGCGGCAAAACTGACCCCCAGAAAGCAGCAAGCGCTGGAAATGCGCCAAAAAATCCAGACGGTGGCTTTAGACCTGTTTGACCGCCATGGCTTTGAGAACGTCTCCGTGGAGATGATCGCCCAGACGGTAGGCTGCAGCGTTGGCAATATTTACCATTACTATAAGAGTAAGGACGAGCTTGCCATCCAAGTGACCTCCAACGTAGATGCGGTGTACGAGGAGATGGAGAAGGAATACGATGCCCATCCCGAGATGCCCGCCATGGATAAGCTCCTCGACTTCGTGGGCAAGGCCCTCCGCACCAGTGTGGAAGAGCCTGTTCTTTACAAGGCTTTCATCCAGGCCATGAAGTATCCCGAGCAGGGCGCACTGCGCTATAGCTTAAAGCGTACCTACTACCGCATCCTCCGCAAGCTGGTGACCGCCTGCCGCGACGAGGGCGCACTGCCTGTGTACTGCAACGTGGATCAGATCGTGGAATATCTGGTGACCATCCACCGCGGCGTGCTTTTGGAGTGGCGCATCTACGAGGGGAGCTTCCCCTTGGAGGAGTTGGGCCGCAACATCGCAGGGGCGATGCTGAAGGGCTTAAAATGATAGTAAAGGGGGAGCAGGGCTCCCCCTCTTTTTTCTCCCGCAGGCCTCTTAAAACCTCGTAGGGGCGGATATTATCCGCCCGCGTTCTACCACAGCACTCCCGTATGTTGACGGGCGGTTGATAACCGCCCCTACAACATCACA
>CAYTOO010000061.1:0-6531 GCA_964439545.1 uncultured Oscillospiraceae bacterium | reverse complement strand
CCACAGCACTCCCGTATGTTGACGGGCGGTTGATAACCGCCCCTACAACATCACAGGCGACTCTCCCCAGACCCCGTAGGGGCGGATATCCCCCAAGGGTGCTTGCTCCGCTACCGCTCCGCGGGCGTATCATCCGCCCGCGTTCTACCGCAGCACTCCCGTATGTTGACGGGCGGATACTATCCGCCCCTACAACATCACAAGAACTCTTCCCCACCCCCGCGACCCCCATACAAACATTGTTAAAAATAGGACATTTGGCTGATTTGTCAGCGCAAATGTCCTTTTTTTGTTCACTCTGCCGATTTGTTCTTTTGCCGTCATTTTTACCATAAAATCCGTTGACAAACCATTTTTTCAGTGCAATAATGAGAGTGGTTCACCAAGTCATTCGGTGAACAATTCAGCGATTTACAAATTTTTACATATTTGGAAAGGGGCAGCTGCCTATGAAAGTGTTAGTCGTCAATCCCGGTGCTACCAGCACGAAAATCGCCGTTTTTGAGGAGACCGAGCAGCTTTTTAAGCTGGGTATCGACCACAGCGCCGAGGAGCTTGACCGCTTCGAGCGGGTCTTTGACCAGGCGGACTATCGCCGCGATGCCGTTTTGACCGCCGTCAATGAGGCGGGCTACCAGCTGTCCGATTTTGATGCCGTCTGCGGTCGCGGCGGTCTCTATCGCCCCATCCCCAGCGGCACTTATGCCGTGTCCGATGCCGTGTTGGCCGACGTGGAGGCCGCTCCCTACGGTGAGCATCCCTCCAATTTGGGCGCTTACATCGCCCGTAGCCTTGCCGACATGGTGGGCATCCCCTCCTTCTTCGTTGACCCCGTGTGCGTGGACGAGATGACGGAGATCGCCCATTACACCGGCTTTGCCCCCTTCCGCCGCCTGTGCCAGTTCCATGCTCTGAACCATAAGAGCATCGGCCGCAAGGCAGCAGCCAAGCTGGGCAAGAAGTACGAGGACGTGAACCTCATCGTCTGCCACCTCGGCGGCGGTGTCAGCGTGGGCGCACATCAGGGCGGCCGCGTGGTGGACGTGTGCAACGTGAAGGACGAGGGCGCTATGGGTCTTGACCGCGCCGGCGGCCTGCCCACCAATCAGCTCATTAACTACTGCTTCTCCGGCGTTACCAAGGACGAAGCCAAGAAGGTCTTGGGTCGCCGGGCAGGTATGTTCTCCTACCTGGGCACTACCGATTTCCGCGTCATCTGCGCCAACGTGGTGGCAGGTGAGGCCAAGTCCGTGGAGGCATATCAGGCGCTGGTGTATCAGCTTGCCAAGGATATCGGCGCTATGTCCACCGTCCTCAAGGGCAAGGTGGATGCCATCGTCTATACCGGCGGCATGGCCTATGAGGACTTCTTCTGCGAGGACATCACCGAGTATGTGGGTCACATCGCCCCCATCGTCCGTCTTGCAGGCGAAGAGGAGATGCGCTCCCTCGCCGAAGGTGCACTGCGCGTGCTGCATGGCGAGCAGGAAGCAGCGGTGTATTGAGAAAATTCCGTTAGAACTCGTAGGGGCGGATATTATCCGCCCGCGTTCTACCGAGGCACCCCCGTATGTTGACGGACGGACAGAGACATCGCGCCCTACAACATCACAAGAAACCCTCCCTAGAACTCGTAGGGGCCGACGACCCTGTCGGCCCACATCAGAACACTTGCAAGATCGCACGGGCGGACAGAGGCGTCCGCCCCTACAACATCTCGGCGCACCCCCGCAAACATTCCCAGTTTTCAAAGCAAAATTCAGATAAGAGGAACAAAAACCACCATCCCCCGCACTCATGCCAAAACGGCACGTTCCCATCCTTGCATGGGGGAGCGCGAGGGGCGCCCGCCCGCAGGCGGGTGTACAGAGCGCAACCGCACGAAGTGCGGCTCTTAGCGCGGAGGAGAGGGTATGCCCCCTCGCAGTGAAATAAAATCTGCGCGGGCGGCGCATTTAGTTCTCATATGCACTTTCTCCTTGAGAAAGAGAAAGTGCCGCAAAATTATAAACTAAAGCAGATAAGAGGAACAAAAAAGAAACGAGAAAGGTGGAATTCAACATGAAACATCTGATGTCCGGCAACGAGGCTACCGCACGCGGCGTCTATGAAGCCGGTATCAAGGTCTGCTCGGCCTACCCCGGTACGCCCAGCACCGAGATCCTTGAAAACCTGCCCCAGTATGGCAAGGATGTCTACTGCGAGTGGGCACCCAACGAGAAGGTTGGTACGGAAGTGGCCTACGGCGCCTCCGTCGCCGGCTCCCGCGCACTGACCACCATGAAGATGGTGGGTCTGAACGTGGCTGCCGACCCCCTGTTCACCGCCGCCTACATGGGCGTTGGCGGTGCTTACGTCATCGTCACCGCTGATGACCCCAGCTGCCACTCCTCCCAGAACGAGCAGGACAACCGTCACTATGCCCGTTTTGCCAAGGTGGCCATGGTGGAGCCCAGCGATCCTCAGGAGTGCAAGGACTATGTCAAGCTGGCCTGCGAGATCTCCGAGGAGTTTGACACCCCCGTGCTGTACCGCACCACCACCCGCGTGTGCCATTCCAAGGGTCTGGTGGAGTTCGGTGAGCGCACCGAGGTCACTCCCAAGCCCTACGCACGCAACACCCGCAAGTACATCTGCGCCCCCGCCAACGCTTTCCAGAACCATCCTCTCGTTGAGGATCGTCTGAAGAAGCTGGAGGAGTACGGCTGCACCCGCGCCGTGGAAAATGGCCTGAACAAGGTGGAGTTGGGCGATGGCAAGGTGGGCGTTGTTACCGCTGCCATTTCTTACCAGTACGCCAAGGAAGTGTTCCCCGAGGGTACTTCCTTCCTGAAGCTGGGTCTGACCTACCCCCTGCCCATGGATCTCATCCGCGACTTCGCCTCCAAGGTGGAGACCCTCTATGTGGTGGAAGAACTTGAGCCCTTCATGGAGAACGAGATGAAGGCCGCCGGCATCCCCTGCTCCGGCAAGGATAAGACCGGCGTCATGTACGAGTTGAACACCCAGCTCCTCCGCGAGCGTATGCTGGGCGAGAAGCCCAACTTCAAGACCGTGGACGATGTGGCTGTTGCCAAGCGTCCTCCGGCACTGTGCCCCGGCTGCCCCCACCGCGGTTTCTTCTACACCCTGTCCAAGAACAAGAACTACGTGGTCACCGGCGATATCGGCTGCTACACCCTCGGCTTTGCTCCTCCTCTGAACTGCATGGACGTGTGCATCTGCATGGGCGGCGGCTTCTCCGCAGGTATGGGTATGACCAAGTCCTTCGAGCGCGAGGGCATCACCGATAAGGTGGTCTTCGGCGTGGTGGGCGACTCCACCTTCTTCCACTCCGGCATGACCGGCGCTGCCGAGATCCTCTACAACGATGGTAAGATGATCCCCTGCGTGCTGGATAACCGCATCACCGGTATGACCGGCCATCAGGAGAACCCCGGCACGGGCTACACCTTGATGGGTAAGGAAGCTCCCATGATCAACATTGAGAAGGTCTTCGAGGCTTACGGCTTCGCTCCCGTCTTCACCGTTGATCCTCAGGATCTCACGGCCATGAAGAACACTGTCAATGCCGCTGTCGCCGCTCTGAACGAGGGCAAGCATCCCGCCATCGTCACCCGCCGTCCCTGCCTGCTCATCAAGCGCATCAAGCAGCCCAAGGCCATGTGCGTTGTCAACGCTGACAAGTGCAAGTCCTGCAAGAGCTGCCTGAAGGTGGGCTGCCCCGCCATCTCCATGGAGAACGGCAAGGCATTCATCGACCGCACTCAGTGCGTGGGCTGCACCGTCTGCGCCCAGGCCTGCCCCTTTGACGCTATCGAAATGGAGGAGAACTAAAATGGCAAAAGTGAAATCTGCCCTGTTGGTGGGCGTGGGTGGTCAGGGTGCCATCCTTATCTCCAAGATCATGTCCAACGGCTTTATGAAGGCCGGTTACGATGTTAAGCAGAGCGAAGTCCACGGTATGGCACAGCGCGGCGGCTCCGTCTCCACCCAGGTCCGCTGGGGCGAGAAGGTCTACGGCCCCGTGTTCGGCCGCGGCGAAGCTGACATTATGGTGGCCCTCGAGAAGATGGAGGCCGTCCGTTACGCCGAGTTCCTCAATCCCGACACCGGCGTTGCCGTCATCAATGACTACGCCATCAAGTCCACCACCATCGCCTCCGGCGCTGAGGAGTATCCCGAGGGCTGCATCGAGGCCATGGCCAAGAACTTCAAGACCATCGCCATCCCCGCCAGCGACATCGCCATCGAGCTTGGCAACGCCAAGTGCATGAACGTGGTGCTGTTCGGCGCAATGTGCGATTCTCTGGGCTGCCCCGAGATCGATTGGGAGCAGGTGGTTGCTGAGACCGTCCCCGAGAAGGTCCGCGAGCTGAACCTGAATGCCTTCCGCGCAGGCCGCGAGGCTGCCAAGGCCAACGGCTAAAAGGCAAGTAATAAGGGCACGGAATACCCTCACTACAATTCCGGCTCTCCCTTTTCCTTCCTGTGATCCGTGTCTCCTTTGCTGTTTCCAACGGAAAAGAAGGTGTCCATTTGGACACCTTCTTTTCATGCCTGCGCTCCGCGCGCATGTTTTATTTAAATGCGAGGGGTCATACCCTCCCCCTCGCGCTCCCCCATGCAAACTTGCTGGCTTTCCGGTCTATTTTTGTGCCTTCTTTCATGCCTGCGCTCCGCGCCCCTTGTGATGGTGTAGGGGCGGATATCATCCGCCCGTGGCGCGTCAGCGCCCTTGGCTCCCCTTGTCAGGGGAGCTGCTGAGCGCAAGCGAAGCTGAGGGGTAGTTGATGCTTTGTTTTACGCGGAATGTTCGTACTTTTCTTTCAATAGCGAATTCGTAGGGCGGGGTGCCCTCACCCCGCCGCACAACATACGATGGCACTCCGATAGACGGCGGCGGCCTGTAGGCAGGCCGCCCTACAATACTCAAGAGACCTGCGGTATACCCCGTAGGGGCGGATATCATCCGCCCGTGGCGCGTCAGCGCCCTCGCCTCCCTCTGACGAGGGAGGTGTCTGCCCATCGGGCAGACGGAGGGATTGACCCAACCTTGTACCGCACCTCTTGTCCTTTCGTAGGGGCGGATATCATCCGCCCGTCAACTGTTAATTATTAATTGTTAACTGTTAATTGAAATAAAAAAAGAGCCCCGCAGGGCTCTTTTCTATTTCATATATGGCGTTTTTCGATACTCTTCCCCACACGCGGGGACATTTTCCCAGCACAAGCCGTACAAATCCGTCCACTTGCTCTCGCAGCGGAGCAGTTCCTCCGCTGCCGCCCCCAAGGCCGCCACATCCGCCGCCTTGGTCAGCACGGGTGCGCCAGTGTCCCGCATTTCCCGCAGGACACGCCGCCCCGCCTCATTCGCCGCCAGCACGCGACCATAGGGGGGTGTGCCCTCGGGCGGCGTTACCCCCAGCCACGCGGACATGACCATCCGCCGCAGCCGCGCCGCGGTGTACCGCTTCGTCTTGGCGAGGGCGAGGACTTCTTCCACGCTCCGTCCCTGCCGTGCGGCATCGTACAGCCGCCGATAAAGCCCCTCGCCGCCCCCATCGTAGGGCGCGAGGTCGTCAGCACTGCAACGGCGCAAAAAGGCCAGCACCGCCCGCTCGCAGCGGGAAGTGTGAGCAATCTCGCCCCGCTCCACCGCCTCGCGGAGCATTTTCGCCATTCCCTCGGGCAAAAATCCGCAAGCCTCGTCCACTTTTCCCTCATGCACCAAGGCCCGCACAAAGGAGGCCGATGCGATGCCCTCTTGGGCTTCTTCATCGTGCCCAGCCCCCACGCGGGGGATGGCGATGGGCTGCAAATTCGCCCCCAGCGCCCGCGATGCACGGAGATATTCCACCGCCAGCGTGTCGTTGGGCTGACGCAATACCTGCGCCGCAGTTTCACCCAGCACCGCCGCCACCGCCTGTTCTCTCGCCGCGGCAAAGGTGATGCCCGTTTCCAAATTCTCCCTTACCTTCTCCTGCACTTCCTCGCTGTCCACCGCCGCGGCAACGCGCACCAACAGTTCCGCATCGCCCCGCTCACTGCCAAAGGCAATGTGGGTACAGCCCGCCATCTGCAGGAGCGAAACACCGCCGCGGGCGAAAATCTCCGCCGTAGCCATGGCCCAAGGGGTAGGCAGCTCCAGCACCAAGTCAGCACCGCATTCAACCGCAGCAGCAGCGCGGGGGAACTTGCCCAACAGCGCCGCCTCGCCCCGCTGGACGAAGTTGCCCGACATGGCGCAGACGATGGACGTTGCGCCCATTTTCCGCACCTGCTGCAAGAGATACTGATGCCCCAAGTGCAAAGGATTAAATTCACACACGATGCCCACGCGCACACTCGCCACCGCCTTTCTTGTTTCTTTCCCCCATTCTACCCCAAGTACGCGGGAATTGCAACTTGACAATTCTATATAGGAATAGGTAGAATGAGGGTAATGTATCGATAAAACCTTCGCGCGTGTCGCGCCTCGGCTCCCCTTGTCAGGGCAAGACTCTCCCCAGCGGGGAGAGATGTCATGCG
>CAYTOO010000060.1:0-10307 GCA_964439545.1 uncultured Oscillospiraceae bacterium | reverse complement strand
TGGCGGTGAAAGCCACCGCCATCCCCAACAAGTGGATCCCCGTCATCTGCGCGGCGGTGGGCGGCGCACTGGGCGTGACGGGACTGTTCACCATGGCATCCTTCCCCGCCACGGATGTCCTCTCCGCCATCGCCGTGGGCATCGTCAGCGGCTTGGCGGCTACGGGTCTCGACCAGACCATGAAGCAGATGGGTAAAAGCGAGGGCGAGGACAATGGCTAAGGTCTACCTCTCCCCCGCCTACCACCGCTTCAACCCCTGCGCCGTGGCAGGCTGTGATGAGACCACCCACAACAACCTCTATTTAGACGAGTTGGAGGTGTTCCTCACCGCCTGCGGCATAGAGTGGAAGCGTGGCACACGGCGCATCCCCAACTCCAATGAGGACGGCGATGTGCTCATGCGCCGCGCCGTGACCGAGAGCGATGCCTGGGGCGCAGATGTCCACTATGTGTCCCATACCAATGCCTCGGGCAACACTGTAGGTGAAGGCACAGCGCGGGGCTACCGTCCCATTATTTTCCAAGGCTCACAGCGTGGCGAGCGGTTGGCGATTTTCATGCTGGAGCGCCGAAGAGAGGTCTACGACGGGCAGATCTCCCTCAACCGCCGCACCGACCTCTACGAACTGCGCACACCCAAAGCGGTGAGCTACTATGAAGAGCATGTGTTCCACGACAACGTGGCCGATGCCCGGTGGTTTCACGCAAATCTCCGCTCTGTTGCCCGCAGTGCGGCGAAGGGCCTGTGCGATTATTTCAATCTCCCCTACGTTGAGCCCTACACGGTGGCAGACCCGCCCGCAGAGGAGGAAACGCCCGCGGAAACCGCTCCTCTCTACCGCGTGCAGGTAGGGGCGTTCCGCAGCCGCAGTGGGGCGGAAACCCTCCTGGAAGAAGTCCGCGCCGCGGGCTTTCCCAACGCCTTCATCGCCACCGCACAAATCTAAACAAAACCTCGTCATTTTCCCTACAGGCGACCCGAAAACGGGTCGCCTTTTTTCTGCTTTTTCCCCTTTTTCCTCTCGACTTATGTCGGATTTTGGGGTATAATTAGACTGATATTTTTCGCGGATTCTTAACGACCATCACTTCTCAAAAAGGAGCGTACTGCCATATGGATCTCTTTTCCTTTATCATGCTGGGCGGCGGCCTGGCCTTCTTCCTGTACGGTATGCATGTCATGTCCTCGGGTCTCGAGCGCATGGCAGGCGGCAAGCTGGAGGGCGCGCTGCGCCGCATGACTTCCAGTTTGTGGAAATCCCTCGCCCTCGGCGCAGGCATTACCATCGCCATCCAGTCCTCCTCCGCCATGACGGTCATGCTGGTGGGTCTTGTAAACTCGGGCATCATGGACATCTCCCAGACGGTGGGTGTCATCATGGGCTCCAATATCGGTACGACCTTGACGGCATGGCTCCTGTCCCTGGTGGGCTTGGAGACCGACAACGTGGCGCTGAAGCTCTTAAAGCCCGAGAACTTCTCCCTCATCTTCGCCCTCGTGGGCGCTGTCATGATCATGATGGCCAAGCAGCAGAAGAAAAAGGACATCGGTTCTATCTTCGTGGGCTTTGCAGTGCTGATGTACGGCATGAAGCTCATGTCCAGCGCCGTGTCCCCCTTGGCAGATGCTCCCGAGTTTGCCAATCTCCTCACCGCCTTCAATAACCCCATTCTGGGCGTGGTGGTCGGTGCTGTCTTTACGGGTATTATCCAGTCCTCCGCCGCCTCTGTGGGTATTCTGCAGGCGCTGGCGCTGACGGGTTCTATCACCTACGGTATGGCCATCCCCATTATCATGGGTCAGAACATCGGTACTTGCGTCACGGCTCTCATTTCCTCCATCGGTGTCAGCCGCAACGCCAAGAAGGTGGCCATCATCCATATCTCCTTCAACCTCATCGGTACGGTCGTCCTGCTGGCGATCTATTTGGCTCTCGATGCCCTTATCGGCTTTGCCTTCTCCGATTCCGCCATTGATGCTACGGGCATCGCCTTCGTCCACTCCGTGTTTAACGTGGTGACCACCGCCATGCTCCTGCCCTTCGGCAAGTTCCTGGTGCACATCGCCAACACCCTCCTCAAGGAGAAGGACAAGGCCGAGGAAGCTCCCCGCCACCTGCTGGACGAGCGCCTGCTGTCCACCCCCTCCGTGGCCATCGCCGAGTGCGACCGTCTTACCAACCGCATGGCTGAGATGGCACAGGCCACTTTGATGAAGGCCTTCGCCGTGTCCCGCAGTTACGATGCCGCCCTCTCCGACAGCATCGTAGAGGATGAGAACGAGCTTGACCGCTATGAGGACGAGCTGGGCACACTGCTGGTACATCTCTCCTCTCAGCAGCTCTCTGCCAACGACTCCATCTGTGTCTCCAAGATGCTCCACGCCATCGGCGACTTTGAGCGCTTGGGCGACCACGCCGTGAACATCCGCGAAACCGCCAAGGAACTGGAGGAGAAGAACGCACACTTCTCCGAGGAGGCACAGCGGGAGATGCTGATCCTCACCGATGCCATCGAGGAGATCCTCGCCATCACCACCGAGGCCTACTGCACCAACAATGTCTCCCGCGCCTATCGCGTTGAGCCTTTGGAGGAGGTCATCGACGATCTGGTGGCTACCATCAAGACCAACCACATCGCCCGCCTCACCGCAGGCGAGTGCGACATTGAGAAGGGCTTCATCCTCAACGACTTCCTCAATAACTTCGAGCGCGTGTCTGACCATTGCTCCAACATCGCCGTCACCATCATTGAGCTGAGCAATAACCGCTTCGACACCCACCGCTACATCCACTCTGTTGCCTACAACACCGAGGGCTTCCGCGAGGACTACAAAGCCTACGCCGAGAAGTATAAGATTTGATGCGTTCCCCACCGCCGCAGTGTGTTCTGCGGCGGTGGGGTTTTGTTTTTGGGTGGTAATTGCGCGTAGCGCCTCGGCCCCTCTTTCAGGGGGCTGGCAAAAATCGAAGATTTTTGACTGGGGGGTATGGTAAGAGCCTTCGTTACGGGAATGTTTGCACTTTCTTTTCAACAGCGAAAGCGTAGAGGCCGACGCCTCTGTCGGCCCGTTGTAAATCCTCGCAAACTTGCACGGGCGGACAGGGTCGTCCGCCCCTACAAATAAATGTTGCATCGCCTCTGCTCCTCTTTTCGCTACCGCTTTTGCTCAGAAATATGGGCAATGTTCTTGCCATGTTGTAGGGCGGGGTGCCTCACCCCGCCGCTAACATACGAAAATGCCAGCGGTAAACGGCGGCGGCCTGTGGGCAGGCCGCCCTACAAGACCTCAAGGGCTTACAGCAGAACACTAACTGTTAATTATTAATTACATTTCCCTCTCGTCATTTTGCCCTAAAACATCGGCTAAAATTTTCGTTAAAAAAATGTCAAATAATATTGCGAAGGAATTAACGCTGTGTTATCATTCAGCTATAAACAGCTGAATTTTCTCTTCCAATACCATTACTATTGAGAAAGGAACTCAAAAGCTATGAACAGTACCATCGATCTGCAAAAGGTCGCCGCCATCATTGACGGCTACGGCTGTCGCCGTGAGGCGCTGATCGCCATCATGCAGGACATTCAGGCGGAGTACAAGTACCTGAGTGAAGAAACGCTGGAGCTGATCGCGGAGAAGCTGGACATCAGCATCGCCAAGGTCTACTCCGTGGCAACCTTCTACGAGAACTTCTCGCTGGAGGCCAAGGGTAAGTACATCATCAAGGTCTGTAACGGCACGGCCTGCCACGTCCGCAAGAGCCAGCCCATCCATGACGCACTCCGCGACTATTTGGGTCTGACGGGGGAGAAAAAGACCTCCGCCGACGGCCTGTTCACCCTGGAGACGGTGGCATGTCTCGGCGCTTGCTCCCTCGCCCCCGCCATGACGGTGAATGACGAGGTGTTCGCCAAAATGTCCCCCGAATCTGCCATTGCACTGGTAAACGTACTTCGTGAAAAGGAGGCGGGCGCAAATGGGTAAGCTGACAAGAGCGCAATTTATTTCTCTCCGCGCCGAGGCCAAGGCTCTCCGTGAGCGGCAGGGCATGCAGGTCTTGGTCTGCGCCGGCACAGGCTGTGTTGCCAGCGGCTCTATGAAGGTCTATGACTATCTCAAAACCGCCATCGAGGCCAAGGGTCTCAAGGTCAGCGTGGAGCTGAAGGACGAGGCGGGCAAGAAGGGTCTCCACCTTAAAAAGAGCGGCTGTCACGGTTTCTGCGAGATCGGCCCTCTCGTTGCTATCGAGCCTGCAGGTATCCTCTACACCCATGTAAAGGTGGAGGACTGCGACGAAATTATTGAAAAATCCATCCTCAGCAATGAGGTCATTGACCGTTTGCTCTATGAGGGCAAGCGCGAGTACATGCACCGTGATGATATTCCCTTCTACAAGGGTCAGCACCGCATGGTCATGAAGGACTCGGGCCGCAGTGATGCCGAGGACATCTATGAATACCTCGCCTTGGGTGGCTACGCCGCCTTTGAAAAGGCGCTGTTCGAGATGACTGACGCCGAGATCTGCAAGGAGATCGTGGACAGCGGCCTCCGCGGCCGTGGCGGCGGCGGCTTCCCCGCAGGTCGCAAGTGGGAGAGCGTAAGAAAGAACGTCTCGGACGTGAAATACGTGGTCTGCAACGGTGACGAGGGCGACCCCGGTGCATTTATGGATCAGGGTGTCATGGAGGGCAACCCCCACTCCATCATCGAAGGTATGCTCATTGCAGGCATCGCCACAGGCGCATCCGAGGGCTACATCTACGTCCGCGCCGAGTATCCTCTGGCTGTCAAGCGGTTGAAGATCGCCATGACCAAGGCTGAGGAGCTGGGTCTTTTGGGCGATGACATTATGGGCAGTGGCTTCAGCTTCCACCTCCACATCAACCGCGGCGCTGGCGCTTTCGTCTGCGGCGAGGGCTCTGCCTTGACCGCCTCCATCGAGGGCAAGCGCGGTATGCCCCGCGTGAAGCCACCCCGCACGGTGGATCAGGGTCTGTGGGCAAAGCCCACGGTGCTGAATAACGTGGAAACCTTCGCCAACGTCCCCAACATCATCATGAACGGCGCATCGTGGTATCGCTCCGTGGGCACGGAGAAGTCCCCCGGCACCAAGACCTTCGCCCTCACGGGCAACGTGGTCAATACCGGTCTCGTGGAAGTGCCCATGGGCACCACCCTCCGCAAGATCATCTACGATATCGGCGGCGGCATCAAGGACGGCAAGAAGTTCAAGTCCGTGCAGATCGGCGGCCCCAGCGGCGGCTGCTTGACGGAGGAGCACCTCGATGTCCCGCTGGACTTCGACTCCCTCAAGAAGCTGGGCGCTATCATCGGCTCGGGCGGCTTGGTGGTCATGGATGAGGACACCTGCATGGTAGAGGTGGCCCGCTTCTTCATGGCCTTCACTCAGAACGAGAGCTGCGGTAAGTGCGTCCCCTGCCGCGAGGGCACGAAGCGCATGCTGGAGATTTTGGAGCGCATCGTCCACAACGAGGGCACGGAGGATGACCTGTACCTCCTCGAAGAGCTTTCTTCCACCATCACGGAAACGGCCCTCTGCGGCCTCGGTCAGAGCGCCTGCAAGCCTGTGGTCAGCACCCTCAAGTACTTCCGCGATGAATATCTCGCCCACGTCCGTGATAAGCACTGCCCCCACTGCAACGGCAGAAAGAAGAAGGTCATCATCGACCAGCACCTGTGCCGCGGCTGCGGTAAGTGTAAGTCCACCTGCCCCATGGAGGCCATCACAGGCCAGAAGCGGAATCCCCACTTCATCGACAACACCAAGTGCATCACCTGCGGCGCATGCTGGGGCAGCTGTCCCTTCGGCGCAATCAACGCTATCGAGGAGGGTTAAGCCATGGCAAAAGGATTTATGATCATTGACGGTCAGCGCGTGGCCTTCGACGGCGAAAAGAACGTCCTCTCCGTGATCCGCAAGGCGGGCATTGACATCCCCACCTTCTGCTACTATTCCGACCTCTCCGTGTACGGCGCATGCCGCATGTGCGTGGTGGAGGATGACAAGGGCAAAATCGACACCTCCTGCTCCATGGAGCCCCGTGACGGCATGGTGATCCGCACCAACTCCGCCCGCCTCCTGAAGCACCGCCGCATGATCTTGGAGCTGATGCTGGCAAGCCATAACTGCGACTGCAAAACCTGCATGAAGACCCACTGCCGCCTCCGCGAGCTTGCCCAGCAGTTCAACATCATCAATATTCGTTTCCAGGATACCCGTCCCCACTTTGAACTGGACGACTCGGGCTATGCCGTTGTCCGCGATCCCAACAAGTGCATCCTCTGCGGCGACTGTGTCCGTGTCTGCGAGGAGATGCAGGGCGTGGGCATCATCGACTGGTCTCGCCGCGGCTCGAAGCTGCAGGTCATGCCCGCTTTTGATAGAAAGCTTGCCGAGACCAAGTGCGTTTCCTGCGGTCAGTGTGCCGCCGTGTGCCCCACAGGCGCTATCACCGTCCGCAACGAGATCGGCAAGGCATGGCGCGCCATCCACGACCCCAACAAGCGCGTGGTGGTACAGATCGCACCCGCCGTCCGCGTTGCCGTGGGCGAGGCCTTCGGCATCCCCAGCGGCGAAAACGTGCTGGATAAGCTCATTACCGCCCTCAAGCTCATGGGCGTGGACGAGGTGTACGACACCAACTTCGCCGCAGACTTCACCACCATCACCGAGGGCAACGAGTTCCTTGAGAGACTCCAAAACGGCGGCCCCTTCCCCATGTTCACCTCCTGCTGTCCTGCATGGGTGAAGTATCTGGAGAACCATGACCCCAAGTATTTGAAGAATATCTCCACCTGCAAGTCCCCCATGGAGATGTTCGCCGCCATTTTGCGCGAGAAGTACGCCGCCAAGGACGCCGCCGACGGCCGCAAGACCTTCCACATCGCCCTCATGCCCTGCACGGCGAAAAAGATGGAAGCCGCCCGCGACGAGTTCAAGCAGAACGGCCAGCCCGATGTGGACTTGGTGCTGACCACCCGCGAGATCATCGACATGATCAACGAGAACGGCATCCGTCTCCCCGAGTTGGAGCTGGAGTCCCCCGACCTGCCCTTCGGTCTCGGCAGCGGCGCTGCCGCCATCTACGGTGTGACGGGCGGCGTGGCAGAGGCAGTGGTGCGCCATTGCCTGCCCGATAAGTCCAAGAACGCCCTGCGCGCCATCGAGTTCATGGGTCTGCGTGGACAGGAGGGCATCCGTGAGGCCACCGTCATGGTGGGCGATACGGAGCTGAAATTGGCAGTGGTCAACGGTCTTGCCAACGCCCGCCGTCTTTTGAAGGACATTGACGAGGGTAAGGCATTCTACCACCTCATTGAGGTCATGACCTGCCAAGGCGGCTGTGTGGGCGGTGCAGGCAATCCCCGCGCTGTCCGCGAGACGAAGAAGATCCGCGGTGACGGCCTCTACGACATCGACAGCCGCGCCATGTTCAAGCGGGCCGAGAAGAACCCCATCGTGGTGCAGATGCTGGAGGAGATGGGCGAACACCACGCCCACGAGCTGTTGCACGTGGACTATTGCAAAGAGTAAGGCATAAAAAAGAGAGCCGCAAGGCTCTCTTTTTTCTATGTTGGGTGGCGAAGCCCTTGCCTCCCTCTGACGAGGGAGGTGGCACGGCGTAAGCCGTGACGGAGGGAGAGATAAAATACAGAAGTTCCCTGTATTTCTCTCCCCCAGCCTCGCTATCGCTTCGGCAGCCCCCTCGTCAGAGGGGGCCGAGGCGCTACGCGCTCCTCATTAACCTAAAAAAGAGATGCTTCCCTCGAAGCATCTCTTTTTCTATTATATCAACTTTTCAAAGTAGAAGAACGTCTCATCCTCCCCGACCTTCCGCATACAGCTGGACAGCATCTTGAAAGACGGCTCATTCTCGCGGTAGCACTTGGCGACGATTTTCAGCAAGCCAAGCTTATAAAGTCCCCATTCTGCCACGGCGGTAAAGGCCTCCACCCCATAGCCATTGCCTGCATACTCGGGTGCAATGCGGCAGCCCAATTCCATGCCGCCCCGCCAATCGCCGTTATACAGCACCGCCTCGCCAATGCACTTGCCGTCAAGGCGAATGGCAAAGTTCGCCGCCAAGCGGGCATCGAAATCCTTATTCACCACATCGAGGAAGTAGTCCTCCGTCAGCTCGCCCTGCAAATCCTTGCGGTAGTCGTAGCCCCAGTAGCGGTTGCGCTCGTCATCGAGACAGAGGGCGTTATACTCGGTCTTGTCCTCCTCAGTAAAGGCAGACAATGTCAGCCGCGCCGTCTTGAGTTCGGGGAGTTCCTCAAGCCCGTCCAGCTCATTGCCCACGGCAAAGACCAGCTTGCCCGCCCGCTCACTGGGGAGATACTGCATCTTGCTCGTCCGCAGACCCTTGTCCTGTCCGTCATCCTCGCGGTTGATCCACAGGCAGTCCCCCGCATAGTACCCTGCAAAGGCCTGCACCATGGTGGGATAGACTCCCGCGTGGGAGTACAGCGCCTTCTCAATATGGCACACCAGCGTGTCGCCGCACTTCTCCGCCAAGGCGATGGCAATGAGTTTCCCCTCATAGAGGATGCCGCCGGCGCGGAAGATGCCCGTATCAAGGTAGGTAAAGAGGTCTTTCGCCACCTGCAACTCCATCTTGGCGCTTTCGCTCTCTTTGGCAAACTCCGCCTCGTAGTCCACCCAGAACTGCTCAATCAAGTCCCGATGCTCCTCCGTCAAGGGCAGGAACTCCGCACCCTCGTGGTTTTTGCGGAACTTATTGATGTGGTTGCGCTGACCGCTGTAGCGGCGTCCCTCAAACTTTGCCAAATCTTGGGACAGGTAGATATAGTCACGCCACGACCACTCGTTGGTGATACAGACCTTGGCATAGCGCATAGCCATGCGACAGCCCTGAGACTCGGGCACAATGGAGAACACAGGCCGCTGACCGATCTCGCGGCAGTGGTTCTCCACCGCCTCCAAGCCCTTCTCCACGCTGCCGTTGGGGCCGGGAATGGGGAAATCGTACATGACGTTGCCGTGGATGGTGTTGCGGATAATGAGGCAATCCTCCACGATGGTATACTCGCTGTGGAGGGTGTGCTGCCACATGTATTTCACGCCCACGCTGTACTCGCACAGGCGGTAGGGGCAGTGTTCATAGTAAGGCCGCAGGATGAGAAAATCCTCGGCGGTGATAGGTTTAAAGGTCAGCATGGGGAATGTCCTTCTTTCGTTTGTGTGCTGTTAGTTTACCCCATATTTTAGCATTTGAAAGTAGTTATTGCAACAGTATTCGTTTTTTTGCAAGGATGCGCCGCACCCTTGCCTCCCTCTGACGAGGGAGGTGGCAAAAATCGAAGATTTTTGACGGAGGGAGAGAACGACTACCCCTCAGACTTTTTGCTCCGCAAAAAGCCAGCTCCCCTGACAAGGGGAGCCAAGGGCTTCGCCGCACCTCAAAACTACCTGTTAACTGTTAATTATTAACTGTTAATTGATAATTTCCTCTTGCAATCGGAACAATTCCCCGTTATACTGTATTTGTCTTAATATGCGCCATTGCGTTCACTCCACTACTCTGAGCGTAGAGGCGTAACAATTAAAGGAGGAAGTTCCGCTTATCATCGGCGGTGCGGCAGTGTGGAGACCTGCCGTAAAGCGATGCACTTGAACAGTGGTCGCGAGGTTACGTGCGCGGAGGCGGCGTAACTACGGTGAAACAAGTATGGCAAAGGTATTGCTGAAGAATCTGAAGAAGGTTTACCCCAACACCGAAAAGACCAAGAAGCCCAAGAAGGGCGAAGAGGTCAAGAAGACCAGCCTGCAGATCACTGACGAGGGCGTCGTGGCAGTGCAGGAGTTCAATCTGGAGATCGCTGACCGCGAGTTTATCGTGCTGGTCGGCCCCTCCGGCTGCGGTAAGTCCACCACCCTGCGCATGGTGGCAGGTCTTGAGGACATCTCCAGCGGCGAGCTGTGGATCGGCGACAAGCTGATGAACGATGTTGAGCCCAAGGACCGCGACATCGCCATGGTCTTCCAGAACTACGCCCTCTATCCCCATATGACCGTGTACGAGAACATGGCCTTCTCCCTGAAGCTGAAGAAGGTCGACAAGGCTGAGATCGATCAGAAGGTCCGTCAGGCCGCCGAGATTCTCGACATCACCCAGTATCTGGATCGTAAGCCCAAGGCTCTGTCCGGCGGTCAGCGTCAGCGTGTGGCTATCGGCCGCGCTATCGTCCGTAACCCCGCCGTGTTCCTGATGGACGAGCCCCTGTCCAACCTGGACGCCAAGCTCCGTAACCAGATGC
>CAYTOO010000059.1:0-10540 GCA_964439545.1 uncultured Oscillospiraceae bacterium | reverse complement strand
CTCTCTGTTGCACTTGTCCTGGGGTCACCCCCGGCGGGCGTTACCCGTTATCCTTGCCCTGTGGAGCCCGGACTTTCCTCACCTGGGCCCTTTCGGAGCCCAGCCGCGGCTGTCCAACCTGGTCGCGTTCCTATTGTACAGCATGACAGGCTGGTTGTCAAATGGGGAGTTTACCGCCGCAGGCAGGCCCGGTGGGAATAGATCCACTCCGCCAGCGTATCGCTGATAAAGCCCCGGTAGGTAAACAGGGAGCCGAAATAGGAATGGTCATAACCGCCGCCGACCACGAACCGCCAGGCATGCTGAGGATCCACCGGTCGGTTGCCGTAATCCCGGTCGGTATAACTGTAAAAAGCGGAATCATAATACAAACCGTGGACCGTTTGATCACCGGTACTGTGACAGGGCAGGGGAAGGAGCGGCTCCGCAGGATCGAAGCCCATGACATCGGTCCACAGATCGGTGGCCTTCTCCGCCAGGTAATGCTGATGGGGCGCGGTAAAGCTGACCTGCTTCCACTGAGAAGGATCGGAATCGTATTGCTCCGGGTCGAAGGTGTAGCTGTATTGCAAATTACGGATGCGCAGACCTTCCATATGCTCCCAAACATTACCCCAAACATTTTCAATGCCCCGATACCGGAAGGCGTTGACCAGATAGTCGCATTGGGGTGCCAAGCTGCGTAAATCAGCCCGTCCGGTGTGATAGCCGATGCTGTCGGACAGACCGTTGCGCTGAGGGATGCCGTAGGCCGCGTCCTGCTCCGGGAAAACGGTTCCTTGCAGATCTTCACCTGCGTAATAGATATCCAGCCATTCCGGATTGCCGGGATGCGCTTCGATTCTTTCGATGGTGGCGTGGATGGAGGGGTCGTCCCGGCGGGATAGATCATAAATGCACCGGGGGACGGAATATGTACGGCGTAGGTCGCCTTTTCCGTGGTAATAGTGCAATCCATGCCCTCAATGCCCCGCTCCACAATGCCGCTGACGCGGACGTGGCAATTCTCGCCCTTGCCGCACAGCACCGTGCGGAAATTGGGGCGCAGTTCGCGGAGCAAGGCATCATCGCCATTCAAGATGGCAAGGCCCTCGCTCTTGAGGTTATCGAAAATCTCGCTCTTGGCCTGCAGTACGCCCAAGCGTGTGCCGCCCAAGTTCTCTACATGGGCATCACCCACATTGGTAATAATGGCCACATCGGGGCGCACCATGTCGCCCAAATAGCGGATCTCGTCAAAATGGTTCATGCCCGTTTCAATGACGGCGGCCTCATGCTCATCCCCAAGGCGCAGCAGCGTTTGAGGTGTGCCGATGGCGTTATTGAAGTTGGCCTCCGTTTTCAACGTGGAAAACTTTTGGCTCAACACCGTTGCCACCATCTCCTTGGTGGTGGTCTTGCCCGCAGAGCCAGTGATCTGCACCACAGGCAGATCGAACTCGCCGCGATACCAGGAGGCCAGCGCCTTCAGCGCCAAGAGAGTGTCCTCCACGAGGATGTAGAACTTCCCCTCCACTGTGTCAAAGGGCAATTTCGAGGTGAAGCAGCCCGCAGCACCGCTTTTCAGCGCCATGTCGATATAATCATGCCCGTCAAAGCGCTCGCCCACCAGCGGGATAAAGAGAGAACCCTCTTCAATCTTGCGGCTGTCGGTGGTAACGGCGCTGACCTGCGCCGTAGCATCCCCCTGCAGCAAAGCACCCTTCACCGCAAGGCAAATATCCATCACACTGTATGCTTTCATGCGCGCTCTGCCTTTCTTGCTGCCAGAGAATCCAACACGATCTTTTCGCAGAGCTCACCGTAGCCGATGCCCACTGCCGCCGCCTCTTGAGGCACAAGGCTGGTGGGGGTCATACCGGGCAGGGTATTGATCTCCAAGCACCAGCCATTGCCGTCCTTATCGAGGATAAAGTCGGCGCGGGAGTAGACATCAAGACCCAATCCCTTATGGAGGCGCACTGCCATCTCGCCAAGCTGACGCTGCTCTTCCTCCGTAATAGGTGCGGGGCAAATCTCCACTGCGCCGCCCTTTTGATACTTGGACTCATAGTCGAAATACTCGCCCTTGGGGATGATCTCCACGCCGGGCAGGTATGTATCACCCAGCACTGCCACGTTGATCTCGCGGCCATAGATCTTCTTCTCCACCACCACATGACCGCCGAAGTGGAGCAGGTCGCGGAGGGCTTTATCCAGTTCTTCCTTGGTGTCGGGCAGAGCAACACCGATGGAACTGCCGCCGTTGACCACCTTCACGGCGCAGGGAACATCCAGTTCCTCCACCAAACGAGGAATGTCGGACCCGGTATAATACACATCATGCCAAGGGGCGGTGCGGATGCCGATAGAGTCCATCATGCGCTTGGTAACGGCCTTATCCATGGCCATACCGCTGCCCAAATAACCCGAGCCCGTGTAAGGCACGCCCAGCAGGTCGAGGGTGGCTTGGATGCGGCCGTCCTCACCGTTAGCGCCGTGCATGGCGAGGAATACAATGTCTGCCATAGCGCAGACCGTCAGCACATCCTTACCAATGAGAGAAGGACTCTGATCCTTACGGGCGGCGCGGACAGCCTCCAAATCGGGGGCAACCGTCTCAATGGCGGCGTGACCCAAGAGGCCATCGGGGACATCGAAAATATCGGCAAGGTCACCCGTATAGTCCTCAAGACCCATGAACATATCCACAAAGATGGCCTTGTGCCCCTTTTCACGCAGGGCGCGGCACACGCCGCTACCACTGACGAGGCCAACATGGCGCTCGGTGCAGAAACCACCGGATAACACAACGATCTTCATAGGTCTGTTCCTCCCTTTCACTCGGACAAAGCCGAGAACAAAACATACGATTACAATTTATCAGTATAGCATATTTCTCCGCCGATGACAACATGCTTTTGCAGCGGGAAAAGGCATAAAAAACCGCCCCGAGCCGATGCTCGGAGCGGTTTTCGATAGTTTTTACTTCTTGAAGCTGTCCTTCAGAGACACGCTGCGGTTAAAGACCATGTGCTCTGCGGTGCTGTCGCGGTTATCGAGGCAGAAGTAGCCCATGCGCATGAACTGGAAGGTAGGTGCGTTCACGCCGGTGCGGCCCTCCACCTTGTCAAACTCTGCTGCCACGCGGGCCATCTCGGGCTCTACCTTGCAGCCCTGCAAAATGGTGAGGCTCTCAGGGTTGAGGCAGTCGAGGAAGTTCTTGTCGGGGCCATCGGGCTGCGCATCGGAGAAGAGGTTGTCGTACAGGCGCACCTCAGCATCCACGCAATTGTTGGCATCCACCCAGTGGATGGTAGCGCCCTTGACCTTGCGGCCATCGGCGGGATTGCCGCCGCGGGAGGCGGGATCGTACTCACACAGCACTTCCACCACGTTGCCGCTGTCATCCTTCACGCAGCCGGTGCAGCGGATGAGGTAAGCACCCTTCAAGCGGCACTCAAGACCCTCGGGAGTGAGGCGCTTATACTTGGGCACAGGCACTTCCATAAAGTCATCAGCCTCGATCCACAGATTGCGGGAGAAGGTGATCTCATGGGTGCCCTGCTCGGGGTCGGTGGGGTTATTCTCCACGGAGAAAGTCTCGCTCTGACCCTCGGGATAGTTGGTGACCGTCAGCTTCACGGGGTGCAGCACTGCCATGGTGCGCTCGGCGTTGGCGTTCAAGTCCTCACGGAGACAGAACTCCAAAGTGCCGTACTCGATGACACTGGGGGTCTTACCCACGCCGATCATCTCGCAGAAATTGCGGATGGAGCGGGCGGTATAGCCACGGCGGCGGAGTCCGCACAACGTGGGCATACGGGGATCGTCCCAACCGGAGACACGCCCCTCCTCCACCAGCTGGCGGAGCTTACGCTTGGACATGACGGTATGGTCAATGCCGAGGCGGGCGAACTCGATCTGACGGGGCTTGTGATAGGGGATGGAAACATTGTTTACCACCCAATCGTACAGGGGACGATGATCCTCATACTCCAAGGAGCAGAGGCTGTGGGTGATGCCCTCGAGGGCATCCTGAATGGGATGAGCAAAGTCGTACATGGGGAACACACACCAGCGAGTGCCCTGACGATGATGCTCGATAAAGCGGATACGATAGATGACGGGGTCGCGCATGTTGAAGTTGCCGGAGGCAAGGTCGATCTTAGCGCGGAGGGTCATCTTACCCTCCTCCACCTCACCTGCGATCATCTTCTTGAAGAGCTCACGGGTCTCCTCAATGGGACGGTCACGGTAGGGGGACACAGCGGGAATACCCACATCGCCGCGGTTGGCGCGGAACTCCTCGGGAGTCAGCTCGCAGACGTAGGCCAAGCCCTTGTCGATCAGTTCGAAGGCGTACTCCAAGGTCTTCTCAAAATAATCGGAGCCATAATAGAAACGGTCGCCCCAATCGAAGCCCAGCCAGTGGATATCCTGCTGAATGGCATCCACATACTCGGTGTCTTCCTTGGCGGGATTGGTATCGTCCATACGCAGGTTGCACAGGCCACCGTACTTCTCAGCAGTACCGAAGTCGATGCACAGCGCCTTGCAGTGGCCGATATGGAGATAGCCGTTAGGCTCGGGAGGGAAACGGGTGTGAACAGTCATACCCTGGAACTGACCACCCTCTGCGATGTCCTCGTCGATAAAATTGTGAATGAAGTTTTTGCTCTCGGAAACCTCTACGATCTCGGGGGTCTTCATTTCCTCGGTCATTCTCTCACACTCCTTGTGTTCATAATATTTCGGCGCTAAACGCCAATTTTGTATTATACGACATAAATACACCAAATGCAAGGCTTTTTCACGGTCTCTTCCCTACTTATGCCTGTAAAATACTATTGATGGGCTTTAAGAGCCGCTTGTTGAAGAATTTTACCACATGTCCCGTCAGCAGAGCGCAGATCACTGTGCCTTCCCGCGTGCCTACGATCGTCCAATCGAACAGGAACAGGGACAGCACAATCGCCGCGGCGACACAGGTAACATCGAAGATGATCTTCATGTTGCCGAATTGGATACCCGTGCTGTCGGAGAGGGCTTTCACAAAAGCCTCGCCCGAGTTCATGATGACATTGGCGATGAACGCCAGCGACACACCAAAGCCGAGAATCGTCGTGCCCACCAGTACCATGACGATCTGCATTGCGTAGTGATTCACAGGGATAAAAGAGGCGATCCACGAGCCTAAGTCAATGCACCAGCCAAAGACAAAGGACAGGGGCACTTGCAGCCACTGCACCTTTTGAAACCTCTTCCTCAGAAGAACGATCTGCCCAAAGATAAGGACAAAATTCCAAATAATGAGCCATGTACCCATGGTGATGTCCGTAAAGCGGTGGCTCATCACATTGGCAACGGAAGAGATGGGTGACACGCCCAGCATACCGTGCTTGGTAAAGGCGATGCCAACGGCGGAGAAAAAGAGACTGATAATGAAGAGAATATAGCGCTTAATAAGTTCTGTTCGTTTCATTCTCCTACCTTCATTTCGTCAATTCTTCCCACGCAGCGCGGTCTAACAGCAGATTGACCGCCTCCAGTAAGCCCTTGGTGCTGATATGCTGGGGCAGTTGGAGCTTTTGAATGAGTGCTGCGCGCTTTTGAGCGGAGTTGGGGCCAATGAGCCCCTTTTCCATCAAGTCGGCAGAGGTGATGCCCGCGCTCTCACGGGGCGTTTCCTTGCCCAAAATGGTGGCGCCACTGCGGCGCAGGGAGTCTAAAAGCTGCGCAGGGCTCATGCCCTCCACGCCCAGCTTTCCCTCTTTGCCGCCTTTTTTCTTGCGGCGCTCCTTGCCGAAAATGTCGGGGACATAGGCCTGCTTGATCTGCTGGGGCGGCAGCACGCCCTTGAGATAATTGCGGATGACAAAGCCTGCACCATCGGGGTCGGTCAGCAGAAGTACGCCCTGCTTCTCGGCAAGGCGGCGGAGGTAGTCCACCTTCTCCTTGTCGTTGAACACGCCGAAACCCTCGGTGGTGATGACGGTGGCATCCACCACCTGCAAAAGGGCATTTTTATCGTAGCGACCCTCCACTACGATGACCTCTTTGATTTTCGGTTTCATCTGCCACCTGCCAGTTCCATCAAGAAGAGCTTCAATTCGCTCTCGGAGTTGATGCCCTTTTCGCTCTTCATGCGCCGGTCCAGTGTCTGGGCGCGGCGCAGGGCGGCAGCGCACCAACGGCGATCCACGCGGCGCGCCGCCTGCATCAACAGCTTGGCGGGATAATCGGAACTCATTTTCCACAGTTCCTTCAGCCAAAAGCGGTCTTTCCCTTGATCCAGTGCCAAGCGGGCGGTATAGAGGCGGCGCAGTTCTTTACCGAGGGTCGCCAAAATTGCTACAGGCTCAGTCTGCATACGCAGGAGTTCGGAGAGGACGCTAGCAGCCTTATCGAACTCCCCCGCAGTGACGGCATTGGTGATATCGAAAATCTTGGCATCGAGGATAGGTTCTGCCACGGCGTTGATGTCATCGATGGTGATCATCTCACCCTTGGCAAATGCGCCGATCTTCTCCACCTCGGGGACGAGATCGCCCATCAATGTGCCGCAGGTAAACAGCAGATGGTCGGCGGCAGCACTGTCAATATCGTGACCCAGCGACTTAAAGCGGCGGCGCAGCCAGTTCACCAGCGCACCGCGCTCCTGCTGCAGGAAAGCCACCTCCACCACATGCTCATCCAGTGCGGCGCACAGCTTCTTCATCTTCTTATCTCGCTTATACTCCAAGGTATCGCACAGGATAATGAGGGTGCAGTACTCGGGGAAATCCTCCATCAGCGCCATCAGCGCTGTGCGGCTGCGCTCGTCCAACTTGAAGATGTCCCAATCCTCTACTACCACGAGGGTGTTCTGTGCCATCATGGGCATGGCCTCCACCACTTCCGTGAGGGCCTCCACCGTCAAGCCTTTGCCTGCAATGCGGTGGTAGTTAAACTCCTCAAAAGAGGGCTCGATGAGGGCTTCACGCACCTTGTCGAGGTAGGTGTTCTTCAAGTACCGCTCCTCGCCGTAGAAGATGTAGAGGTTGCGGAGGCTCTCGGCCTTCAAGTCCGCTAAAAGCGTGGTATATCCCTTGTCAGCGGCCATCTTCGTCACCTCCGTAAATGGTAATATCACCCTCTTCGTCCGTGCGGCGCACCACTGCGCCCACGGTCTCCAACCGCCCGATAGCCTCGGCGGTAGGGTGTCCGTAACTGTTGTCTCCCACGCTGATGATGCCCACCTCAGGCCGCACGGCGGCGAGGAAGTCCTCGTGAGAGCTGTATTTCGAGCCGTGGTGTCCCACCAGCAATACCTCTACATCGGGCAGAGGGTATTTCTCGATAAGGGCACGCTCGGTGCTGTCCTTCATATCACCTGTAATGAGGATGTCAAAATCCTCGGCTGTAGCAAGGACGGTGAGCCCCTGCTCGTTCATATCACCCTTACCTACAGGCGGGTAAATGGTGATCATAGATTCTCCAATGGCACACAGCGTCTCGCGTGTAACGGTTTCTACCTTTACACCGTGGCGCTTGGCGATTTCCTCCAGCTCTTCCCGCACGCCGTATTCATCCTCCACATCGGGGAGATAGAGGGTGTCCACTCTTATGGTGGACAGCACCGTGGCAAGGCCGTTGGCATGGTCGGCATGGAAGTGTGTCAGCGTTACCGCCTTGAGACGGTGGAAACCCATTGAAGATAGTCGATTGACGGCATATGTTCCTGCATCAATATAGCTGTTGGAACTGCCACAGTCCACCAGCATGGCCTCGTTTTCGGAGAAAAGCACTACGCTCTCCCCCTGCCCCACATCCAATGCCGTTACATTGATGTCCCCTGCGCGGTAGTCGAGGGTGTTGATGAAGATGGCAAGCACCAATACCAGCACCGAAGCGGCGGTGGCAATGAGATACTTCCGCTTGCACCAGCGCTTCATGAGATAGCACAGGATGAAGCCTGCGTATGTGCCCACAAGCCAAATCCGCAGTAAGGGGTTGGAGAAATACACCGCATGGTAGCGCCAACGGGTCAAAATGTAGGCGATGTACAGCACTGCGTGAATCAGCGCGAAGCTGACCCAACCCAGCAATCGTGCCAAGGGCAGCCACACAAAGCCCACCAGCACCGTAACGAAGGAAGTCATGAAGCCGTAGCCTGCCAGCGGCACAGCGAAAAGTCCCGACAGGGGCGAAACGAGGGACAAGGTATCAAAATAATAAGCCGTCAAGGGCGTGGTGAAAATGAGCGCGCCCAAAGTGACGGAGAAACTGGCGCAGATAAAGGCCCACACGCGGCGCAATTTCTTGCTCCAATTCTCCGCAGGCTTCATGAAGAACTGATAGAGTTTTCCCGCCAGCAGCACGATACCGAAGGTAGCAGCGAAACTCAGCTGCAGGCTGATGGAATGGATGGCAAAGGGATTGCACAGCAGAATCACCATCAGCGCCGTGCTGAGAGATGTTACAGGGTCGCTGTCACGGCGAAACAGGGGCGCGGACAGCAGGAACATCTGCATCACGCAGGCGCGCACCACCGAGGGTGACAAGCCCACCATGCACATATAAAAGAGCAGTACACCGATGGTCACACCGCAGAAAATGCGGCGGCGATGACGGGGCAGCACCAAACTCAGCAGCGTTACCAAGAAGGCGCAGTGGAGTCCCGACACTGCGAAGAGATGGGCAAGGCCTGCGCCGCGCATCATGGCGTAATCCTCGTCACTTAAGCCCTCGGTGTCACCCGTCAGCATGGCGGTGATGATACCCGCCACCTGCTCATCGCGCCAAATCTCGTGGATCTTCTCCACAAAGGCGCTGTGTACCTTCTGCGGCCACCAACGAACACTCTCGGCGCTCCCCTCGCCTACCGTCAGCTCATCGCGGTCATAGAGGAGGGCGTAGACACCCTTAGCATTAAAACGGGTCAGCTTTGTGTCGTTAATGTTGGCAGCATCGTTCCACTCAGCCAAGCCGGAGATGGTATTGCCCGGCTTGAGGGACATAACCGTCTCTTTATCGCCATAATACACAGCTTTTGCGCCACGATAGCCATCGAGACGGATGGTGACTTTCGCGCCGTACTGCGCCTCCATGGGCTCGGCGCAGACCGTGCCCGAAAAGGGCAGTTCCTGTCCGCAGTTATCAAGAACAGGCTGTTGCACCAACTGGGCAAAGGCGGTGAAATATACCACCGCTGCTGCCAAAGAAAAGGCAATCAGCACCGCGTGTTTGCCTCCACGCCAACGCTTGCGGAAGAAGATCAAAATCCCGCCGCACAGCGCCAGTACCGCGGCAAAATAGAGCATCCACCAAGAGTGGGGCAGCGCGGAGCAGAGAAGCACGCCCGCCGAGAAAGAGAGGGCGATGGTAGCCAGTACGCGCATGTCCCTCTCCCCTTTCCCACTTGGTTCTTATCTTGTATAGTATACCAAACATCACCCATAAGGGCAACAAAAATCCCGCCTTGACAGGCGGGATTTTTCGCTTTACTTCATTCTCTCCAGCTTCTCGTTGCACTTCTGCAGGAAACGGTCATTGGAGATGATGGCGCGGGTGTGGACACCCTCACCGATGGGGCCTTCTTCATCGAAGGCGGCAATTTTGAAGGTGATCATCTTGCCGTTTTCGCTGACGGCGGTGACCTCTGCCGTAGCCGTGACCTTCATACCCACAGGGGTGGGAGCCAAGTGGTTGGCGGAAATTTCCACACCCACCGTACCCTTGCCCTCGGGCAGCTCGGGCTGAATGCACCACATGGCGGCGCACTCCATCATGCCGATCATATAGGGCGTACCGAACACCTCAAGGCCACCGGAGCCTGCAGCGCTGGCGGTCAGCTCGGGGGTTACGATCTTTTCAATGCTGTGCTTCATACCCACAGTAATCATAGAAAATCCTCCTAATCAGATACCCAACTGGGTCCACAGTTTATCATAGAATCTCAGGGTTTCCTGCGGCAGGTTCAGATACATCTCGCAGCGATCCAATACCTCGGGAGGAGCAGCCATGATCTCGTAGATTTCGCTGTCCAGCTCTTCCTCGTACATCTCCTCATAGTAGGCGGGATAGCCCTCCAGCGCCTCGGTGTTGGGAGAGGCGTACCAGATATAGTCCATGTTGGCGAGGTTGGCCTCGGTGGATGCGATGAAGTTGATCCACGCCTCGGCCTCTTCCTTATGCTGGCTGGTTTCAAGAACACACATGGCATCCACGAACCAGTTAGAGCCCTCCTCGGGCACGACAAAGGCCAAGTCCTCGTTATTCTCCAGCATGGTGAGATAGTCGCCTGCGTAGTACATGGAAATGGCAGCGTTGCCGCCCTCCATCTTCTGATAGATCTCGTCCATGACGAAGCCTTGATACACGCCGTTGGCCTTGGCCGTGCGCACCAGTTCAAAGGCCTCCTGCAGCTTGGCTTCATCCGTAGTATTGATGTCATAGCCCAAGTAGCACAGGGCTGCCATCAATGCATCGCGGGAGTTGTTGATCATCAGCACTTGATCGGCGTACTTTTCATCGAACATGGCACTCCAGCTGGTGATGGGCGCATCCACCATAGCGG
>CAYTOO010000058.1:0-10720 GCA_964439545.1 uncultured Oscillospiraceae bacterium | reverse complement strand
ATCTGTTCAAGGTCGTTCCCGAGCTGATCGAGTCCATCAAGGCTGCTAAGGCTGCCAAGTAAGCTCGACTTTACCGAATAAAAAACAGGCTGCGAAAGCAGCCTGTTTTTTGTTTTTCTTGACCTTTTGTATAGTTTCCGTTATACTGTTAGCGATATTCGGAAAGATCAAAGGAGGTCTTTTTATGGCAATTTTTGCAATGTTTGGTCTGTTGTTCTTCCCCTTGATTTCCTTGCTGGGCGTGTTGTGGTTCTTCGTCCGCTGGCAGAACTCCGACCCCGAAGCCCCCAATGTTCCTTTGGAAAAAAAGCGTATGAAGGGTTGCCTCATTGCTTTCGTAGTGTCGCTGGTGGTCTTTGGCGCACTGAAACTGATTTTCCCTTTTAATGTGTAAGAATAACGCAGGAGGCGAGAGTCTCCTGCGTTATTCTTGAAAATAAAGAACGCGTTAAACTGTAAAGTTGTTGCGTTTTATAAACAACTATGGTATAGTAATAAAATAGCGTGCTATGTGCGCTGTAGAGAGAAAAACTGAGGAGTGATACTGTGTCTTCCGATACTTTGCAAATTTTTATTGCTATGGCTACCTACATGCTGGTAGTCATCGGCATTGGTCTGTGGTTCGCCAAGCGCGCCCAGCAGAGTTCCGATAACTTCTTCCTGGGTGGCCGTTCTTTGGGCCCCTGGGTCGCCGCCATGAGCGCCGAGGCCTCCGATATGAGCGGTTGGCTGCTGATGGGTCTGCCCGGCGTGGCTTACTGGTGCGGCATCGCCGATGCTGCATGGACTGCCATCGGTCTGGCTCTTGGTACTTACCTGAACTGGCTGATCGTTTCCAAGCGTCTGCGTAACTATTCTTTCGTCTCCGGCAACTCCATTACGCTGCCCGAGTTCTTCTCCAACCGTTATCATGAGAAGAAGAAGGTGCTGCTGACCGTTTCCGCTCTGTTCATTCTGGTGTTTTTCGCCGTTTATGCCGCCAGCTGCTTTGTCACCTGCGGCAAGCTGTTCAGCACCCTGTTTGGCTATTCCTACCACTCCATGATGATCGTTGGTGTCATCTTCGTGCTGTTCTACACCTTCATCGGCGGCTTCCTGGCTGAGAGTGCCTCCGACTTCATGCAGGCCATCGTCATGATTTTTGCCCTGCTGGTGGTGCTGGTGACCGGTACTGTGTCCGTGGGTGGTCTCGATGTGGTGCTGGAGAATGCCAAGGCGATCCCCGGCTATTTCTCCCTGGATGCTATGGCCAGCCCCATTCTGGGCGAGGATGGCCTGCAGCAGGTGGTCAATGGCGCACCTCAGTTCGGTGAGCCTACGCCTTACGGTCTCCTGTCCGTGCTGTCCATGCTGGCTTGGGGTCTTGGTTACTTCGGTATGCCTCAGGTGCTGCTGCGCTTTATGGCTATCCGCCGCGCTGATGAGCTGACCCGTTCCCGCCGCATCGCTACCGTGTGGGTGGTGATCTCTCTGGCTGCCGCCGTGTTTATCGGTGTACTGGGCCGCGCTCTGTTCCCCGCCGAGGCAACTCTGCTGACCGCCGGTGGTGCTGAGAACGTGTTTATCACCCTGTCCGAGTCCCTGCTGCCTCCTCTGCTGGCAGGTATCGTTATGGCCGGTATTCTGGCTGCTACCATCAGCTCTTCCGACTCCTATCTGCTGATCGCCGCTTCTGCATTCGCCAAGAACATCTTCGGCGGCCTGCTGAAGAAGGATGCTTCCGATAAGAGCATCATGACCGTTACCCGTATCATTCTGGTCGTCATCTCCCTCGTGGGCATGGTCATCGCTTGGGACGAGAACAGCGTCATCTTCACCATCGTGTCCTTCGCTTGGGCAGGTTTCGGTGCCACCTTCGGCCCCATCATGCTCTTCTCCCTGTTCTGGAAGCGCACCAATCAGGCCGGTGCTATCGCCGGTATGATCTCCGGTGGTGCGATGGTGTTTATCTGGAAGCTGCTCATTAAGCCCATGGGCGGTATTCTGGGCATCTACGAGTTGCTGCCCGCCTTCATCATCTCCTGCATCTTCATCGTTGTGGTGTCCCTCGTGACTGCACCTCCTTCCAAGGAGATTCAGGACGAGTTCGACGCCGTGAAGAACGTCAAGGACTAATCCCAATCAAGTACAAAACCCGAAGCCGTGAGGCTTCGGGTTTTTTCTATGTTTTTTACTTGCAGAATTCGGGATAGCCATCCTTGAGGCTGTCATCATACATGGCGCGGTCGCCGCCGATGAACTTGGGCCGCACGCGAGCCGCCAGCACTATGGCGCTGCCGATGTGATTCTGTTGGAGGCGCACGGGGACAGCCACCTTTTTAAGGTGCATGCCGATCAGCGTACCGCCGATGTCGAGACCTGCATCAGCGCGGATCTCTTCCACGGCAACGGGATGTGCGAAACTCTCATAGGCAGCCGTAGCGAAAGAACTGCCCGCCTTGGGCTGGGGCATCACGTTGACGATCTCTGCGCCCACCACGGCATCGTATTCCACGATCAGTGCGCGGTTAAGATGCTCGCAACACTGGGCAGCGATATAGACACCCATGGGGGCAAATACGCTGTTGAGGCCATCGAAGATAGCCTTGCCCACCTCGGGAGTAGACCAGCTGCCCACGGCGTGACCAACCACCTCACTGGTGGAGCAGCCTACCACCACGAGCTGACCTCGTTGGAGCTTGGCAGCCTCACTGAGCTGCTTCGCCGCCTCGGCGGCCTCCGCCTTCACCTGCAGCAAGAACTCTGCATTTTCCACATTGTGTACTACCAAACCTGCCATGCTTGACCAACCTTTCCGTGAAAATAGTTTTTCTATAATTTCGTCCACAGCGGTGTCTTTTTCAAGACCTCTGCCAATACAACGCCCAACACGAGACCTATGCATCCCTGCACGGCATTGCCGGGCACACCTGCCAAAGAAGCAGCAAAGCTATCCATCAGCAGTACACCATACAGAAGATACCCAACGATCATAATGATCTCGGCAGCAATACCACCGATCACAGCGCGCAGCAGCTCGCTCTTCACCGGCAGCGCGCGATAGAGGAGTGCGGCAGCCACAGCCATCAGCGCCTTGATGATGAGGGTGGCGGGTGCATATATGGCAAAGCCACTGAGAAGATCTGCCAGCATAGAGCCGACACCGGCTGCTGCCGCACCATACCACGGCCCAAGGAAAAAGGCACTCAGCAGCACCACGCAATCTCCCAAATTCACATAGCCGCTCACCGGTGCGGGAATTTGGATCACGAGGGTTGCCACACAGGTCAGCGCAGCCAACAACGCCGTATAGACCAGTTTGCGGATTCTTTTATCACTCATTGCCCTCACCGCCCTTGCACTTTTCTCTAATGTGTAGTATAGTAGCTTTTGGTATTATTGAAATAACCAAAATAATACGATTTATCAATACCAGATGGGGGGAGCGCCATGCTGACCTATACACTGGAAAAGGGCGGGGAAGTGAGCCTTTACGAGCAGCTGTACCGCTATATTAAGAGGGATATTCTGGAAGGAACGCTGTCGGCAGGGGAGAAGCTGCCCTCCAAGCGGATGCTGGCAGAGCATCTGCAGGTGAGTGTCATCACCGTGAAGAACGCCTACGAGCAGCTGGTAGCCGAGGGCTACATCAGCGGCGTGGAAAAGCGGGGATACTTCGTCTGCGACATTGACCGCCCTCTGACTGCCCCCAAGGGAGCGGTGACGGTGGAGACTACAGAGGAAAAGATGTGGTTCATGGACTTTGTGGCCAGTTCTACCGCCACGGAGTTCTTCCCCTTCACCACGTGGGCAAAGCTCATGCGCCGCACCATTTTAGAGCGGGACACGGGGCTTTTGCGCTCCACGCCCTCCACAGGTGCTGCGGAGCTGCGCCGCGCCATCGCACAGTATCTCCATCAGTTTCGCGCCATGACCGTGTCCCCCGAGCAGATCATCATCGGCGCAGGCACGGAGACACTCTACAGCCTCTTGGTGCAGCTGCTGGGCCGTGAGAAGTGCTACGCCGTGGAAGACCCCGGGTATGGTAAAATCGGGCGCATTTACCGCGGTAACCAAGTGGCGGTGCGCTATGTGCCCTTGGATGAGGCGGGATTAAGCGTGGAAAAGCTGCGGCAGACAGAGGCCGATGTGGTGCATCTGTCCCCCTCTCACCACTATCCCACAGGGATCGTCATGCCCATTGCCCGCCGCCGTGAATTGCTGCGCTGGGCAGCAGAAGGGGAGGGACGGTACATCCTCGAGGACGATTACGACAGTGAGTTCCGCTTTGTGGGTCGTCCCATTCCCACCCTCTACTCGGTGGATGAACACAACCGCGTTATTTACCTCAACACCTTCTCCAAGACCATTGCGCCCTCTATTCGTATCAGCTACATGATCCTGCCACCCCATCTGCTGTCGGCCTACCGCGAGAAGCTGGGCTTTTACGCCTGTACCGTGTCGGCCTTCGAGCAGTATACGCTGGCATCCTTCCTGTCGGAGGGGCATTTTGAGCAGCATTTGAGCCGTATGCACAAGCGGTATCACCAAAAGCGGGATGCGGTCATTGATTGCATTCGCCGCAGTGATCTCGCCGCCGAGATCATGGAGCAGGATGCGGGATTGCACTTCCTCGTCCGCTTGGATACGCACATGACCGATGAAGAACTGCGCCGCCGCGCCGCGGAAAACGGCCTAAGGTTGGCGCTGCTGTCGGATTACTACGCCGACCCCACCGCTGCGCCCCACCATGTGCTGGTGGTGAACTACGCAGGCTTGGAACTTCCCAAACTCCCCGAGGCGTTGGAGCGCTTGGGGACGATCATCAAGGAGTAATAGTGCTTCATACTCAAAAGGAGATGATATGAATGAGTATAAATAGTGGGGCGAAAAAGATTCGCATATTGCTTTCCGCATTTACCATAGTAGGTTGCGTTTTGCTCTGGCTGTTTTTTGTTGGCGTAGTTATTCTTTATGGTGTTTTGAACGCTTGGGAAGGAATGCTTCTATACTATCTTGCTCTTATTTTTATTGCCTTTTTTATATATGATATCTGTAAGTGTGGTTGCAGTGTCATCACAATTAAAGAGACTAGAATCATCTCCAAAATTCCTTTATTTGCAACCTGTGAAATTGATTGTAAAAAGCCCGTACATTATATTTATTTCCAAGATGAGATAGAGACGAAGAAGAGACGCAAGAACTATATTATGCTTTCACATAATGATCTTTCCAGACTGTCAGAAGAAAAAAGAACAGCGTGGAGATATGATATAAAAAGCCAAGTTGTATTACCCTATACAAAGAAAACGGAACCGCTGTTGCAGCAATGGATAAGCAGTGAACATTGGGTTTATAACGGTGGAACTTTGGAGGACTTGAATGCACCTCCGTCACCTCCACCTCCACCGCCGACTCCCGCGCGTTCTTCTAAAGAGGCTGTGGATGAATATAACAAGGGCTTCCGTAATTACTAATACACAACACTTCGTATGCTTTGCAATAACGGAGCGCTTGGGGACGATCATCAAGGAGTAAACACCATGTACGATGAACTGACAAAACAGGATATTGCGAAAATGCAGGAGGAGATCGACTACCGCGTACAGCAGCTACGCCCCAAGCTCATTGAGGATGTGCAGATTGCCCGCGCTTTCGGTGACCTCAGCGAGAATTTTGAATATAAGTGCGCCAAGCAGGATAAGAACCGCAACGATGCCCGTATCCGCTACCTCCAGCGCATGATCAAGACCGCCAAGGTCATTGAGGAGAAGTCCGCTGACGATACGGCGGGTCTTTACGACACGGTGGAGATCTTGATGGAGAATACAGGCCGCAGCCGCACCATTCAACTGGTGACTACCCTGCGGCAGGATGCGCTGAAGGGCTGGATCAGCAAGGAATCCCCCGTAGGCCGCGCAATTATGGGTCACCGCGCAGGGGAGCGGGTCTATGTGGACATGGAGAAAGGCAAGGGCTATTACGTGCAGATTTTGTCCATCACCAAGGGCAGCGATGATGGCTCTATCCCCATCGGCAGCTTTTAAGGAGGCGCAGACATGACACTACAGCAATTACGCTACGTGACCACCGTGGCGGAGATGGGTACTATCAGCGGCGCGGCGAAGGAACTCTTTATCTCCCAGCCCAGCTTGACCGCCGCCATCCGTGAGTTGGAAAAGGAACTGGGCATCACCATTTTCCTCCGTACCAATCGCGGCGTGGTGCTCTCCCGCGAAGGAGACGAGTTTTTGGGATATGCCCGCCAAGTGCTGATGCAGACACAACTGTTGGAGGAGCGCTACGGTAAGGAATCCTCCCACAAGCAGCAGTTTTCCGTGTCCTCCCAGCACTATAACTTCGCCTCCCGCGCCTTTGCCCGCATGGTTCGCGAAATGGGCGGCGAGCGGTACAGCATGACCTTCCGCGAGACCACCACTTACGAGGTCATCAAGGATGTGAGCCTTATGCGCAGCGAGGTGGGTGTGCTGCTGCTGACGGAGCAGAATCAAGAGGTGCTGCACCGTATGTTCCGTGAACATGATCTTGTCTACACGGAGTTGATCGAAAAAGATGCCGTTATCTATGTCAGCAACGATCATCCGCTGGCAGACAGGGAAGAGGTAACGGAAGAGGAGTTAGCCCCCTATCCCTGTGTGACTTTTGAGCAGGGCGGGCACAATGCGCTATTTTTTTCTGAGGACATCGCCAAGCCCGCCGACACACCCCGTCACATCCTTGTCCGTGATCGTGCTACCGCCAATGATCTTACTCGTGAACTTCACGCCTACCAAGTGGGCGTGGGTATTGACGATGCCGATTCCTTCCGCCTGTATCAGTCGGTGAAGCTGCGGCTCGTGCCTAAGAGAAGTGTGAGCATCGGCTATATCGTCCGTGACCATAAGCTCCTCAGCCCCATGGCGCAGGCCTATATCGAGGCCATGAAGCACTTTGCAGAGAACAGTTGATAAGAAGCTGTCCATAGTTTGAAACTATGGACAGCTTGTATTTTGTATATTTTACAAATAGAAAAAACTGTACTATCATTGTACTTGCAAGAGGCAAGAACACAATGAAAGGAGTTTTTTATTATGAGTAAGAAAGTAGCAACAGTATTGGCAGTAATTTTGAGTGTGGTGATTCTGGGTACGTATGCCGCACTTCTGTGTGGTTTTGGCAATGCCGTCGTAGGCGTACTGGCCATGCTGAGCGGCTTTATGATGCTGCTGGATCTGAGCTTGATTTGCGGCGTGATGGGCGGCAGCTACAAGGAATAATGGCGAGGAGAGGTTTTCTCTCCACCTCTCTCAAAGAAAAAGCTGACCGCGCCCTCAGTGGCGCGGTCAGCCTATTTAAGTCTATTATACCAACTCTTCAAAACTTTGGATGGTGCTGTGGCACACTTCCTGCAGCAACTCCCACTCACCGCGGAAGAAGTCATCATACACGCCCACCACATGGATGCCCGCCTCACGTGCGGCGCGACAGGCGGCGGTGGAGTCGTCATACATGGTGCATTCCTCGGGCTTTACACCAAGGATGGCGGCGACTTTGGTGTAAATCTCGCTCTTGCGCTTATCAAGACCCATCTCCTGTGCGAAGAAAATCTCCTCGAAGTACTCGTTGAGACCGTGGCTCTCCAGTGCATCGCGGCAGTGGGAGGGAACACAGGAGGTGAGGATGGCCATGCGCTCACCCGCTTCGCGGCACTTGTCGAGGTATGCCCGCACGCCCGTCTTGATGGGGACGGTCTTATAGAGATCGCCCGCCAAGTCCATCCACTCGGCGATGATCTCTTCGCAGGATTCTTCCAGATGTCCGTATTCTTTGGTGAACACCGCCGCCAAGGGCAGCGCTGTGTGGGCTACGCCTTCATAGTACTCCTGGGTGTAGGGCAGACCGTGGTTTTCCAGGAATTTCACATCCACATCGTGCCAAATACCGTTGGAGTTAATGAGAGTGCCGTCCATATCAAAAAGAAGCATTGACCTACCTCCGAAGAAAAAGTTTTTTCTATCTATTGCCATTTACTGACGATAGTGCTATGATTTTACCATTGTTTTACGGCAATGTAAATACGTGAAAAGAGATGATTCCCATGGGCGTTTACAACTATAAAAAAGGCTTATCAGCAATGCTTTGCTGCTTCCTCATTTGGGGGTTTCAGCCCCTGTACTGGTATCTCTGCGAGGAGATGGAGACCTTCTTTCTGCTGGCCTGCCGCATTATTTTTGCGGGAGTGTGCTGCGTGCTGCTGTTGAAGGTGCAGGGCAAGCTTCCCCAGTTAAAGGCGGCCCTCTGCGATAAGGCGGTCATGAAGCGAGAGATCCCCGCGGCGGTGCTGCTGTTCCTCGACTGGGCCATCTACCTGTGGGCAGTGCAGAACGGCCGCGTGTTGGAGTGCTCCCTCGGCTACTACATTCAGCCCCTTGTGGTGTTCACTTTTGGCGCGGTGATCTTTAAGGAGAAGATCTCTTGGCGTCACCTTATCATTATCGCCATCGTCATTGTGGGTATTGTGCTGAGTACCAACGGTTTTGGTGGCGTGCCCTATGTGACCATCTCCTTGGCGGTGCTGTTTGCCATCTATGCCGCCATTAAGAAGAGCCTGACCATCGACTCCATCGTCAGCACCACCATGGAGATTTTGATGATGGTGCCTTTTGCCATCCTCTATATCCTCATTTTCCGCATGGGCGATAACGGCGTGGCCTCTGTGGACTTTGTCCGCTTCCTGCTGATCTTGGGCTCTGGTGTGGTGACGGCAGCGCCTATGCTCTTCTACGCAGTGGGCGTGCGGAATCTCCCCATGATGATGTCGGGTATCTGCCAGTATCTCAGCCCCACCATCGGCATTTTCTGCAGCATGATCATGGGCGAGCTGCTGACCCGCGATAAGCTGGTGAGCTTCTATTTCATCTGGGCAGGCGTGATCCTCTATGTCCTCAACACCTTCTATGAGGAGCGCAAAAAGAAAAAACAAACGGCATAAGGCTTTCCAACGGCTTGGGCAGATTGCTCAAGCCGTTGTTGTTTACAAACGGGAAAAAGAGTGGTATAATCCGTAATGTATGACTATGTAAAGGAAGAGGAAAGCTATGGGAAGGCTGATCGTATTTGAAGGAACGGACGGTTCCGGCAAGGCAACGCAGACGGCAATGCTGTGTGAGGCCTTAGAAAAGCGTGGCGTACCTTTTAAGAAATTGGAGTTCCCCCGCTACAGCGAGGAGTCCTCGGCGCTGATCCGCCTGTATTTGGGTGGTGCATTCGGCAGCAAGCCCGACGATGTGAACGGCTATGCCGCCGCCATGTTCTATGCCGCCGACCGCTACGCCTCCTACAAGCAGGATTGGGGCAAGTTCTATGAAGAGGGCGGCTTGGTGATCGCTGATCGCTACACCACCTCCAATGCCGTGCATCAGACCTCCAAGCTGCCTCCCGAGGAGCGACAGGCCTTCCTCGACTGGCTTTTCGATTTTGAGTACCGTCTTTTGGGTCTCCCCGCCCCCGACCGTGTCATGTACCTCGATCTCCCCACGGAGGTGACCGAGCAGCTCATGCGCCGCCGCGAGAGCGATACCCACACCCACGCCGACATCCATGAGCAGGATAGCGCCTACCTCCGCCGCTGCCGTGAAAATGCCGTGTTCGTGGTGGAGCGCTGCGGCTGGGAGAAAGTTGATTGTGCTAAGGACGGGGTGTTGCGCTCCGTTGAGGATATCCACAGCGAGATCGTGGAGCGTCTTAGTGACCTTCTGTAATCGCGAAGAGAAAGGAAACCGCTATTATGGCAAACGATAAGAAATACGAAACTGCGTACTATGATGCCGACGCTGTGCGCCGTCAGAGTGCTGCCAAGAAAAAGAAGAAGAAAAAGCGCAGCGGACAGGCTGTTGTCCTGTATCTTCTCTGCGTGCTGGTGGTGTCCTGCCTGTTGGCGGGCATTGGCTGGCTGCTGGTGAACGATATGTGCTCCCTCAACAAGGACTATGTGGAGGTCGCCGTCACTATTGACGAAGAGGACTCCATGGGCGACATCGCCACGAAGCTGAAGGATGCCGAGCTTATTAACCACCGCTGGTTCTTCAAGCTGGTGGGCGGCATGTTCTTCAATGCCAAGGACACCATCGACCCCGGTGAGTGGACGGTCAACAGCCAGATGGACTACCGCGCCTTGATCCGCAATATGCACGACTATGAGGCCGATTTGATCGAGGAAGAGGGCTGGATCAGCGTTACCATCCCCGAGGGCATGATGGTCCATGAGATCCTGCAGCTGATGGCAGACAAGGGTGTTGCTACCTATGAGGAGCTGGAGGATGCCTGCGCCAACTACGAGTTCCAGGACTATGAGTTCCTCGATGACGAGCTGCTGGGCGATATCCGCCGTATGGAGGGGTATCTCTTCCCTGATACCTACGCCTTTGACCCCGACCGCAGTGCTGTCTACGCCATCGATACCATGCTGACCAACTTTATCCTGCACTTTGATAACGAGCTGATGGCCGATATTCGCGGCTCTCAGTACACTTGGAGCGAGATCGTCACCATGGCCTCCATCATCGAGAAGGAGGGTATCGGCGATACCACCGAGCGCAAGAACATCGCCTCTGTCCTCTATAACCGTATGAACACCACTGACCGTCAGACCTACGGTTATATGCAGCTGGCTACCACCATCTACTAGTCTCTCTATATCGAGGGTAAGGATAAGACCGACTTCGACTTGGAGAAGGATACG
>CAYTOO010000057.1:0-10778 GCA_964439545.1 uncultured Oscillospiraceae bacterium | reverse complement strand
CTGCATCGTACGGAAATCCTTTGCATCATATGCCGCAGCATAAATATCATGGATCAGCGAGGTAACATATTCTTCATGCTCGAGACCTGCCTTCAGTACATCCATGTGGCAGGAAAAAACCTTATCAGGCTTTCCGATTGCTTCAAGCGTCACTGTTTGACTCTCGTTCTGCAGATACTGATAGAACAACATTGCATGATCGCGCTCCTCCTGTGCCTGGATCTTATACCAATTCGCAAAACCATCCAGGCCTGCAGCCTCAAAATAGTTGGAAAAATCCAGATAGAGATAGGCCGAGTAAAACTCTTTGTTGATTTGCTGATTTAACAGTTCGTGCACCTTTTTGTTCATCATAACGAATTACCTCCAAATAAAATATTCATGTTTCACAGGAAATAGCGATTGCGATAGGCGCAAGCTGCAGAATGCGTCTCCTCGGAAAAGGCGCAGCCAATGGTGGATCCTTATCACCACAGGCAAATGCCCTGCCCCTATATTGTCCCATATCGTTTAAGGTACTCCTAAAGAAAACTGTACATTCTATTGTAGATAATATATCACAAAACCTTGTTAATTTCAATAGTCCTGCAGGAACATACCGCTATAGGACAAGTATATGGAATCTTCCACCTTTTTACTCCCTGCGGTTCCTATTTTATAAATTGCAGGCAGTGAGCTTTCGATGCTCACTGCCCGTAATTTAACAGACGCATCGGCGCAAGCGGATTAAAAGTAGGCGCCTCAGCGGCGAAATCTGCAATTTCTGGTTTTATTTTACTCGAAAAACAGCTTCAAATCATCGTCCACTGTTCCAATCCTGGCAATGCCGAATTTCTCTACCAGCACCTTGGCTACATTTGGGCTAAGAAACGCGGGCAGCGTAGGGCCCAGATGAATATTTTTCACCCCCAAGTACAGCAGGGACAGCAGCACGATAACTGCTTTTTGCTCATACCAGGCTACATTATAGATGATAGGCAAGTCGTTGATATCCGTCAGTCCAAAGGCCTCTTTGAGTTTCAGCGCAATCACTGCCAAGGAGTAGCAGTCATTGCACTGGCCGGCGTCCAGAACGCGAGGAATACCGCCGATCTCCCCCAGAGGCAGCTTGTTGTATTTATACTTGGCGCAGCCTGCGGTCAGGATGACAGTATCCCGTGGCAGTGCCTGGGCAAACTCGGTGTAGTAATCACGGCTCTTGGCCCGGCCATCGCAGCCGGCCATGACCACAAACTTTTTGATGGCGCCGGACTTTACAGCTTCAATTACCTTGTCAGCCAGAGCCAGTACCTGATTATGGGCAAAGCCGCCCACGATCTCGCCGGTTTCGATTTCGGTAGGGGGAGCGCAGCGCTTGGCGTGCGCAATGATGGCGGAAAAGTCTTTCTCCTGCCCGATCTCGCCGGGAATATGCTTGCATCCGGGAAAACCAGCCGCACCAGTAGTATAGAGGCGGTCCTTGTAGCTATCCTTTGGGGGGACGATGCAATTGGTGGTCATAAGGATAGGGCCGTTGAAGGACTCAAACTCCTCCTTCTGCTTCCACCAGGCCTTGCCGTAGTTGCCCACAAAGTGGGAATATTTCTTGAACGCGGGGTAGTAGTGGGCGGGCAGCATTTCGGAGTGGGTGTAGACATCCACGCCAGTTCCCTCAGTCTGCTTGAGCAGCATCTCCATATCCCGCAGATCATGACCGGACACCAGGATACCGGGCCGCTTGCTCACGCCGATGTTGACTCTGGTGATCTCCGGGTTTCCATATGCGGTGGTGTTGGCCTTGTCCAGCAGCGCCATCCCGCTGACACCGTACTTGCCCGTCTCCATGGCCAGACTGAACAGGTCGTCTACCGTCAGAGAGTCATCCAGCGTTGCAGCCAGAGCCCTTTGCAGGAAGGCGTCCATCTCAGCATCATCCTGCAGCAGCGCGTTTGCATGCTTGCTGTATGCTGACAGTCCCTTCAAGCCGTAAGTGATCAGCTCCCTCAGGCTGCGGATATCCTCATCAGCAGTGGACAGGATGCCCACTTGACCGGCTTTGATCTTCCACATAGCGGTGTCAGTCTCATACCAACGGCTTGCCTCGGGCAGCACACAGGTATTTTTCACTTGCGCCAGCAGTATCTGGTTCTGATCCAGCGTAGCACGAATGCGGGCGTTGATGGCTTCTTCGTCGAAGTTGGCATTGGTGATTGTAACAAACAGGTTCAGGGTGATCATGTGGTTCACATCGGCAGAGATCTCCGTACCCTCAGCACGCAGCTGAGTCGTGACCGCGGAGAGCCCCTTTGTCACATACACCAACAAATCCTGCATTCCAGCAACACTAGCAGTTTTTCCGCAGACGCCAACTTTTGTGCATCCGGTACAGCCAGCAGTTTCCTGGCACTGATAGCAAAACATCTGATGATTCATTTTTTGCTCCTTCAAAGTTTTGTCGATTATGATTGCACAGGTATTGACCCTTAGCTTTCAAAATAAATTGTACCACAATAGTCTCCAAAAGTCTAATAGTAAAAGATGGAGTTTCGACCATATAATCGGTCTGATCGCGTGCTGAACTGCTTTGCAATTCAGCATCCCGAAACCCAATTCCGGTTGGCGGTCGAAATTTCCCCGTCTGCTGTTGTTTTGTGGTAAAATGAAAAATCACCGCCAAAATTGGCGGTGATTTTCCATTCATGGTGGACCCGAGGAGGATCGAACTCCCGAACCTTTCGGATGCGAACCGAACGCTCTCCCAGCTGAGCTACAGGCCCATATTACCGCTTTTTGCCCGTTTTTCAGAACAAAAAGCGGAGTTTTGAAGTTTTGAGTTTTCGTGAGTTTCGGAAGAATTTCTCCCCGAAATTGTGGGCCAGCCATGGTTGGTCGATGTGCGTCCATAGGGATGCGAACCGAACGCTCTCCCAGCTGAGCTATAGGCCCATATTCTTTTGAACTTCATTCATTATACACAAGATTGCCAAAAAAGCAAGGGGAAACATTGCAAAACGGCGGCAGGTGGGGTATGATAGAAAAAACAAGCAAACGAGGTAAGTGTAATGCGATTTCTTCTCTACGCCGCGGCCCTCATTGTGATGGTGGTTGGCGACCAAGCCTTGAAGAACTGGACGGTCTCCCATTTGGAACTGGGGGAGAGCACCCCCTTCCTCCCCGCCATCATGCAGCTGACAAGAGTCCATAACTACGGCGCGGCATGGTCGAGCCTAAGCGGCAAGACGGTGTTTTTGATTGCCATCACCGCCGTGATGATGATCGCGGTGGCGGTGCTGCTCATTCGCCGCGTGGTGCGCCATCCCTTGGGCGTGGCGGCCTGCCTGCTCATTTTAGGCGGCGGCATCGGCAACATTATTGACCGCATTCGCCTTGGCTACGTGGTGGATATGTTCGACCTTCTGCTGTTTGAGTACCCCGTGTTCAACCTCGCCGACTGCTTTGTGGTGGTGGGCGCGATCATCGGCGCGGTGTACTATCTGTGGATCTACGAAAAATACGATGCGAGGAAAAAGAGCAATGATGCTGACACTGACGGCCACAACTGAACAGGCGGGGCAGCGCCTTGATGCCTTCATCGCCGCCAACTGTGAGGGCGTGAGCCGCAGCGCGGCGGCGCGGCTGTTGGAGGGCGGCTTCATCACCGTCAACGGCAAGGCTGCTACCAAGAGTACCCGCATCGCCGATGGCGACAGGGTCTCCGCGGAGCTGCCCGAGGCAGAGGAGACGGATGTGACGGCGCAGGATATTCCTCTCGATGTGGTGTATGAGGATGAGGATGTCATCGTGGTGAATAAGCCCGCGGGCTTGGTGGTGCATCCTGCACCCGGTCACCCCGATGGCACACTGGTGAATGCCCTTCTCCACCACTGCGGCGACTCTTTGAGCGGCGTAGGCGGGGAAAAGCGCCCCGGCATCGTCCACCGCATTGACCGCGACACCAGCGGCCTTATTATCGCCGCAAAAAATGATGCCGCTCACCTTGCCCTCTCGGCGCAGCTGTCCGACCACAGCTTGGCACGCACCTACGAGTGCCTCGCCCTCGGCAACTTCCGCGAGGACAGCGGCACCATTGATGCCCCCATCGGCCGCCATCACATTGACCGCAAGAAGATGACCGTCACCGCCCATAATAGCCGCCACGCCGTGACTCACTGGGAGGTCATCGCCCGCTATAACGGCGTGACACACCTCCGCTGCCACCTCGAAACAGGGCGCACCCATCAGATCCGCGTCCACCTCGCCCATATTGGTCACCCCATCTTGGGGGACACCGTCTATGGCGGGAAAAAGGCTATCCCCGGTCTCACGGGACAGTGTCTCCACGCGGTAGGGCTGCGCTTTGCCCATCCCCGCACGGGGGAATTGGTGAACTTAAGCTGCCCTCTCCCCGAGGAATTTGAGACCCAACTGCGAAAATATCGCCACAGCACATAAGAATAAGTAAACGACCCGTCCAAGGACGGGTCGTTTCTCATTTATTCATCTTCATCTACCATGGACACCACTTGCCACTCGTCATCGATACAGGCAAGGATGAACACATAGTCGGAGTGGACACTGCCTTCTATTAGCGAAGAATTTTCAGGTTCTAAGCCAACATCAATGGTCGTGGAAAAGGCCATTACCTTATCGCTGCCATTGCGGAGGGCAGCCATTTTGTAGCTCTCGAGGTTTTCATCACCCACGTACGCCACATTCCACAGGGCGCTGTTTCCATAGTGCTTCTTGAAATAGTCCAGCACCTCTGCGACACCCACTTCCAGTTCGCCCTCTTCGTAGACCTCGGAGGACATTTCCTCGATCCACACTTCGTCCACATCGCCTCCTCCTTTGGCGACAAACACCTGCACACCGTTGACGGTGGTGGACTGGCAGCCCAGCAGAGTAAAGGTCATCAGCAGCGCCAACAACAGAGCCGTGAGTTTCTTCATCTTTTCGACCTCCTCTTAATATCCGTGGTCAACGTGTTCCCACTCACCGCCATCGGTGCGGACTAGGATCCACTTCCAATTTTTATAGGTGGAGTTTGGGTTCAGCGACCCATCGCCGCCCCTTTCATCCACATCGAAGGTGGAGGTGAACACCAGCACCTCGTCCGCGCCGTTGCGGGTGGCGAAGTCGAGATAATCGTCGTTCTCCTCGTCGCCGATATATGACAGTTCCTTCATGGAGCATCCGACAAAGTTTTTCTTGAAATATACCAGCGTCGCCGTAATTGCATCTGCAAGTTCTTCTGAGGAATATTTTTCAGAGGACATCTCTCCGTATCTCACCTCGGCAACCTTTCCTTGTCCGCAGGCGGTCAGCGTGAACAGCATAAGACACAGGAGAACACAGGCAAGGACACGTTTCATCACGCCGCCCCCAATCGCACCATCACCACGGCGAGGACAGCAAACACAGCGCACAGCACAACGACAGAAATTGCTTTTCTCATGGCGAACCCTCCTTAATAATACAGTTTCACGGCTTCGCCGTTCATCAGATCACTGTAATCGTTGGCAAACCCGAACTCGATCAGCAGATCCAGCACCTCGGTGCAGTCAACGGGAACACTGCTCAAATACCATGTGTCATAGTATCCCGCATCTATGGGCAGATCCACAGGGTCGCCGTTGCTCTCACTGAAGTGGAACTCCAAATTGAAGGTGGTCGAGGCAAAATAGTAATCGTATCCCAAGTCGAGGGCATCGATATTCTCACGGCTCTTGCGCTGGATATGGGTGCCAATGGCCTTATAGAGTGCCTTGGCCTGCTCGGCGGTCAGCTGCTGCTCTTTTACGGGCATCGGCATCGTTTCGGCGGTGATGACCCCACCCGTCTCGGCATCGATGGTCACATCATTGTATTTTTCGTAGTATTCTTCATTGTAGTTGTGATAGTAACCACCCGTGATGCTGTCCACGCGTGCGCCGTCATAGTCGCGGAAGTAGCTCTCGGCATAGACACCCTCGGCGTTCATAAAGGCGTTCATCGCCGCGTGGAGTTCACTGCCCCGCTCCACCAACAGATTATAATTGCGGCGGACGCGGGTGCCGTCGGTGAGGTTATAGTCGATGGAGAAGTGGGTACTGACGGCATTGGGCGTTTCGCTGTAATCCCAACGGTCATCCTCACCCTGGGCCAAGATGGCGCGGTGGATGTCGGTGATGAGAGCAATGTGCTCAGCATCCTCGGTGGCATCGGCATAGATATACTCTGCCATCATGGAGCTGCCGAGATCCACGGACTCGATCTTTTCATCGGCGGGGACATAGCGCTCGTAGCCCAAGAGGTCGAACTTCACCACTGCGCCGATGGCGATCAAGAGCACTGCCAGCAGGGCTGCGCCCAGCCAGCCGCGGCGGTTAAATACCTTGAAGGACTTATGCAGCAGCATCTGCACGGCGAAGTACACCACGATGCCTGCAATGATCTGGCAGATCAGCAGACCCAGCAGCGTCTCAGCGCCATCGAGGATGAGGTAAAACAGCAGGAATCCAAAGCCCATGCCGCCCACCACGGAGATGACATAGAGGACGATGGGGCGCAGCCAATCGAAGACAATGGCATCGCCTGCGCTCTCGCTGCGGCGGGACTTGTAGAAGAGCCATGCCACCACCGTAAAGACCACCGCCACCACCGTATAGACGATGAGGGTCGACCAGCCTGCGTTGGACAGGTGATACTCGGCGTGGGTCATGCCCTCGTGGTACACATAGGTATCGCTCATAATGTCGACGAGGCGATAGAAGGGGGTGAGCCAGCTGATGGCGGCGGGGAAGTCGTAGTTGGAGTAGCCCCAGTAGAACAGCTCAAACATCACCTGCAGCAGCCAATAGAACGCTGCAAACATGGCGTTGACACCCACGAAGATAACAGGGATGGCAATGATCCAGCCCGTCACCATGGCGCAGAGGGTGGCAAAAGCGAAGAAGAACAGGCTCGTCAGCTCTGCCACGGCGAACCAAGTGAGGATACCCTCCCAAGAAATCACACCATAGCCGCTGAGAATCAGCACCGAGACAATGGCAGTAAAGACATGGACGATGGTGAACAGCTCCACGCCCACGAGGAAGTGGTTAAAGAACTGCTTGGTGCGGTTCACGGGCAGTGCGTGCATTAAGCCCACGCTGCGGCTGTTCATCAAATAACCGTACAGGGTCATTGCCAGCAGCACGGCGAAGATGGCGGAGATAACCACCGAGGCGGTAACGCAATCATAGATGATGCTCTCCACGCGGCGCAGAGCATCCTGCAGCGTGTCGGCGTTGTAGACAGACCAGCGGCGATTCCAAATGTTCATGGGCAGCGCCATCAGCCAAGTGGCGGCATACAGGAAAAGCAGCGGCCAGAAGCGGCGCCAGTCGGCGCGGCGCAGGGCGAGGTCACAGGACGATCTCTTTGACAGCATAGTCTTCACCTCCCAATTCATAGATAAAGATCTCCTCCAGTGTCAGAGGAATGGCTTCCAGTAAGATGGGCTGCAGCGCCGCCACGCGGGCGATAAGCTCCTCGCGGTTGCCGCGGACAATGTAGGTGTGGACACGGCCGATATGCTCGTGATGCACCACATCCAGCTCCTCGGGCAGCGCCACATCGCCCTCGGCGAAGGCCACCTGCAGCTTCACAGTGTTGTCCTGCAGGTCGGAGAGGCTCCGCTCTAAGAGCACCTTGCCCTTATTCATAATGCCCACATGATCGCACACATCCTCCAATTCGCGGAGGTTGTGGCTGGACACCAATACGGTCGTGCCACGCTCGGCAACATCGCCCAGCAGCAGCGACCACACTTGGCGGCGCATGACGGGGTCGAGGCCGTCCACAGGCTCATCGAGGATCAGCACCTCGGGCATACAGCACATGGTGAGCCAGAAGGCCGCCTGCTTCTGCATACCTTTACTCATGCGGCGGATCATCTGCTTGTCGTTGAGAGGGAAGACCTCTTTCATCTTCTCGTAGCGCTCGCGGCTGAAGTTGGGGTACATGCCCTCATAGAGTCCCGCCATCTCGCGGATGGACCACTGGGGAAAATAGTACCAGTCATCGGGGATCACGCACAAGCGGCGCTTGATGTCATCATTTTCATAGACGGGCTGACCATCCATCGTCAGCTCGCCGCTGTCGGGACGATACACGCCAGTAAAATGGCGGATAATGGTGGATTTACCTGCGCCATTGGGGCCCACGAGGCCATAAACCGAGCCCTTGGGCACATGCAGTGTGGCCTCATCCAAGGCGCGGAAACCTTCAAATGTCTTTACGACCTTATTTGCCTGCAGCATCGTCTTTTCCTCCTTCCCAAAGGGCTGCCAATTCCTCGGCGGTCATGCCGAGCGCCTTCAGCTCCTCCATCAACGGTTTCATTTTTGCCAGCAATTCACGGCGGCGCGCTTCGTTCTGTGTGTCGCCCTCAGCCACAAAGTTGCCCTTGCCCGTCACGGAGACCACATAGCCCTCCGCTTCCAACTCAGCATAGGCGCGCTGAATGGTGTTGGGGTTGATGGACAGCTGAGAGGCCAATGCACGCACCGAAGGCAGCTTGTCACCCGCGTTCAGCACGCCTGTCACTATTAAGTGGCGCAGATTGTCCTTCACCTGCTGATAGATGGGGCGGCTGTCACGGTAATCCAAGTGGATCATGGCAGAAACCTCCTTTCAGTGTATGGTTTGTGTGTGAAGTGTATTAGTTGTGTTAGTACACTTATAGCACACAGGTAATACAGTTGTCAAGTGGCGCTTTTGAAAAATTCTCTTTTCTTTTGCAGAATACTTGGTATAATAAGGGCGGAAATGTTTTTGTGAAAGGACAAAATGCTATGAAATTGCGTTCTCTGATGCAGGCGGCAAAACATGTGCCCGTCAGCCGCGTATGGGAAAAGGCCAAGGAGGCACACGCCATCTGCGGCAAGCCCACTACCGCCCTTTTTGTGGACATGCTCCGCTGCGCCAACAAATACGGCGCTGGCCCTACCGACTATATGATGTTTGAGTTCTGGTGTCTTTCGGATGCCGAGCGCGCCACCTATCTCACCCGCGTGCGCTCTGCCGCCTTCGTCAAGCGGGTCAATAACCGCACCGATGCCGCCATCTTCAACGATAAAAACGCTTTCTTTGAGAAGTTCCGTCCCCTTATGGGCCGCGAGGCCATCAACATCTTCACCTGCACTGAGGAGGAGTTCGTGGCGTTCATGGCAGATAAGGACGATGTGATCGTCAAGCCCGTGGACCTCGACTGCGGCAGCGGTATTGAGAAGCTGTATAAGAAGGACTTTGCCGACCTCCATGAGATGTGGGTCTATGTGAAGAATCCCGCCAAGCGCCTTGGCATCGCCGAGGAGGTCATCCGCCAACATCCCCAGGCGGCGGCTCTCCATCCCGATTCCATTAACTGCATCCGCGTGGCCACCTTCGTACAGGACGGCACGCCCCACGTGATCTACGCCGCCTGCAAGGCGGGCACCAATGGCGTGGCCTTCGACAATATGGGTCGCGGCGGCATCACCATGCGCTTTGATCTGGACACAGGCCGCATCTGCGGTCAGGGTCACGATGAGGAGCTGGTGAAGCACGATGTCCATCCCACCACAGGGGTAGTGCTGAAGGGCTATCAGATGCCCTTCCACGAGGAAGTGAAGGCCTTGGCACTGAAGGCCGCCATGATGTATCCCGAGTTCCACTATGTGGGCTGGGACATCTGCATGACGGAAAAGGGTCCTGCCATCATCGAGGGTAACGACTATCCCGGTTACGATTTGGCGCAGATCCCCGATAAGGATGATCCCCATCCCCGTCAAGGTCTCATTCCCCTGTTCACAAAATTGGGAATTACGGTATAAAAACAGTAAAATCGGGCAAAAAAGGTCTTTACAAGGGCGCATTTTTGTGTTATTCTATTTTGGCACGCGAATGTGCATATATTGGCCGGTCGGCTTCGTTGGATGGATCGATTCACCTGTCCTCTGACGCAGCGACACGGTAAGATTAAAGAAAGGTGGAAACACAACTATGATGCTGAAAGATCAGAAGACCGCTATTATCGAGAACAACCGCACTCACGAGACCGACACCGGTTCTCCCGAGGTTCAGGTCGCTATTCTCACCGAGCGTATTTCCCAGCTGACCGCTCATCTGAAGGTTCATCCCCACGACTTCCATAGCCGTCGCGGTATGCAGATGATGATCGGTAAGCGCCGTCGTCTGCTGGACTACCTGGCAAAGAAGGACATCGAGCGTTATCGTGCCCTCATCGCCAAGCTGGGTCTGCGTAAGTAAGTTTTTTGAAATCAGGGTGATGTGCAGCGCGCATCACCCTTCTTTCACCTTTTCCCGTGTCGCATCATCACGCCTTTAGCAGTTGAAAATGCTTCGAAATTCCGTGTTTCGCGGCGTTTTCAAGTGCTAATGGTGGCTGCGGCATAGGAAGAAATACCAAATATTATACGAAAAGGAGTACACTGCTATGTCGACCATTATTAAGCACCGCGAATTTACCCAGTACCGCAAGTACACCATGGATCTGGCCGGCCGTCCCCTCACTCTGGAGACCGGCAAGCTGGCTGAGCTGGCTAACGGCGCCGTGATGGTGGGTTACGGCGACACCCGCGTTCTGTGCTGTGTCACCGCCGCTCCCCGTCCCCGCGATGGTATTGACTTCTTCCCTCTGAGCGTTGACTTCGAGGAGAAGCTGTATGCCGTGGGCCGTATCCCCGGCAGCTTCAACCGCCGCGAAGGCCGTCCCGGCGAGAAGGGCATCCTGACCTCCCGTGTCATCGACCGTCCCATCCGCCCCCTGTTCCCCG
>CAYTOO010000056.1:0-10960 GCA_964439545.1 uncultured Oscillospiraceae bacterium | reverse complement strand
TTCGTTTCGTTCATTGTTTAATTTACAAGGTACACGCCCCGCAACCGCGGAACAGTTGATATAATACCACCTCAAATCCCAAATGTCAACACCTTTTTTTCGTTTTTTATAAATTTTTTTAAGTTCTGGCATTAGCGAATATGAGTGACAATAATGAGGGGTTGTGGTATACTATACATTATTTATATAGGTGATAATAAGGAGGTGGAGCCGATGAAAATTCGGGAAATGAACGCCACTTTCGGAAAACTGAAAAATGCAACCTTGTCGTTGGAGCCGGGATTGAATTGTATCTATGCACCCAATGAGTCGGGCAAATCTACATGGAGTCACTTTCTGCGAGTGATGCTTTACGGCATCAACACGCGGGATCGCAGTCCCTTGGCGGACAAGCATCGGTTTGCCCCGTGGGCAGGCTGGGCCATGGGCGGCAAGATGGATCTTGTGACCGATGAGGGGGAGGCCATTACCCTGCGGCGCGACACGGTGCGGGCTAATGCGCCCATGGGCAACTTCTCCTGCACCTATACCGACACCGCTACGCCTGTGGCGGGGATTGGCAAGGAGAACGCAGGTGAAATGCTGCTGGGCGTAGGACAGGAAGTCTTTGAGCGAAGCGCCTTCATTCGCCACAGCGCACTGGTGGTGGAGAAGGATGCGGAGTTGGAACGGCGCATTGCCTCCCTCATTACTACAGGCGAAGAGGAAATCTCTTTCTCCGAGGTGCAGGGGCGGCTGAAAAAGCAGCTGACACGCAGACGGCACAATAAAACGGGGTTGCTGCCTACGTTAGAGACGGAACTATCCGCGCTGCAGACGCAGCTGGCACACATTGAGGATCTGCGCCGCCAGGCATACGAGGCGCAGCAGCTACTGCAGCAGTATGAACAGCAGCGGCAGGCACTGGAGGAGCAAAGGACACTGTGGAAACAGCGGACATTGCAGGATGCAGCGCGCAAAGTTGCCGATGCCGAAGAAGCGGCAAAGGCGGCAGCAGCGCGTGTAGCACTGCTGCAGGAGGCCTACCCTTCCCTGCCGGATGATGCCACATTGTCGGCCATGGAGGGACACTATGCGGCGCTGCAAGCGGCATTGAACCGCGCGAATCAGGGGCAGGAAGCTGTTGCCAAGGCACGGCGCAGCGCTGAGGATGCGCGCCGCGCTTGGGAAGGACACGAGCTCTTCCCCGCCAATGAGACGGCATTGCAGCAGCGGCTGGAGACCATGGTTGCGCCGAAGATGCCCTCCCCCGCGTGGTGGGTCGTGCCCGCTTTGGCAGCGGCAGGATGCGGCGTGGCGACATACTTCTACTTGCAGGCCAGCACGACTCCCTTGTTTGGAGCAGCCATCGGTGCAGGTGTGGTAACATTGGGGGCTGTGATCGCCATTTTAGCACGCAGCTACAGTGTGAAAAAACGGCAGGCGGCTGTTGCCCAGCAGCGGGGCGAACTGGAAGGACAGATGACAAGTTATTTGCCTTTGATTGCGGCGTGGACGACGGCATCCGAGACGCTGGAGCGCAGCGAAATGCAGGCGGAGAGCCTGCGGCAGCAGGCCATCTCCGAGGCGAGGGCGCTACTGGAGATGCTGCGCCCCTTTGCACCGGCAGAGGATGCAGGAGGCGTACAGATGGCGCTCCACACCTTGCGGCAGCAAAAGACACGGATGCAGGGAGCAGAAGATGCTCAGAAAAAGGCAGAGCTGCAGCGGGATATTCTCGTCCAATCCCTGCCCGAGGGTGCGTTGGAGGCGGCGCAGTTGCCGCAGGCAGAGCCCACCACGGCGAAAGAAGTGGTGGCGGAGCGGCTGCCCCGCGTGATGTCTATGGAGCAGAGCGCACGGTCGCGGCTGGACACGCTGACAGGTCAGCTGCGGTCTATGGGCGATGCAGAGGAACTGCGTTTCCGCTTGAAAGAAAAAGAATGCGAACGTAGCGCATTGCAGGAGGAATATGACGCGGTGGCGCTGGCGATGGAGGTGCTGGACGAGGCAAACACCACGCTGCAAAATCGTTTCTCCCCTGCACTGGGTGCAAGGTCGGCTGAGATCTTCCGCCGCCTGACGGCAGGGCGCTATGAAAAGGTGCTGCTCTCCCGTGACTTCTCCCTCGAAACGGAGGAAGAGGTGGGCGGCACGGCACACAGCGTGCATCTGCTGAGCCAAGGTGCGGCAGATCAGCTGTACTTGGCCGTACGCCTTGCTATCTGCGACATGGTATTGCCCGAGGACAAGTCCGCACCCCTCATTTTGGATGATGCGCTGCTGTCCTTTGACGAGGAGCGACTCCACGCAGCGTTGGATTATTTGCTGGAAGAGAGCAAGCATCGTCAGATTTTGCTGTTCTCCTGTCAGAAGCGAGAGCAGGAATATTTGGCAGGCAGAGAAAATGTGGCGCTGCTGACACTGTAAGGGGTGGACTTTTTCGCCGATTCGTGCTATACCTTATTATAATGTATAGCAAGGAGGTCTTGCCATGGCACAATTGAGTTGTTTGCGCTGCGGCACATCCATGCTCTTTGTAGGACAGGAGAAGCTGCAGCTGGGTAAAACGGGATGGCTGTCGGGTGATCTTCCCAATCTCCTGGCGGGGGCGTTGGCGGTGTCGATTATGGAGTGTCCCCACTGTGGAAAGCTGGAGTTTTTCTCCGGCAATGCGGTCAGTGGCGAGCATAGTGGTAGCGATTTGCCTCAGCGCACCTGTCCCAAGTGTGGGGCGGAGCATGACTTCGACTATCCCAAGTGTCCCCTGTGCGGCTATGTGTACGGGGTGAAAGACGAGTTTTAAAACGAATTATTATATAATATATTAAGGAGTATGTGAGCTATGAGCGAATGCACTCACGATTGCAGCAGCTGCAGCGAGAACTGCGGCGAGCGCAAGGAAGCGAACGTTTTTGAGAAAAAGCCTCTTCACGAGGGCTGCCGTGTAGGCAAGGTCTTTGGCGTTGTGTCCGGTAAGGGCGGCGTGGGTAAGTCTATGGTCACCAGCCAGCTGGCAGTGGCCATGCGCCGCGAGGGCTACAATGTGGCTATTTTGGATGCTGACGTGACGGGTCCCTCTATTCCCAAGGCTTTCGGTATCCATGAGCGGGCAGGCGCAACGGCAGATGCCATTATCCCCTGCTACAGCGGTACGGGTATTCAGGTTATGAGCGTGAACGTGCTGCTGGAGAACGAAACCGACCCCGTTGTGTGGCGCGGCCCTGTCATCGGCGGTGTGGTGCAGCAGTTCTGGTCTGACGTGCTGTGGGAGGATGTGGACTATATGTTCGTGGATATGCCTCCCGGAACGGGCGATGTGGCGCTGAATGTGTTCCAGTCGTTGCCTGTGGATGGCGTGATCATCGTGACCAGCCCCCAGGATCTGGTGGCTATGGTGGTGGAGAAGGCCGTGAAGATGGCACAGATGATGAATGTGCCCGTTCTCGGTCTGGTGGAGAACATGAGCTACATGTCCTGCCCCGACTGCGGCAAGAAGCTCTATCCCTTCGGCGAGGGTCGTACCGAAGAGGCTGCCGCCAAGTACGGTCTGCCTGTCCTTGCCAAGATGCCCATTGAACCTAAACTGGCAAAGCTGGTGGACAATGGTGCCATCGAGACCTTCGAGGGCGAGTGGATCAACGATGCTGTGGATGCCATTTTGAAGAAGTAATCTAACCAAAAAAGAAGCGGTGCTGAGCACCGCTTCTTTTTTGTGTTTTAGAATTGCTGTAACAGCAGGACGATGCCAGAGATGCCCACGAAGGCGTAGATGACAAGACGGAAGGTGTCGGCGTTGAGACGTTTGACGATCCATTTGCCCACCACCGCACCCAGGAGGATGCACACAGTGCCAACGAGGGCGTAGGGTAAAATCTCGCGATGCACTACGCCGCCGGCGAGGCGGCCTGCGATGTTCATAATGCCGGTGATGGTGAAGAGCAGTTGCATACAGCCTTGATAGCTTTCGTAATCGTCGGTGGCGCTGACCATATAGAGGGCCACAGGCGGGCCGCCGATGGCGAAAAAGCCCGCAGTCACGCCCGAGAGGGTGCCCACAGCAACGCCTACGATAGGGTGGGGTTTCACCTTCAAGCGGCGGGCGACGGCAAGGAAATAAACAGACAGCACCATCAAGAAGATGGCGAAGGCGATGGTCAGCGCGCGGAGATTTACCGCATCTACAAACTGGGCAACGGCAAAGCTGATGACGGCGTAGAGGATGGTGGGCGGCAGGGCGATGCGCCACTTTACATGGTGGCGATACTGCCACAAAAGCATGATGCAGAAGCATTGGTTAACGATGAGAGCCAAGGCGGGGGCATCGATCATGTCGAAGAAGAAGGGGAAAATCATCATCATAAAGACCACAGAGCCAAAGCCTGTGACGGTCTGAATGACGCCTGCCACGGCGCTGGCAAGAGCTACAATGAGCCAAATCATCGCATTTCCCCTCCCCTCTTGGATTTCTGACACTATTATAATATAGGGATAGCAAAAAGAAAAGCAGCACTTTCGTGCTGCTTTTCCAATTTCATCATTACTCAGCGCGCTTCTTGCCGAGGTAGGCTTCCTTGATGCTCTCGTCAGCCAGCAGCTCAGCACCGGTGCCGAAGCGGGTGATCTTACCGGTCTCGAGGACGTAGGCAAGGTCGGCCACCTTCAAGGCCATGTTGGCGTTCTGCTCGATCAGCAGAACGGTAACGCCCTGCTTGTTGATCTCACGGATGATGTCAAAGATGCCCTGCACAACCAGGGGGGCGAGGCCCAGAGAGGGCTCATCCATCATCAGCACCTTGGGGCGGCTCATAAGGGCGCGACCCACGGCCAGCATCTGCTGCTCACCGCCGGAGAGAGTACCGGCCAGCTGCCAGTGACGCTCCTCGAGGCGGGGGAACAGCTCGTAGACCCACCGGAGGTCGGAAGCGATGCCGTCCTTATCCTTGCGGAGGTAAGCGCCGGCCTTCAGGTTCTCCAGAACCGTCAGGTTGGCGAACACGCGGCGTCCCTCGGGGACCTGTGCGATGCCTGCTTCGAGGATCTTGTTGATGGGCTTGCCCAGCAGCTCCTTATCATCGTAGGTGATGGAGCCGCTGTCGGCCTTGACGAGGCCGGAGATGGTGCGGAGCATGGTGGACTTACCTGCACCGTTTGCACCGATGAGGGTCACGATCTTGCCGTCGGGCACTTCCACGTCGATGCCGCGCAGGGCGCGGATGCCGCCGTAGGACACATGTAAATCTTTAATCTTCAGCATCTTCTGCCACCCCCAAGTATGCGTCAATGACGCGCTGGTTGCTCTGGATCTCCGCGGGAGTACCGTGGGCGATCAGCGTACCGAAGTCCAGCACGTAAATGCGGTCAGAAATGTCCATAACCAGATCCATGTGGTGCTCAATGAGCAGGATGGTCATGTTGAATTTGTCGCGGATCTCGCCGATAAACTGGGTAAGCTCCAGCGTCTCCTGCGGGTTCATACCTGCAGCGGGCTCATCGAGGAGCAGCAGCGTAGGCTCGGTAGCCAGTGCGCGGGCGATCTCCAGGCGGCGCTGCTTACCATAGGGCAGGCTGGTGGCCAGCTCGTCCTTGACATCCTCAAGGCCGACGATCTTCAGCAGCTCCAGCACTTCCTCGCGCTGCTTCTTCTCCTCCTTCTTATTGAGGCGGAAGGTAGCGGTGAAGAGGTTGCTGCTGCGGCGCATGTGCTTGGCGATCAGAACGTTTTCAAACACGGTCTGGCTCTTCCACAGGCGGATGTTCTGGAAGGTGCGGGCCATGCCGCGAGCGGTGATCTTGTCGGGCGTAGGTTCGATGACTTCCTTGTAATAACCGGCGCACTCGCCCTTATACTGCTTCTTCATCTTGCCGCGAGGATGGTTCTCCACAATCTTCTCGCCGTTGAACCAAACGCGGCCGTTGGTGGGTGCGTACACACCGGTGATGACGTTAAAGGCGGTGGTTTTACCGGCACCGTTGGGGCCGATGAGGGCAACGATCTCGCCCTCGTTGATTTCCATGGAGAGGTTGTTGACGGCCACAACGCCGCCGAACTGCATGGTGGCGTTCTCCACGGTCAGCACGTTCTTGCGATCACTCATGGTCTGCCACCTCCTCGGTCTTTACCTTTTTCACGCGTTTCTTTCTCGTCCGTCCAATGAGATCCGGCAACTCCTTATCGCCGAAAATACCCTTACGGAAGAAGAGCACGATCACCATGATGATGACGGAGAATACCACCATACGGAAGCCGTTCTTGAAAATGCCGGGGGCGGCGATACCCAGGAACTTACCGGAGTCGAGGCCGCGGAGCAGCCACTCGGATGCGAAGATGTACAGGAAGCTGGCCAAAATGGAGCCGGAGACAGAGCCGATACCACCGATAACCACGATGAGCAGGATCTCATAGGTCAGGGTGGACTGGAAGGGCGCTGCGGCGATGGCGCCCATGTACATGGCCATCATGCCGCCGCCGATACCGGCGAAGAAGGAGCTGGTGATGAAGGAGAGCCGCTTATGCTTGGCAAGGTTAATACCCATAGCTTCGGCAGCCACTTCGTCATCACGGATAGCCTTGAAGGCGCGGCCATAAGTAGAGTTGATGATCAACAGAATGATGGCGATCATCAAGCCGCCCAGCACCACATAGGGCGTGGCGTGGGAGAAGGAGGGATAGCTCTTGAGCAGGTTAGAACCATTGGTGATGGGGCCCAGAGCATTCCACTGGAAGAAGGCACGGAGAATCTCGGCAAAGCCCAAGGTGGCGATGGCCAGATAGTCGGACTTCAGGCGCAGGACGGGCAGACCGATGAGGTAAGCCACGAGAGCCGCCAGAATACCACCGATGAGGAGGCCCACCATCATGCCGAGGAACTCGCCCACAGTGCCGCCGCCGAAGATCTCAGGCAGAGAGAAGTTCAGCGCGCCGCCATCAAAGTACTGATAGACGATGGGACGCTTGGCGGTGGGAATGGTCAGCACTGCATAGGAATAAGCACCCAGCAGCATGAAGCCGGCCTGCCCCAGAGAGAACAGGCCCGTAAAGCCGTTCAGCAGGTTCATGGACACGGCCACCAGCGCGTACACGGAGGCCTTCTTAATAACAGTAATAGCAATATGGTAAGTAGGCAGGAGAATGTCGAGGACGATGCAGCCTGCCAGGATCAGTGCGATCACGGCAATGGTGAAGATCGTCTTTTTCTTGTTCATAGTCATGTGTCGATCCCTCCTTACACCTTGTCGGTGACCTTCTCACCGAACAGGCCGGTGGGCTTGACGCACAGGATCACGATCAGCAGCGCGAAGGTGAAGGCATCAGAGAAAGTGGTGTAACCCAGGCCCTTGATGGCGACCTCGCACAGACCGATGATAAATGCTCCTACTACGGCGCCGGGGATGGAGCCGATACCACCGAACACCGCTGCCACGAAAGCCTTCAGACCGGGCATAGCGCCGGAGGTGATGGCCACGGAGGGGAAGTTGGTGAAGTACAGCATGGAGCCGATTGCAGCCAGAAGAGAGCCGATAATAAAGGTCACGGAGATAACACCGTTGATCTTGATACCCATGAGCTGAGCGGTCTCAAAATCCTTGGACACGGCGCGCATGGCCATACCGACCTTGGTGTGGTTGATCAGCAGCACCAGCAGCACCACCAGCACGATGGTCAGAATGGGGGTCACGATGGTGACCATCTTGGTGGATGCGCCCCAGACAGTAATGTTGTTAGAGATCCAGGGGATGGGGTTGGTGACGGGCTGGGGCACGCCGCCGGTGAGATAGAACGCCAGGTTCTGGATAAGGTAGCTCACACCGATGGCGGAGATCATGACGGACATACGGGGCGCAGTACGCAGGGGGCGATAAGCACCCTGCTCGATGATAAAGCCCAGTGCAACTGTGGCAATAATCACCAGGGGAATGGTGACGTAGAAAGGCAACGAGGTAGAGGCATAAACCATCACAAGGCCTGCCACCATGAACACGTCACCGTGGGCAAAGTTGATCAGACGGAGAATACCGTAGACCATGGTATAGCCGATAGCGATCAGCGCGTACTGACCACCCACGGAAATACCGTTTAGAAAATAGGGAAATAATTCTTGCATAGGATATCCTCCTGTTTTGGTTTTCGAAAAAAAAGATTGGGCCGTCTCGAAAAGGCGGCGCACTCCGCTCTTTCGAGGCGGCCCACGCCATAAAAAACCGCTTTCATAAATACGGCAAAGCGCCGTTTTTCAACATGAGAAAAACGGCGAAAAAAGAGGATGACGAAGCGGAGTGCTCCGCCATCCTCTTTTGATTCACTCTTTCAGATCAGTTCGTAAATAATCGAAGAATTCCGATTAACCAACGGTCTGAACCTTCACGAAGTCCCAAACACCATCAACAGTGTTGGCGGTCTTGATGAAAGCACCGTCACGGTTGGCATCGCCGATCTCGTTAAAGGTGATAGGACCGGTCACGCCTTCGAAGGAGACGTTGGGCATAGCAGCCAGAACAGCGGCACGATCAGTGCTGCCGGCCAGCTTCAGAGCCTCGATAGCGGTCATGTAAGCGTCATAGCCGATAGCGGTAACAGCAGCGACCATGTCATTGCCGCCGTTGTTGGTCAGCTTGTCGGGGTTGGCGTTCAGCCACTCCTTGATGCCGGTATCGAACTCAGGTGCGCCGCCCTCCTGATAGAAGGTGGTGACGAAGCACTCCAGATCGGTGCCCTTAGCGGACTCGATAACCATGTTGTTGTCCCAGGTGTCGGAGCCCAGCAGAGCGCCCTCGTAACCCTGAGCATCAGCAGCCTGAACGATCAGCTGAGCATAGTTGATGGACACGGGAGCAAAGATAACGCCGGCATCCTTAGCCTTGGCGTTGGTAACATAGGAAACAAAGTCAGCAGTGTTGACAGGGAAGTCCTCGGAGACAACAGTACCACCCAGAGCCTTGAAAGCCTCGGTGAAGTAGTACACCAGACCCTGATCATAGTCGGAACCCAGCATGGCCAGAGTGTAAGCGGTGGTCACGCCCAGCTCGTTGTAGGCATAGTTAGCCAGAACGGTGCCCTGGAAGGGATCCAAGAAGGCGAGACGGAAGTAAACCTCGCAGTCAGCGGTGACCTGGGGGTTGGTGCAGGAAGTACCCAGAGCGGGCATACCGGCCTCCTGGAACACCTCGCCGCCGGCGATGGAGACGCCGGAGCCATAGGAGCCCAGAACGATGGACACGTCACGGTTGATCAGCTCAGCAGCGGCGGAAGGGCCGTTCTCAGCAGAGGTGCGGTTGTCAACGATCTCCAGCTGGACCTTGTAGGTCTCGCCACCGATCTCAACAGTGGGATACAGAGAGTGAGCATACTCCATGCCCAGAATCTCCTGCTTACCACCGGCGCCGTTATCGCCGGTCTGGGGCTCAAACACGCCGATCTTGACGACCTTCTCGCCGTCAGCAGCACCGTCGTCGGCGGGCTTATCGCCGCAGGCGACCAGGCTCAGGGCCATAACCAGAGCCAGAACGAGAGCCAAAAACTTTTTCATAGTCAATTATCCTCCTATAATTGTGTGTGCAGTGATACAATCACGGCTACAATAGGCACATTTTAGCGGAAAAAAGGCAAAAACACAAGGGGTAAATTCCTCTAAAAATTCCTCTCCTCGGCATCGGAATCCACCCTCTTTTCTCGTCGCGAAAAAACCCTTGTCCTTGTTGCGCGGACAAATGCCATTCTGACGGTGATTTTTTTGTCCAATTTGTGCCCATTTGGGGGACAGTTGCCTTCGTCAAAATGCACAAGGTATCTCAAAACTTTTTCCGTTTTCTTGCGGCAAAATACAACAAAAAGAAAAACAAAGGCCGTTTCCTTGGGAAAAGGCCTTTGTTTTTCAACATTACTCAGGGGTGTTTTCGCTGTAGAGGGCTTCGAATGCGGCGCCGTCCAGCGTTTCGTGCTGGAGAAGATGCTGTGCAACAGCCTCCAACGCGGCGCTGCGCACAGAGAGAATGGCGCGGGCGCGGTCGTAGCACTCGTCAATAATGCGGCGGATCTCCTCATCCATCTCGGCAGCAGTTTTCTCCGAATAGGGGCGGGTGTGACCCATGGACTTGCCGATGAACACCTCGTCGCTGCCTGCATCGAAGGCCACGGTACCGATCTTTTCGGACATACCGTAAGTGCCCACCATCTTGCGGGCGATGGAGGTGGCGCGCTGGATATCGTTGGATGCGCCGGTGGAGATATCACCCAATACCAACGCCTCTGCTGCGCGGCCTCCCAAGAGAGAGACGATGTTATCCAGCATGTGGTTGCGGCTGAGATAGGAGCGATCCTCCTCCGGCAGGGAGATGGTCATACCACCTGCGCTGCCGCGGGGGACGATGGTCACCTGATGGACGGGATCGTGGTCGGGCAGGGCGCGCATGACGATGGCGTGGCCTGCCTCGTGGTAGGCGGTGAGCTTGCGCTCATGCTGGGGGACAACGCGGCTGCGCTTTTCAGGGCCTGCGATGACCTTGATAACAGCCTCGTCAAGAGTGGCTTTGTTGATGAACTGCTCATCACGGCGACCTGTCAGCAATGCAGCCTCGTTGAGGAGGTTTTCAAGATCTGCGCCGGTGAAGCCGGGCGTGCCCTTGGCTACCTGTGCCAAGTCCACATCCTCAGCGAGAGGCTTATTGCGGGCATGGATCTTCAAGATCTCCTCACGACCCTTAATATCGGGGAGACCCACATACACCTGACGGTCAAAGCGGCCGGGGCGCAGCAAAGCGGGGTCAAGGATGTCCACACGGTTGGTGGCGGCCAAGACCACAACGCCCTCGTTGGCGCTGAAGCCATCCATTTCCACCAGCAGCTGGTTCAATGTCTGCTCACGCTCATCGTGACCGCCGCCCAAACCAGAGCCGCGCTGGCGACCCACAGCATCGATCTCGTCGATAAAGACGATGGCAGGAGCTTCCTTCTTGGCCTGCACGAACAGATCGCGGACACGGC
>CAYTOO010000055.1:0-11103 GCA_964439545.1 uncultured Oscillospiraceae bacterium | reverse complement strand
GCTGGTGGCCGCCAAGGAGGTGGAGGAATCCATCTGCCGCGTGGCACAGATGGGCCGCGCCGCAGGTATGCACCTCGTCATCGCCACCCAGCGTCCCTCTGCCGATGTTATCACTGGTTTGATGAAGGCTAATATCCCCAGCCGTATCGCCTTCGCTGTGGCCTCCGCTATGGAGTCCCGCATCATCCTCGACACCACCGGCGCAGAAAAGCTGGTGGGTAAGGGCGATATGCTGTACTTCCCCTTGGGCGACAACAAGCCCACCCGCGTGCAGGGCTGCTTCATCACTCCCGAGGAGATCGAGCGCGTGGTGAATTTCGTCAAGGAGAGCGGCGAGGCTGACTACTCCAACGAGGTCATGGAGAAGATCGAAGAGGCCATGAAGCAGAGCGAGAAGGGCGGCAAGGGCGGTTCTTCCTCTGCTGCCGCCTCCGAGTCCGACGGTGGCGAGGGCTGCGACGAGATGCTTGCCGCCGCCGTGGAGGTCATCCTCGAGACGGGACAGGCCTCCGTGTCCATGCTGCAGCGGCGCTTGAAGCTGGGCTATTCCCGCGCAGCGCGCCTTGTTGACCAGATGGAGGAGCGTGGTATCGTTGGGCCTTTCGAGGGCAGTAAGCCCCGTCAGGTGCTGATTACTCGCGCACAGTGGCAGGAACTGCAGATGAAGGGCGGCGCGTATGCTCCCGCTGAAGAGCCCGAGCAACCCCCTGTTGACCGCTTTGGCAGTATCCGCGACGTGTTTGAAAGTCGCGATGCACTGGAATAAAGAGATTTTACCGAGGAGGACGAGCGTATGTATGAACTCCGTCAAGTAGGCCCTCAGAGCTACTATCTGGAGAGCCCCGCAAAAATCGGTATCTACCGCCCCGAGGGCAGCGATGAGGTCTATCTCATCGACAGCGGCTCGGATAAGGATGCAGGCCGCCGTACCCGCAAGGAACTGGACGCACAGGGCTGGCGCTGCCGCGGCATTTTGGTGACCCACTCCAACGCCGACCATGTGGGCGGCTGCGCGTACCTGCAAAAGCAGTACGACTGTCCCGTGTTTGCAGGCGGCATGGAGGGGGCGGTGACGGCCTATCCCGAGTTTGAGCCCGCCTTCCTCTACGGTGGTTTCCCCTACAAGGAGTTGTGCCACAAGTTTTTGATGGCGCAGCCCTGCGAGGTAACGCCCTTTGAAGACCCGCGTTTCCCCGCAGAGGTGAAGATTCTCCCCCTGTCGGGTCACTTCTTCCATCAGGTGGGCTTCCTGCTGCCCGATGGCACGGCTTTTATCGCCGATTGCCTGTCCTCTCAGGAGACCATTGAGAAGTACCGCGTGGGCTTTGTCTACGATGTGGCGGCGTACTTGGAGACACTTCGCAAGCTGCCCGAACTGGGCGCGAAGGTCTATGTCCCCAGCCACGCCGCCCCCGCCGAGGATATTGCGCCGCTGGCCAACATTAACATCGCCGCCACCGAGGAGGTTGCCGCGCATATCGTGGCCTTCTGCGCTGAGGGTACGACTTGGGAGGAACTGCTCTATAACCTCTTCGAGGATTATGGTCTCGAGATGACCCACCAGCAGTACGTCCTCATTGGCAGCACCGTGCGCTCCTACTTAAGCTACCTCAAGGAGAGCGGACGGCTGGAAGTCCGCATTGAGGGAAAGCGCGTCATGTGGTACGCCGTGTAAAAAACATAAAAACACACCGACTGTGAAGTCGGTGTGTTTTTTATGCGTAAAAAGCCTCGCAGAGTTTCGCCGCTGCAGCGGCGAAAAAGTTTTTATTGTTTTCGGCCGCGACATGTGCGTGGACGAAAACACTTATCGGCCTGCAAACGTGCGAGCGCAGCGAGTGCGCTGCAGCAGGCTGCAATTCTATAGCAAAAGTGGTCATACCACTTTTGCTATAATTTAAAGACACCCGAAACGAGCCGTTTCGGGTGTCTTTTGTTGTATGGGATTACTTCAATTCTTCATCTTCCTCGATGAAGTAGTTTTGGGTGTAGCGCTCCATGCGCTCAGAGTAGGCGGCGGACTCGGTGAGCTTGCCGGACTTGAGGGCAGAGAGGTACTCGTGTGCCTCCAGTTTGCCTTCGGCGACCTGCAGGATCTCCACAGCCACGTTGGAGCAGTGGTCTGCGGTGCGGCCGAAAGCGGTCAGCATATCCTCCACCACGAAGCCGTGTTCCACGGTGCAGATACCATCGCGGAGGCGGCGGACATGGCGGGACTTGATCTCACGGATAAGGGTGTTGACCACCTTGCGGAGGGGCTCGACCTTCATGGCCTCAGCGCGGTCAAAGGCGGCGTAGGCGCGGATGGTGCGCTCCACCACGTCCTCCACAGCGCGGCGGAGAATGATCTGCTCCTCCTGTCCCTCGGGGGAGAAGACGATGCTCTTCTCGTGGATCTCCTGTGCGGCCTCGGCCACTTCCTTGGCGTGGTCGCCGATGCGCTCAATGTCGGCGATGGAGTAGAGGAGGGTGTTAAGGCTGCGGTTATCCTCCACGGACAAATTCTCGGCGGACAGCTTGAGGAGGTAGGTGCCCAGCATATCCTCGAGGCGGTCAGTCTCGTCCTCAAGGGCGATGACCTTGTCGTAGGTCTTTTGGTCGTAGTTTTCCACCAGCTTCATGGCATAGTGCATGGCATCGGCGGCATCGCGGCCCATCTTTGTGGCCACAGAGTGTGCCTGCTGCACGGCAACGGCGGGGGTAGCAAGGAGACGCTCATCCAGCAGCACGGGGGCTTGGTGGACAGGCTCGGCGGGGATGAAGAGATAGGCCAGCTTCACAAGCAGGCTGTTGAGGGGCATCAGCACGCAGGTAGCACCCACGTTGAAGAGGGTGTGGATCACGGCGATATCCCATGCCTTGACGGTCTCCGTCAAGAATGCCCAGTCGATGAAGATGCCGAGGCCGTAGAAAATCACGGAGAAGAGGCACACGCCCACCACGTTGAAGAGGAGGTGGACAAGGGCGGTGCGCCGCGCGTTGCGGTTGGCGCCGATGGAGCCCATGATGGCGGTGATGCAAGTACCGATGTTCTGACCCAAGATGATGGGAATAGCAGCGCCGAAGGTCACCACGCCTGTGGAGCAGAGACTCTGCAGAATACCCACGGAGGCGGAGGAGGACTGAATAAGGGCGGTCAGCACCGCGCCGAAGATGATGCCGAGGATGGGGTTAGAGAAAGAAATCATCAGCTGGGCAAACCAAGGCTCGTCCTTCAAAAAGGCCATGGCATCGCCCATGATGTCCATACCCACCATGAGGGCGAGGAAGCCCAGTGCAATGGTGCCGATGCCCTTCTTCTTATCGCTCTTGGCGAACATGAAGAGGGCTGCACCGATGATACCCACCAGAGGGGCGAGGGTCATGGGCTTAAAGAGGTTGATAATGAAGCTGTCGCCCTCGAGGCCAGAGAGGGAGAGGATCCAAGCGGTAACGGTAGTACCGATGTTGGAGCCCATGATAACGCCCACGGCCTGCTTCAGCGTCATGATGCCGGAGTTAACGAAGCCCACCACCATGACGGTGGTTGCCGAGGAGGACTGGATGACGGCGGTGACCGCCAAGCCAAGCAAAAAGCCCTTAAAGACGTTGGAACTCATCTTGGCGAGGATGATCTGCAATTTACCACCCGCTTGGCGCTCCAGTGCCTTGCCCATGACGTCCATACCGAACAAGAACAGGGCGAGGCCGCCCAACAGGGAAACGATGTTGAAAAAATAAGTTGTCATTGTTTTGCTTACCTCATTTAAAATAGGATTTCCGCAAATTCCGTCTACATGTATTATAAAATAGCTTTCGTCAAAGTGCAATAAAAATTTTGATAAATTTTGGTTAAAAAGCTAAGAGGGTCGTTCGTGTCCCTGTGGGGGAAACGAACGACCCTGATGGTGTTTGCAGTTTAATGGCGCTCCATGAGCTGGCGGTGCTTCCAGTTGGCGCTGCGCTTTTTAAGGCGGCGGAAGGCAACCGTGAGGCACACCAAGTGGGCAAGGAAGGCCACCGTCCATGTGATGGGGTAGGTGAGGTAGATGGCCTCCACCGTGTGGAACCGGGGCAGCTGGAACACGGTGGCGATGAAGAGGATGCGGAGACCGCAAGCGCCCAGCATGGTGACCACCATGGGCAGCACTGAGTAGCCAATGCCGCGGATAGAGCCCACGATGGCATCCATCATAGAGCCCAACACGTAGGGCAGAGCCACAATGCCCATACGCACCATGCCTGCGGCGATGACCTCCTCAGAGCGGGTGTAGATGCCGAGGAGGGTTTCTCCTGCGAGGAACGAGCCGATACCCAGCACCAGCGCCGTCACCATGGAGCAACCTACGCAGCATAGGGCAATGGGGCGCAGCCGCTCCCAGCGGCCTGCGCCGTAGTTTTGGCTGGTGAAGGCTACATTGGCTTGATAGAAGGCGTTGAAGGCCACGTAGATGAAGCTGTCGATGTTTGCCGCGGCGGTGTTGCCCGAGATGACCACCTCGCCAAAGCCGTTGATAGAGGATTGGATGATGACGTTGGAGAGGGCAAAGGCCACGCTCTGCAAGCCCGAGGGGATGCCGATGGCGAGGATTTGCTTCAAGCGCAGCTTGTCGATGCGCAGGGCTTTGAGGTCGAGGTGGATGTCGCTCTCCTCGCGGCACAGGCAACGCACCACCAAAAAGGCGGACAGACACTGGGCGATAACGGTAGCCAGTGCCACGCCTGCCACGTCCATGGAAAAGACGATGACGAAAATGAGGTTCAGCCCCACATTCACCACGCCCGAGAGCAGGAGATAGCGGAGGGGACGGTGTGTATCGCCCACGGCGCGGAGAAGTGCTGCGCCGAAGTTATAGACCATAGTGGCGGGCATGCCGAGGAAGTAGATGCGGAGATAGAGAGCCGACAACGGCAGAATGGCGGGCGGCACCTGCATAAGGTGCAATATGGGCTCGGCGGCGAAGAAGCCGAGGAGCGCCAAAAAGATGCCGCTGATGAGGGAGAGGAGCATGGAGGTGTGGACCGTGGAGCGGATGGCTTCACGGTTGCCTGCCCCCACAAAACGGGCGGCGAGGATGTTTGTACCGATGCTTAAGCCCACGAAGAGGTTGACCAACAGATTGATGAGGGCAGTGTTGGAGCCCACGGCGGCGAGGGAGTTGTCCCCTGCCCAGCGGCCTACCACCACAATGTCGGCGGCGTTGAATAAAAGCTGCAATACGCCCGAGGCGGCGAGGGGCAGCGCAAAGGTCAGAATCTTCGGAAGCAAACGCCCCGAGCACATATCGATTTCATGAGAACGAGCGGCGCGGATTTTCTCCACGACGACTCACCTTCTTTTTCTTCTGTGTTTTTGCCATTTCATGCGGTAGAAGCTGTTATACACCAGCCACTCTGCCAACAGACACACGGGGATGGCGGCGAAAATGTCCACCACGGAGTGCTGCTTGACGAAGGCGGTGGAGAGGGAAATGAGAATGACGGCCACCACGATAAAGGCCTTAAACCAGACGCGGGTTTGCTTGCGCTTCGTCCACACGGACATGAGGCCGAGAGAATAGGCCACGTGGAGAGAGGGACAGACGCCCGTATTGGTGTCGAAGGAGTAGAGAAAGCCGCAGATGGCGGTGAGGACATTTTCGTTCACAAACTCCTCAGGCCGCAGATCCTGCCGCGTGGGATAGACCACATAGGCGATCATGGCGACGATTTGGGTAATGAGGATATATTTGGACAGGCGGGAGAAATCCTCCGTGTCATAGAGGAAGAAATAGGCCAAGGAGAGGAACACCAAGGCATACCAACCCACGTAGGGGATGATGAACCACTCGCAGAAGGGGATGATATCATCGAGGGGACACCACACGGGGTGGCAGTTCTCCACGGGGATGAGATTCTCCGTGAGGAAATACATGGAAAAATAGAACACCCAGCCCAACAGCAGCAGCACATGGCGATACTGGGGGGAGGTGATGTTGGAAAAGCGCAGCTTGCGATAGTCAACAACGGGACGTTTCATAGAAAAACGGGTCACCTTCTTACCTTAGATATTGCGGGGATAGGTCTTGCGGGGGAGATTGCGGTAGGGGACAACGGTGTGGGGCGGGGCTTCCACGGCGAGGCGTGTGATTTCCGCCATTAGGTGTTCACACACCGCTTTGCGTGCCTCCTCTGTGCCCAGTTCGATGGGGTAGGGGATGGGCTTGCCGAAATAGGCGGTTTTGAGGTTGGGGGCCAAATACATGGGGACGAAAGAGGGGACTTCCTTCGTCCGCTTATAGCAGAGCTTACCCACATCTACGAACTTCTCCTGAAACTGGCAGAGGATGTGGTTAAAATCGGCATCATGTTCGGGGAAGATGACCACCTTTTTGCCCTCAGCGATGGCGTTGACCGTGTGGCGGAAGGTGGTAATGCTGCGGGAGTCGTGGTAGACCGCGATGGTGTGGGCATTATTGAAAACGCTCACGGAGATGGGGACAATGAGGTAGGACAGCAGCTTATAAAAGGGGCGCTGCCACTTGGGCTTATTACTCCAAAAGTCGCGGTAGGCGTAGGCGGGCACATCCTTGGCGTGCATCATCTCTCCGGCGCACCAAATGGCGCGGTCGCCGGGGATGTAGAGTTCGCCGATGATAGGGCCGTTCATCTGACAGTGGTTGCCCACCAAAAAGCAGGGGGCATCGGGGACATTTTCCCAGCCCTCGAGGTGGATACGGGGGTAAAAGAGTTTCACCGCGCCGCGAATAACGCGGAATGTGGCGCGGGCGAGTGTTCCCGTGGGGGAGAACAGGGGCATGTACAGTCCTTTCTTCTGCCTTGCCCTCATCGGACACAGGCGCAGCTAATAAGGTGTTAAGAAATGCGATTCTAAAAAAGAATTATACCACTCCCCGATGGAAGATTCAATGGAGAGATTGTAAACAAAAAGGGGCATCCGTTGGATGCCCCTGTGGAGGGTTAAGGTTGGTTGATAAACTCACAGAACGCCCTGTGCAGCGCGGCGAGGTCGGCGGGCGGATAGTAATAGTGTCCCGAGTGGGGGAGGGGCAGGACGGTGATGTGAGGCCGCAGAACGGCGTGCAGCGGCCTACATGGGGTGCATACATGGAAGATGGAGACATCTTCGGCGGTGGAAGAAAAACGAGAGAGGGCTTTACCTCTATGGAAAACGCCATTGCCAATCAATTTGAGCGAGAGACGGGCATCAGCATCGACTCAGTAGAAAGCGTACTCAATGGCCTTGCCAACGGCGACTACAACAGCGCAAACTGGGTGGCACGGATCGCGCGAAGATGGTGGTGGTGGCCCACGAGCTGACCCACCACCTGCAGACCATGGCTCCGCAGGAGTATGAGGCGTTCCGCGGGGCGGTGGCAGACTACTTCACCCGCGCGGGCGGCGAGGCGGCACTGACGGACATGATGAACCGCTACCGCAGCGCCTACGGCGAGGCGGGACAGGACCTCAGTGACAACGCCGTGTTGGACGAGATGGCGGCGGACTTCACGCAGGTGCTGCTGGAGGACGCAGACCTCTTTGACCGCTTCGCACGCGAAAACCGCACGGCAGCGGAGCGGCTGCTGGATGCGCTGCGGGCACTGATCGCCAAGATCCGCGCTACCTTCACCGGCAGAGCGCGGGATGCGGCAGCACAGGAGGCCACGGGCAAGACCCTCAGTGAGTTGGAGATGATCGCGGAGCAGTGGCAGAACACCTACAATGCGGCGGCAGCAGCCTATGGGCAGAACGCAAACACCGCCGCCCAAGAGGGTGACGGTGTGAGGTACCAAATTAAATCTGTCGGCGATAAAAAATATGTACAAGCTGATCGCCAAGTTATTTTTGGAAACAATCCCGAGTCGTGGAGCGAACAGCTTGAAAACTACATCAATACAAAAATCCGTAACGGAGAAAATGTTACGCTCATCGCAGAAGACGGAGATGTGCTTACGCTGACAAAGGACACGGCAGGAAAAATTAGTGATCCGCACACAAGCGATGGCCGTACTATGAGCGAAAGCGAGTTTGAAAGAAAAGTTAGTGCAGGAGCGCACATCGACGAGCTGGCACAAATTTCTAAAAGAGGAAAAAAGAATACCGAGGATTACAACGCAAAGCACGGAGACATGGCGAGCGGCGGTTGGAACTACAGAACAGCGTTCTTCCAAGATTTTGACGGGAAATATTACCGAGTCAGAATTTCGGTAGCAATAGGGGGCGATGGGAATATCGTTTACAACATTGGAGAAATGCAAGAAAGAAGCTTTCCCCAAGTTAACGGCTCTTCCGGAAACTCCGGCGCTCAGCAGGGGAAAACTTCTTTCCCCCCGAGTGTAACAAATCTTTCGGATGGTGTCAAGGGAAATCTGTCGCAGCTGAAGTCCACCGCTCCGCTGCGGCAGATGATGGCTCAGATGCCGCAGCAGATGATGATCCGCATGCCGCGGTTGACCACCGTGGAGCAGGATGCGGTGGAGGCGGCTGCAAATGAAAATCCCCCTGCGCAGGGTGCGGCTACGCTGCCAACCATGAGGCAGTTCCAGCACCCCTTGGGCGTTTCAGCCACGCAGGAGGGTACATACAGTGTACCACAAATCATCGGGATTTCAAGTGCGGCGGAGAAAAAGTTGCGAGCAGGAAAGCACATCTCTTTGGATGAGGCTTTGCGAGGAATCAAAGACGAAGCGCAAATAGAGAACGTTGTAAAAAATCTTGCGTTGGTAGCAGAGCAGGGAAAGATCGCCTACGATGCGGCGGGTAATATCTACGCCGTAGATGCGGCGCAGCACATTGATAAACGGGAAAGTTACAATGTGGGCAACAGAAAACTCCATGCTTTCCAATTTGACCACCCGCAGCTCCATGAGTATTACGCGGAGATTGCGGGGATGCTGCAGGATGAATTTTCGAAGACCGAGAAGGGGGGGCAAATCGTCAAGTTCCCCGGCGGCGTGGGTGAGAATGATACCTACATCCGAACAAAGCGGGTGGCCACAGACAGGATTGCAAAGCTGCTGGATGACGAAGGCATGACCTATGATGACATCGACAAGGCGCTTAGTGCCATTGTGGAAGATCGTGGGCAAGAAAACTTTGCGGCGGCAAAGCGCGTGGAGTTGATGATCGACGAGATGCTCTCCAACGGCTACACCGACGTGTACGGGTATCACCACGAGCCCAATAGAGAATACATTACCGCAAAGAACGCTATCGTTGGTGCAGACGGGTACGAGGTAAAGGTGGTACAGCTATCCGATGTGTTTACCGACACAGACGTGCCTAGCAACGTGCCGCTGACACGGCAGGACATCGCCCGCGAGATGGCATGGCGACAGCGCATGGCCAATGAGCCTGCAGCGCCGCAGGCGATGGGAGATCTGCGTGTACCGAATCTGAGCGAGGACGTTGACGAGGTAGGCATGGGCTCACCTCCTATGGGGTAGTATAGCAGAGGTTAATTTGGCTCACGCGGCTCAATCGTTTGCAGGATAGTCTACCGCAGACCTTTCTTCTTAAAAAACGCTTCCAATCGCTCGTGTGTTTGTTGTGGGGTAAGGATTTCTACCATATCTCCCGATTTATCCAAAGTGAAGAAACCACGAAGCAAAGGGTCGATATTCAAATACTCTTCTTCTGCAACAGATAGTGCGTGGAAAAAGCACTCATAGCCATATCTCTTGCACAGGTATGGCAACCCCGCTTCTGAAAGAATCTGCGCATAATCTTGGTAATCATGTACCTTTTGCAGTGTACTTTCAAATTTCTGCATGATAGGAATCAATTCGTTTTCGGATGCATGAACAGCGTAGGCTCTAATGAAAAATAATTTCAACCAAGATCGCCTGCATTTTGATATATGGGAATACAGATATTGTTTTAAATCAAAGTTTTGTGCCGTGGGATTCAGAAAAAGTGGCTGCAGGTGAATGAATCGGAGTTCACAGCTTTTCTTGCTTTTTGGATTATCAATTTGTGAACATAGGTACTCTACCAATTCCTGTGTTAATGGTTCTGTGCGCAAACGATGCAGGTACTGCTCATAGCAGTTGTCAGGAATATAGTAGTCACTATAGCGATAGTTATCCTTTAACTTTTGGAGTAATTCCATGCCCTCACCGCCTTTGCACTATTATAGCAGACGTTTGGGCGTACTTCAATGCAAATCGAAACCGCTCCCACTCTTGCATGGGGAGAGCGCGAGAGGGGAGGAGTACAGCTTCCAAGTCTGCATGGGGAGAGCACGAGAGGGGAGGGTATGACCCCCTCGTATTAAATAAAACCACGCGCCAAAACAAAAAACCACCCAAAGGGTGGTTTTGTTTTGCGAAAGAGCGACTAAAAGTAGTGTAAACAGGGGGTAAGAAAGACTAAAAGTACACCTATCATTAAATGGAAAGGTCCTGTATTAAAACTTCCAGAAGCGTTTGGTCCGCGTCAAAACTAAATGTTAAAGAGTGAGAGGAAAACGATGCTCCAAGTTGACCGTTTATGTACAATCGCCCCTTCTTCATTTGGAAATCGATGTATCCGTCTGTATCTGCACCAACATCATAGATACGAAAATCCCCGTTCAAGGTACGATATGTTTTTTCTATCGCACTTATAATGTCAGAGTAGAAATGATCAAACAAGGTAAAAGTATCACACCCCTTATAGCTTGCGCTTTCATACGAAATTCCAAATGTTATGCAAGGTAATCCATCGATATATTTATACTGTTGTTCAAATGGCACCTTCAACAAACAAAGTCTATCTCGGCCGTTATCCCACAACACAATATCTTTTTGGATTGTCATTTTCCATTCTCCTTTGCGGTGTTAATAGAGGCAATCAGGATGCGGCGGATCGTGCCGCATTGATTATAAAGGTCAACTGCGGTTTCTCTGTTCAAAATTTCGGATTTTACGAACAGTTCCAACCAATATTCCGTTTCGTAGCATTCCTTCAGTGCGATCTGCAGCTTGGCAATAAAGTCAGCTTTTCCGTGGGCATAGTTGGCTTCGTGAATATTGGCTCCAATGGAGGTTGCGGAGCGCTCTAATTGATTTACAAGGGAATAATGTCCCTTAATTGTTTCACAGAGTTTAATTATTTTAATGGCAAAATCTATAGATAAAGCGA